>FZLS01000002.1 GCA_900197625.1 Rhodobacteraceae bacterium Water-Bin34 | reverse complement strand
CTGCGTTTTCATTAAATTCAGGTGTTAGCTCCCCAAGATTGTCTTGATCAGTAATTGGCGCAACCGGATCAGTCTCAGAGTCACTAATAATTTCTTGCACTTCAGGCTCTGCCTCTAGTTCTTGTACTTCAGGCTCAGGTTCTGGTTCTTGTACTTCAGGCTCAGGTTCTGGTTCTTGTACTTCAGGCTCAGGTTCTGTTTGGAAAATCGGTGTATTTTCTTTTGTTAGCAATTCGAATTCTTGTAAAGATATTAAACTGACTTCAGAAATTTGAATTGGATTTTCTTCATCTGCGCTAAAGATTGGCGCTCCAAAAATTGCAATACCAATAAGTATTGCATGTGCAGTTCCTGATATCTTGACGCCTAGATCCACTATACAGACCTAAGGATCGGAGCCATCTAATTTTGGCCCACCTGCGTCTGTTACTAAACCAATATTATTAAATCCAGCAGCATTTAAAGCGCCCATAACTTCCATAACTGCAGCATAGTT
This sequence comes from Rhodobacteraceae bacterium Water-Bin34, assembly GCA_900197625.1. Lineage (GTDB taxonomy): Bacteria > Pseudomonadota > Alphaproteobacteria > Rhodobacterales > Rhodobacteraceae > Amylibacter. The sequence goes on along the minus strand of FZLS01000002.1, from coordinate 135,859 downwards.
TACTGAAGCATCTGCTCGTAAAAAAACTTTATTATTCGTTCTTTCTTCAGCTACAGCCACTAGCTTTTCTATCAAATTTTCATTTTTAATTTCAATATTTTGCAATACAATCTTACCTTCTGATGACAAAGCTATTGTCAATGGCTCTTCTTGCTCTGTTGCTAATGGCTGAGCGGCTGTTTTTGGCAATTCAATTGGAACACCAACTGTCAACATTGGTGCCGCAACCATAAAAATTATCAAAAGAACCAACATAACATCAACAAAAGGTGTTACATTTATTTCAGCCATGGGTCGGTTTTTTGCATGTCCTCTGCGGCGCTTGCCACCTCCACCATCTCTTGGAGATATTGATGCCCCCATAATTAGCTCCTATGAATCAAGCTGACGTGATAAAATTGTCGAAAACTCATCAGCAAAGCTTTCATACCCACCAACTAATCTATCAGCATCGGCAGATAACTTATTATAAAATATTACCGCAGGAATAGCCGCTAATAATCCAAGTGCAGTTGCAACCAAAGCTTCAGCAATACCAGGAGCAACAACGGCTAAATTCGTATTTTGTTGAATTGCAATTTCTTCAAATGCATTTTTTATACCCCATACCGTACCAAAAAGGCCAATAAATGGAGCAGTTGAGCCAACTGTTGCTAAGAACGTTAGGCCATTATTTAAAATTTCACTCTCACGTGCAATCGCCACATCCATTGATCTGTCAATTCTTTGTTGAGCACCACCTATTAAATCCTCACCACGATGAGATCTTTCCCATTCACTCATTGCCGCTACAAATATCTTTTCACTTGCACCTGATGGCTCAGATCCAACTCGATCATACAATTGATCTAACGGAGCTCCTGACCAAAAAGCTTTATCAAAAAGGTATGCATTTTTGCGCGCTTTTCTATAATTTATAAATTTTTGGATTATAATCGACCACGACCATATTGATGAAAATATCAACATTAACATTACTATTTTCACAGTAAATGTTGCGCGTAGGTATAAAGCTAGGACAGAAAAATCAATTTCTGACGCTGCGGTTAGTGCTTCAGTTTCCATAATACTGCTCATTCTACTTGGGGCTGTTATTTATTAACAACGCATTTGTTATGAATCTTAACATAACGAGGTTGCATATAAAAACTATATTTTTGTTATTAAGATGCGCCTTAAGCGGCAAATTGCTTTAACTTATCAATTATATCATTTGGCAATCTTTTTGGGTGTCCTTGTGCGGTGATAAAAGCAACTGTTACAATTGATGAAAATAGTAATAAATTTTTATTAAAGACACATTGATTAAATTCTACTTTAGCGCCAGATATCTTTATTAATTGCGTTTCAACTCTTAGCTCATCATCTAGTTTTGCTGAAGCATGATATTCTGCATTAATTTTTTTAACTACAAAAAAATGTCCCAAATCTCTAAGTAAAGCTTGGTCAATTCCAGACTCTCTTATTAATGTAGAGCGCCCTCGTTCTATAAATTTTAAATAATTGGCGTAATATACTATGCCGGCTAAATCAGTATCTTCATAAAAAATACGGAAATCAAAATTATGTATCATTTGTTCATACCAGAAACAAAAATATTTGACCTCGCAAATAATCTCAATGCATGGCTTTTATCTTGCGATGATACAGGTAAGACTGGATCATAAGCGGCCCTAACTAATGCTGCATATTCTGGTTTTGGAACACACAAATTATTTTGAGATATTTGTGCTATTGGGCTTTCATCAATAAATGCTTTGCTAGAAAACAAAACAAGGCATTGGAAAGTTTCTCCTGTTGCAAGAGCTTGTATCGACATCTCAGCCGTTTCATCAGAAACCTTTATTAATTGTACACACATCTTGATTCCACCCTCATTATCAAAGGCGAAAATTCTATAACTTTTAGTGGATGTAGTTTGCAGTTTTTTTACAATATCATTTAAGTTAGGAATTAATTTCTTAAGGTCAGGAACAGATAAAATTTCCTCCCATTCTTTGCAAAAAAACCACATAAGATTTGCACCCAACTCTGGGTCAGTCTCTTCAATTTTGTTGCCGGTAATACCAATCGTTGTGACTATGGATGTTTTTAAATGAACTAAAGTTTCATCATCAACCCCAAAAATAATAGGAACTATTGGTCTATTCCATCGAGCAAAACGAAAAACACCATCAGAACCAGTAAATAAAGTTTCAATTTCTTTAAGACTCAAAGCATCTGTCATTATTTTCTATCCACAAATAAATCAGATTGATTTATTGATTTTGGAATTTTTAGTCCAAGATGGCTCCAAGCTTTTTGCCCCAACATTCTTCCTCTTGGAGTTCTTTGTATTAAACCTTGCTGCAGAAGAAACGGTTCTACAACTTCCTCTATTGCATCTCTAGATTCAGAAAGTGCTGCTGCAATAGTTTCTATGCCAACAGGACCTCCAGCATAATTTTCAGCAACCATACGCAAATATCGTCTATCTGCACCATCAAGTCCCAAATCATCCACTCCTAAGCGAGTTAAGGAATTATCAGCAAGTTCCTTTGAGATAGACCCATTACCTTCAACCGTTGCAAAATCAACCACTCGACGCAACAAACGACCTGCAATTCTTGGAGTTCCTCGTGCGCGCCTTGCTATCTCTCGTGCCCCATCAGGTGATGCCTCAATACCCATCAATCTAGCACCACGTTCAACGATTAAACATAATTCATCAACAGTATAAAACTCCAACCTTGTTGGAATTCCAAAACGATCACGTAACGGAGTAGTTAATAATCCTAATCTTGTTGTCGCGCCAACTAATGTGAATGGCTGTAAATCAATTCTGACAGAACGTGCAGCTGGACCTTCCCCAATCATAAGATCAAGCTCAAAATCTTCTAATGCTGGGTATAAAACTTCTTCAACAACTGGGTTTAATCTATGGATTTCATCAATAAATAAAACATCTCGCTCTTCTAAGTTTGTTAAAATAGCAGCCAAATCACCAGCTTTTGCTAATACTGGGCCAGATGTCATACGAAAATTAACACCTAGTTCTTTTGATATAATTTGCGCAAGTGTTGTTTTACCTAAGCCAGGGGGACCATAGAACAATGTATGATCCATAGCTTGACCTCTTTTTTTTGCACTCTCGATGAATACCTTTAAATTTGCTCTAGCTTCTGATTGGCCAGTGAAATCATTTAAATTTTGAGGCCTAAGAGCGCGGTCAACATCATCTATTAAAGGCTCTGGTCGTAAATTTGGATCTGAATTTGTCATATCTTTCATTAGCCTATCGGCCCTTTGGAGCCAATAGCTTGAGTGCAGCTTTGATTATCTCAGTAGAAACTGAGCTGGGTATTTCACTTGTTACTTGAGCAATAGCTCCTGCAGCATCTCCATGCCCGTAACCTAAATTAATTAATGCAGACAGAGCATCAGCTTGAGCACTAGCTTCTGACTTTTGATTCTTAGTTATTACAGGCGTTTCAACAGGAGTTTGGACATCAATGACCATACTTACATCTGCTTCTACAATTGCCGAGCCTTCTCCACCCATAGCCATTATTTTTGGTGCCTTGTCTTTTAATTCAGTAATAACTCTTTGTGCTATTTTGGGTCCTATTCCTTGCGCTGATTTAATTGCATTTACATCACCAAGCGCTATTGCCTTTGATACACCATCCGTTCCTAAAGTAGACGCTATAGCTAAGGCAGCTTTTGCTCCGACGCCTTGAACTGTTGTTAATAATTTATGCCACTCTTTGTCTGCTAATGTCGTGAAACCAAACAATTGCAAATTATCCTCACGAACAAGTAAATCAGTATATAAAGCTACAACGCCACCTCGCGAAGGCAATCCAGATAAAGTTCGTTCAGAACAATAAACCATATAACCAACACCTTGAACGTCTACTAAAACATGATCAGTTCCACGATAATCTACTCGACCTGTTATTTTTCCTATCATGCTACCCCCTGTGCCCTTGCAATTGCGGCATCTAATTTACCAGAGAATTGAGCATGGTGTGCATGACATAAAGCTATAGCCAGCGCATCAACTGCATCAGGTCCAGTAAATTTCACTCCAGGAAATTGCATTTTAACCATATGCTCAACTTGTTTTTTGTCGGCATGCCCAACACCCACAACTACCTTCTTTACAGTATTTGGTGCATATTCTGACACATCTAGTCCAGCCTGTGCAGGAGCAAGCAAGCAAATACCTCTCGCCTGTCCTAACTTTAATGTTCCAGCACCATCTTTATTAACAAAAGTTTTTTCAACTGCTGATGTTGTTGGATGATATTTATTTATAACACTTGTTAATTGATTATGTAATTCCAACAATCGTTCAGCCAATGTACCCGTTGAAGAGTTGCAAACACCATTACTAATATGGCTAATTTTTGGGCCAATCACATCAACAACACCCCAACCCAAATTTCTTAATCCAGGATCAATACCAATAACACGCATATTAATATTCCATTTTATTTTTACACATAGCACGAAACAAGAACATTCGCCAAGTGTTGAATTTATTCAATTTAAAAACAGTAGTTTATACAAACTAAAAAGCTATGCATAAATTGCACAACGGGAATGCACAAATATCATTGGTAAATAGCAATATAGAAGCCTAGATGAGCCTAACAGACACTCACTGATAATAGGATTTTATCATGGCATACTTCGCAAATACAACATCACACCCATTTGGCTCAATTACTATTTTTAGAATTACAAATTTTATTGAAATTAATGCAGAAAAAGCTGTTAAATGGTATCAAACGCGTCAAACAAAAATTGTTCTTTCAAAGTTAACAGATCGTGAATTAAACGACATTGGACTTTCAAGAAGTGATATCAATAATATCTAATAACATTTCGTGATATTATTTTAAGATATTAATAAGTTATTGAATTACGCTAAACATAATTAGATATGTTTGGCGTTTTTTTTCCACTACTTCTTAAATTTTTCGAAATGTTAAAATTGACCATTCTGCTATATTTATATGATCAACCAGCTCAAATGATACATCAAGATAAGCCTCAATAACTGCATCTGCTTGAGTATTTAATAATCCTGATAAAATAACATACCCTCCGTTGCCAGAGTTTTGAGACATATCAGGAGCAAGTGCTACCAGCGGGCCTTTTAATATATTAGCTAAAATCAAATCATATGGAGCGGATGCCCTTAACTTAGGGTGATCAAACCCTGCACAAGTTATTACTTCAATACGATCACTTAGACCATTCGCATCAGCGTTTGCTTTTGATGTTTCAGTCGCTATTTCATCTATATCACTTGCCAATACTTTATTTGGCCAACACATTGCGGCAGCCATTGCAAGCACTGCGGTACCACAACCTATATCCACTACATTTTTTCCAATGAAACCTGATTTAACCAACTTATCCAATGCCATCAGGCATCCTTTAGTTGTTCCATGATGACCAGTTCCAAACGCCATTGCAGCTTCAATAAGCAATGGCTTGCAATTAGCAGGTACTTTTTCAGCATCATGTGAGCCGTATACAAAAAAATTACCTGCTTCTACCGGAGCTAACTCACGACGGACTTCAGCAACCCAATCTTTATCTGGAACTTTTGACACTACAAACGGCTTAGCGCCATGAACTGTAGACAGTATCAAAAGTGCAATTTCGTCTGGAGCGTCAATAAAATAGGCACCAACCTCATAAAATCCAGAGCCATCCTCAATTTCAAAAACGCCCACTCCATATGGTGGATATTCCAAATTCTCCAAAGCAAGCCCTAAATCATTTGCAGCATCTTTTCCTTCAAGTGTTGTCAGTGAAGTGTATGTTGGCATTTTATTCTCGTTTTAGATTGCGTTATGTTAGATAGCTGTTTACGTCAAGCATCCACTCCAATAGGACAACTTATTCCAGTTCCTCCAATGCCACAATAACCGGTAGGATTTTTAGCGAGATATTGTTGATGGTACGTCTCCGCATAGAAAAACTTTGGAGCATCCAATATTTCAGATGTGATCATACCAATATTATTTAAGTTTAATCTTTGCTGATAAAGATTTTTACTCGCAAAAGAGGCCAGCCTCTGATCAACATCATAACAATAAATTCCTGAACGATATTGTGTTCCTTGATCATTACCCTGTCTCATTCCTTGTGTAGGATTGTGACCTTCCCAAAACACTTTCAATAAACTCTCAAATGATATGATAGATTTATCAAAAACAACATAAACAACTTCATTATGCCCAGTCATGCCAGAACATACTTCTTCATACGTTGCATTAGGTGTATGTCCAGCTGCATAACCAACTGCAGTAGTCCAAACACCTTTAATGTTCCAAAATATTCTTTCTACACCCCAAAAGCAGCCCATACCAAACATAGCTTCACCAAAGCCTTCAGGTACAGGGCCTTTAATGGGCGTGTTTAATACAAAATGGTTTACTGCAGTTTCAATTTCATAATCTCTTCCAGGCAAAGCATTCTCTGGGCTTGGTATTTCTACAGGTCGCTTAGTAAAGAACATTGATGCATCCTTGATTTTATGAATTAATTTATAGATTTTTTATATGGCTTTTTTTTGTGTTTTTTCAACTCTATTTATAAACCACCACCCAAAAATAACACTTAAAATACCCGCAAAAATATAAGCTAATCCCTGTCCATATACAACTCCTGTAGAACCATAGATTGCTCCACCCATCATACAAAAAGGTAGCATAACCGCACCATCTTTCACCCAATTGAATAAAGTTGAATACAATGGTTTTCCTAAATTATTAAAAGAAGCATTAGAGACATAGAGCGCTCCAGCAAATATATAACTTCCTGCAGCAATATAATTAAATGCTGCAACTACATCTGCAGCTCCACCACTTAAATTAAATGTTCTTAAAATAAACGGTGTTAAAATGGCTAATAGTCCCCATATAAGAACTACGTAAAAAGTAGAGAAGATTAAAGCATCTCTGTATGAACTTCTAACACGATCAAATTTATTTGCTCCAAAATTCTGCCCAATGATACCACCAATGGCGCCCGATAAAGCAAATACACCCCCAAAGGCAACAACAGTAACTCTACCAAGAACCGCCCACCCTGCCATAGCAGACTCACCAAATTCAGAAATGACACTGGTCGCAAACATATTACCGGTAGGGGAAGCTAATTGAGTTAGAAGCGTAGGAATGGCAATCATTGTAAAAGGTAGATACCATTTTTTAACATCCTGAAAATTTATAGTAGCCGCTAAATCTTTAACTTTGATTACAAAATAAATTGCTAATATTGCAGATACTATTCTAGCAACAGACACCCCAAGAGCTGCACCCTGAATGCCCATATCAAATCCAAAAATAAATAATGGATCAACAATCGCAGCAACTATACCCGATGATATGGTTACCATCATTGATCTAAATCCATCACCTTCTGCACGCAGAACAGCTGATCCAATCATGCCAATTGCCATAATTGGCAATGATGGTACAGAAATTAATAAAAAGGTTGATGCCGTTTCTAAAACAGTTCCACTAGCGCCAATAGAAGCCAAGATTTCTTTATTAAAAGTTAATAAAAAAAACACGGTTATTGATAATATTACAAATGTAAGTAATGCAAAAACACTAGTTTGTTTGCGCGCATCTTCCCAATTTTCCGCCCCAAGTGACCTAGAAACTAAGGCTGTTGTAGCTATCATAAATGCTATTCCAAAAGAGATAGTGAAAAACTGAACTGTCCAAGCGAACCCCATTGCTGCCATGAAACTTTCATTCTCAAGTTTTGAAACCCAGAACAAAGTTATAGCGTCAATTAAAAACATAAATGTTAGCCCAATCATGCCCGTAGTAGTCATAACGATTACATGGCGCATTGTGGAACCTGTGGTGAACCTAGCTTGCCGCTTCATAATTATGCCCTTAACTTTGAAAAAATAGTCTCATTATTAGCACTTGGTTTTTTGGGAATACAAAAAGATAAAACGAGTGAAATTGCAGCAATTCCCGAAGCCACAATAAATACAAATGCAGGTGAATATAACCAAACATACCCTAGTAGTGCTGGTAAAACGACCGCTCCTATATGGTTAATTGTAAAAGCCACTGCAGCCGTTGATGCTATATCTGCAGGATCAGCAATCTTTTGAAAATATGTCTTTTGTGCAATTGATAATCCAAAAAATAAATGGTCAAGAACATATAATACAGCTGCCAATACAACGCTCCATCCAAAAGCATAAACACCGCCATATGCAGCAAAGATTATAATTAATCCAAAATATTCAAATATAAGGGCATTACGCTCACCAAACGTTTGAACAATGCGCCCAATAATTGGACCAAATAACATATTTGCAATATAGTTTATCAGAAATAATACTGTGACCTCATGAACTTGAAATCCAAACCGTTCGACCATCATAAATGCAGCAAAAACAATAAAAATTTGTCGCCTTGCACCTGCCATAAATTGAAGTGCATAAAATAACCAATACCGCTTTCGTAAAATTAATGTTGAATTTTGGATTGTTGGGCCCTTGAAGCTTGGGTATGCAAAATAACAAAACAAAGCTATTAAAATAGTAATACTACCACTAATTAAATAGAGTTTGTTATAATCCCACTCAAAATATTTCCATAAAATTGCAACTCCACCATATGCGATTAACGATCCTGCTGAACCTACGGCAAGAAGCCACCCTAATGTTTGAGGCGCTTTATCTTTGGGTATCCATTGCAGTTCTAAGCTTTGCTTAACAGTTTCATAATAATGAAAGCCAAGACTTGATATGAATGTTGTAATCAAGAGCCCACCAAAAGTGGGGAACCATGCAGTCACAGCAACAGCAAATCCAAGCATAATCAATGAAACAATAGCTAAGATTTGTTCACGCATCACCCATAGAACAACAATCACTGCAACAGCAAAGAAGCCAGGTATTTCTCTTACACTCTGAAGCCACCCTAGATCTGAACCATCAAAATTTGCACGTTCATGAACAAAATTATTCAATAATGCCATCCAAGTAGCAAAACCCATATGCATTCCAAAAACCATCAAAGCTAACAGAGCTATTGGTCGTCTCCAAAAAGGAAGACTATAAGCATTTTTTGTAAAGACGGTGTTCGTATTCAAATAAATAATTCCTGCTATGACAGACAACAAAATGAATTATGTCTGATATAATTCTTTAATGTTAAAAAACAAAAAGCCGCACAAAATTGTACGGCTTTAAAAAATTCTTTAATTCTGAATTTAGTTTTTAGCGTAATATTCAACAACTAAATTTGGTTCCATAATTACTGGATACGGCACATCAGCAAGAACTGGAGTACGCACAAATTCAGCTTTCATTTTTGATGAATCAACATTTATGTATTCTGCAAAATCACGCTCAGCAGATGCCAAAGCCTCAATTACTAATGCCATTTGACGTGATTTTTCACGTACTTCGATTACATCACCTTCTTTAACTCTGTATGAAGGAATATTTACTTTTTTACCGTTAACAGTCACATGACCATGGTTTACAAACTGGCGTGCAGCAAAAACTGTTGGTACAAATTTTGAACGATATACAACAGCGTCTAAACGACGCTCTAGAAGTCCTACCAAGTTTTCACCTGTATCACCATTTACTCGGACAGCTTCTGCGTAAATACGACGGAATTGTTTTTCAGTTAAATCACCATAATAGCCTTTAAGCTTTTGTTTGGCGCGCAACTGAATACCAAAATCAGATAATTTTTGTTTACGACGCTGACCATGCTGGCCTGGTCCGTATTCACGACGATTAACTGGAGATTTAGGACGACCCCAAATGTTTTCACCCATGCGGCGGTCTAGTTTATGTTTGGCAGCTGTACGTTTAGTCATACGCTGGACTCCTTAAATTAAAATAAGAGCGCTTTCCTTTCCCTTAGCAGAAATGCTTTGGGCGACAGGCAACTTCTTACGAAGGCCACAAACACCAATATGGTCACCACTATGTAGCGATGAGCGGCTTATATAGGTAACAAAGGCAGAGTCAACGCTTTGTATATAAGTTTTTTTCATTGACCACGGCCAAATGGAATACCAAGATTACTTTATGATTTTCAAAGAACCCATATCGCATTTTCCAATACCATTTGATCCTATAATCAGTGAAAACATAACTTCAAAATATATTGACTTACCCTCTAAAACTCAAGATTTGTTAAAAGGTGTTGCCGGCAGTAGTTCCTATTTAAGGAAATTATTAGAACAACATAGTGATTGGCTATTGAAACATTGGCAACTCAGTCCTGATCAAATTGTTACAGCAGCCCGTCAATTAGATGGTGATATAAACATCGCATTGAGAACTGCCAAAGCAAGAACAGCTTTAGTTTTAGCATTAATAGATTTATCACATTTGCGCCCACTTGAGTGGATAACAGAAAAATTAACAAATTTTGCTGATTTTGCGGTTCAGACAGCCTTAAACGCTGAACTTGAAATTTGTGTTAACCAAGGCAAGATCAAAAAGAAATTTCTTGATGAAAATGAGTCAGCTGGAATGTTTGTTTTAGCAATGGGGAAAATGGGTGCACACGAACTTAATTATTCATCTGATATAGATTTAATTTTTCTTTTTGATAGCTCCTTATTCCCAGTAGACAAAGTTTCAGAGTATCGATCCATATTTATCAAAGTTACTCAAAAAGTTTTTTCTCTTATTTCCAAAAATACTGCATATGGATATGTTTTTAGAACTGATTTACGATTACGTCCAAACCCTTCAGTGACATCAGTTTGCCCCACAATGCAAAGCGCTGAAGCATATTATATACGTGAAGGAAGAACATGGGAACGTGCGGCATTTATAAAAGCACGTGTTTGCGCTGGAAATAAAAAAATTGGAAACAATTTCCTACTTCGGATGCAAAAATTTATTTGGAGACCAGAGTTAGATTTTGCAGCAATTGGAGAGATTGAACAGCTTTTAATCCAATCACGCCAACATAAAGAAATATCAGGTCCGATCACTGTTGAAGGACACAATCTCAAACTTGGCCAAGGTGGCATAAGAGAAATTGAATTTTTTGCTCAAGCCCATCAATTAATTTATGGAGGCAGACACCATGAATTGAGAGAAATCACAACACAAGGTGCACTTAAAGCATTAGCTGATCAAAAACGTATTACACCAAAAATAGCTGAAACTTTAATCACAGCATTGCGACATCATAGGAAAATAGAGCATCGGATCCAAATGCTTAGAGACACACAAAGTCATTCAATACCTGATAATCTTGAGGAGTTAAAACACCTTTGCGCACTAACTGGATATAATGAATTAGAAGACTTCAAAAAAGATATTAAAGTTCAATTACAAAAAACATATTCAGCTACAGAAACTTCATCTAGAATAATCAACAATAATACAGAACCGACTGATCAACAAAAAATACGCTTTGACGAGTGGCGGAAACTACAGGCCTTCAAATCTGAACGAGCAGTTGAAGTTTTTGAAGCACAATTACAAAATATATGGAATTACGCTCAAGAATCTAAGAACCCAAACGAGGTATTAGATTATTTTGAGTATTTTTTATCAGGCTTAACTTCAGGTGTTCAATTGTTTTCACTTTTCGAACGTAGGCCAGATATTTTGAAAAAAGTTATTTATGTAACTAGTTTGTCAAAAGAATTAGCTGATGCTTTGTCAAAACAAATAAACGTTTTAGATGGACTCGCAGATTCTGGCCCTGACGCAATACCAAATAATTTAAAAGATTTTCAAAAAAGTTTAAATGCCCGTCTATTGGGTTCTAATGATTTTGAAGCCTCTTTAATTAATACTCGAGCCTGGAAATCTGAAGAGCACTTTAAAATTGTATTTGCTCAATTAACCCAAATCATAACATCAAAACGTGCTGAACAAGCTTATTCAGATTTAGCACAAACATGTTTAAACTTATGCTTAGAACAAGCACTTTCTGAAACACAAAGACGGTATGGGGAAATTGCTGGAAGTTCTGTAGCAATCTTAGCAATGGGTAAAATGGGATCTCAAGAAATGAGCTGTACTTCTGATTTAGATATAATTGTGATTTATGACGGGAATCCAGACTCAGTTTCTAGCTTTAAAGAGTTAGATATAAGAACTTATTTCCAAAAAGTTACACGGACTTTAATAAGTGGTTTATCATCATCAATGTCTTACGGGAGATTATATGAGGTTGATATGAGGCTTCGACCTTCTGGTAGAGCTGGTACTGTCGCTACAAGTCTAGACGGCTTTATAAATTATCAAAAAACCAAAGCGTGGCTATGGGAAAGGCTTGCCTTAACAAGAGCACGGGTTGTAGCAGGAGATCAAAAGCTTTGTAATGAGATTAATAGAGCCTTGATAGATATTCTTGATAAAAAATTTGATCCAGGAGAAATATCCATTGAAGTAAATGAAATGAGGCAACGGATTTCAAAGTTAGAAATTGATAAAAAACAAAAATGGCCAATTAAAAAACCACTTGGAGGTATCTTAGATTTGGAGCTTCTTGCCCAAAGCCTGACATTATTAACTAATGGAAGAAATCACAAACCAGCTAAGCAGCTAAAAAATGCTTTTGGTAAAAAAATACTTTCACAAAAGGATTTTGAGGTTTTATTCGAAGCATTGGAACTCTTCACTTCTATTGAACATTTGAAAAGATTATTGGGTATGAAAAAATTTAATACAGATAATCTTAGTGCTCCAGCTATTGAATTATTTATGAATAATACCCACCTTGAATCAATTGAATATATTGGGCAAAAAATCGAGAAAAGTTTAAGCGGTAATTGTAAATTAATAGAAAAAGTAATGAGTGGTTTTAAATAAATATCAATTAAATAAAGACCCCTCACAATTTTTTAATAATCCACCTTTAGCTAACTGGCCCATATGCCAAGTTAATACCTGATTACTAGATAATACAGGTTTTCCAATTTTTTCTTCAATACGTTTTATCACTGGAAGAGTATTTAAATTCGTGCATGATAAGAAAAGAGCATCAATATCTTGCCCCCCTAACTCTACAGCAGCTTCAAAAATTGATTGTGTACTAATTTTGACAACTTTTTCTTCTATTTCTTCGTTGAAGCTTCCAAATGTTGGCGTCTCTATACCTGATAAAAGTAAAGTTTGGCGAAGCCCAGAGCTGACTGTTTCAACATAGGGTGATAAAAAACCAACTCGCTTTAAATTAAGATATCTACAAGCAGCTATTAAAGCACTCACAGGTTCTGTAACATGTGTAGTTTTGCAGCTATCTTTTATAATTTTTGCAATATTATCAGCACCAATAACAGACGTACCAGAAGTACATCCATAGCCAACAACATCAAAATTAACCGCATTCGGGAATAAGGATACTGCTAATGGTAGATCTCTTTCCATTTGTTTTAAAGTGTCAGTAGATACGGTTTCTGCTGAAGGAATTCGCGAGATGTGAAGATTTACTTTTGGATCAAATTGTTGCCGCGCATCTAATTCAATTCTTTGGTCAGCTTGCAATACAATCAAGCCCATCGATAGATTATAATTTTCTTCCAATTTATATGAAAAATTATTCATTCAATAATTACCATCTCTTTATAAAATGTTGAAAGCTTTTCTGCACCGTCTTTTCGAATTACAATATTTTCTTCATGAACCATAATGCGACCATCTATAGTTTCTATTGATGGTTCTAATGTTAAAACCATTCCTTCTACGATTTCGGTATGATCATCAGGAATAAAAGATGGCCATTCTGTCAATTGCATTCCCAATCCATGACCAAATCGTCCTGCTTCTAAAGCTTTTCCTGCTCCTGTAATTTTTGCCATTGCATGGAAAATATCCGCAGCTGTTGATCCACTTTTTGCAACTTCTAATCCTGCCATAACAGCATCAACTAAATAACCATGACAAGAAATAACGCGGGGATCTGGCTTACCCATAGAAAAATTTCTATCAAAATCACAAAAGTAACCATCCCACATTAAACCAGTATCCAACATAAGAATATCGCCATCCTTAATTTGAATATCTGCAGCTGGAGAAATAACATCATAGTAACCCCCAGCGCCTAGTCCCATTGAAACATAAGGAACACTATCCGCACCTGCCTGCAAACACACAGATTGAAATTTACGATTTATATTTGATTGTGTCATTCCTATTTCTGCAAAATCTTTAACTGAATTAAATGCATTGTCAGCAATACTACATGCATGCCTAATCTTGTTTATTTCAGCTTCTGACTTCACCATGCGAAGTTGACGAACAATCCCATTATCAGATGATATTTTTACTTTTTCAGATAACTTTTTCATATCCGCATAAGGCATACGAACATGAGACTCTAATCCATCTGGAATTCCAATTCTTCCATCTTTAGAAACTTCGTTTAAAGTATCAATTAAGAGGCCAATACCATCATCAACCATGTTTGGAGCAAGCCAAGTTCTAATATCATCTATCCAAGTTGAATTCATCAATGAGTGCCCAATACTTGGTATTACAGCGATTGGCTTTCCAGAGACTGGAACGATTAAAAACCACGGCCGAGCAGGACTTTGCCAGAATTGAGTAAGAAATCCTGTGAAATAACGAACATCAGGTTCAGTTGTGAGCAGCAAAGCTGATAAATCATTTTTAACCATTAAACTTTGAGCGTTACTAACACGATTTTGAAATTCTTTATCTAGAAAACCCCTCTGCATTATTCATCTGGTCCTTCTGATAATATACATAGAACACGTGCATCTGATGGAAGATCTGACATCGTCATGGCTGCTATGCCTGCACCTCCTGATGACGATGTATCTAAGTTATATTTTGGTAGTACTTTTATTGCATCCAAACATTCTTTTTCTGTAAGAGTTACAAAACTATTAGCATCTCTTGATAATCCAGCTAATGCTATCAGTGACGCTTCTTTGCAATCAAGTCGGCCCATATCAGAAACTGGGCCTGAAGTAGAAACAAATTTTCCCTCAATAATTGAATTTGTTAAAGCCGGTGCGAATGCGGGTTCAACAACAGTGATCATAGGTGCATCGCCCCAAGCAGCTCTAAAGCATGCAGCCATTGCTCCAGCCAAACCTCCAACACCAGCTTGTAAATAAATATGTGTAGGAACATGCTCTATTTGGTGAATAATTTCCGCTGCCATCACAGTATAACCCTCCATCAATCTCCATGGTCTGTCAAAATACCCATCCCATGAACTATCTGAAAGTAAAACCCAATCATTATCAGCAGCAGCTTTTTGCGCAGCAACCATTGAAGCTTCGTAATTTTCCCCTGCTCTAACAACAGTTGCTCCAATTTTAGTCAATCGCGTCGCGAAATCTTCAGGTACAGTGTCTGAAAGATAAACCACAGCTTTGGCACCAAATGCTGACGCTCCAGCAGCAACAGAAAGGCCATGGTTTCCAGCAGATGCAGTTATGTAAGTTGTGTTTGAAACATCTCCCTCAGCTGCATCGCTTGCTATCACATACGCAGCACCAAGAGCTTTGAAGCTTCCAAGCTTCATTCTATCTCTTTCGTCTTTAACATGAATTGATGCAACACCCAAACTTTCAGAAAAACTGTCAACAGATATAAGAGGCGTTTGGAAATGTGCAGGACATGTTTTTAACATTCCAACTGGGCGTGCACTATTTGTGCTAGGTAATGGCACTCCTGCCATTTGAATGCCAGTTTTAAAATACTGATTAGTAACATGTTGCATTAAAATTCCCTCATATTGGCTTATGGTATTAATAGAATAAATCCACAAACCTGACTAGTCACTTAACGACCTTGATTAAGCTGCAAACGCAAAAATATATTAAAAATGATTTTTATATTCACTTGGCGTTTGATTAAAGCGAGCTTTAAAAGCACGTGAAAATGCACTGACATTTTGATACCCAGATCTCAGAGCAACTTCACGAATTGGCTTCTCTGTTGCTTGCAGTAGGTGTCTACTAAATGATAATCTTATATTAGAATAAACTTGCTTTGGTGATTGACCAAGGTCTTTTAAAAAAAATCTGTGTAATTGTTTTGGGCTAATTTGTATTGTTTTTGCAATATTTGGTATTGTTAGAATATCTTCAATATTTTCATGCATTATTTCAGTAGCTTTTTGCACTTCTGGAATTTTATAAACAATATTTTTTTTGTACTCTTGAGGTAAGTCAGTTCCACTTAAAAACATTGAGGCAACATCCAATGCAACTGTGACCCCATTTATCTCTCTTATAATAGACAAACTGAGATCAAATGCAGCCATAGCGCCTCCACAAGTTCCTATATTTCCATCGAGAATATATTTTTGCCGTTCAACATCAACATCCACAAACTCTTCTGAAAATTCATCAATAATATCCCAATGAGCCGTGGCACGATGATTATCTAATATACCAGCTCCAGCCATCATCCATGGCCCAGTATCTAATCCTATAATATTTTTATAGCGCTTCACTGATGCACGAAGAGCTCGCCTGGAAACAACATTATCATGCTTTCGAAAATCGTATGAAGCGATAATAAATAAAAAATCTGCACGTTTAGTTTCACCAAATTTTTGATCTGGCATTAATCTCAATTCACTGGAACTTTGAACAGATAATCCATCAAGTGTTACAAAATTCCATTCATAAACATCATTTGCACTTAAAGTATTTGCTGCTCTGAAAGGTTCTAAGGTATTCGCCATACAATGATTTGAAAAACGATCATAAACTAAAAAATCGATTGTAATGGGAAAAGATTTGGGAGTTGGTAAATTTTGCATATATTATGTCTAATAGTGCATACTTACTTAATGCAAGAGGATTACGATAATTTATAATAATCAAAGGATATTAATATGCCCCTCTCAATGAACTCAAAAGTATTCATCACTTGCGCAATCACAGGCTCAGGAAGCTCACAGGACCGAAGCCCTCATGTGCCAAGAAGTCCAAAAGAAATTGCAGAAAGTGCTATAGCAGCTGCAAAAGCTGGTGCTGCAATTGTTCACTGCCATGTTAGGGATCCTGATACAGGTGTGCCATCACGTGACTTAAAGCTTTATCGTGAAGTAACTGACCGTATTAGAGAATCTGAAGTAGATATGGTTCTTAATCTAACAGCAGGAATGGGTGGCGATATGGTTTTTGGATCTCCCGACAGCCCATTACCACTTTCAAATTCAACAGACATGGCTAGTGCTGAAGAACGTGTGGCACATGTAGCTGAATGCCTACCCGAAATTTGCACCCTAGATTGTGGAACAATGAACTTTGCAGAAGCAGATTATGTAATGACAAATACACCTGGCATGTTGGAAGCCATGGGGTCAATGATGGAAAGTTTAGGAGTAAAACCAGAAATTGAAGCCTTTGATACTGGGCATTTATGGTTAGCCAAAAACTTGGTGGAAAAAGGAATATTAAAATCTCCAGCACTTGTTCAATTATGTATGGGAATCCCTTGGGGTGCACCAGATGATTTAAATACATTCATGGCTATGGTTAATAACGTACCGAATGATTGGAATTGGTCTGCATTTTCCATTGGTCGCAACGAATTGCCATATGTAGCAGCAGCAGTATTGGCAGGTGGTAATGTGCGTGTTGGATTAGAAGATAATTTATGGTTGGCTAAGGGCCAATTAGCTACCAATGAAGCACTAGTAGAACGTGCTGTAACTATAATAGAAGCTATGGGCAGCTCAATCATGACCCCAGAAGAAACTCGTGAAAAACTAAACCTTGTAAAACGGTTACCCAAATGAGTGAAAAGCGAGTAGTCATAACTGCAGGAGCTGCAGGAATTGGCTTGGTCATAGCAAAAAATTATCTTGCAGAAGGAGCAAAAGTTGCAATTTGTGATATTGATCCAAATGCGATCCAATCATTCAAAAAGACATACCCCAATTCACTAGCTGTGTGCGCAAATGTAACTAACGAAAAAGAAATGGATGATTTTTTTACTGCATGTGATGAATTCTTAGATGGTGTTGATGTCGTAATCGCTGGTGCTGGTATAGGTGGTCCTGCAGCTTTAATTGAAAATTTAAAATATTCAGATTGGAAAGATACAATTGCAACAACATTGGACGGTACTTTTTTATTAGTTCGGTGGGCTGCAAAACATATGCGCAAAAATAAATCTGGCTTGATAATTCTTTTATCATCATCTGCAGGATTGTTTGGTTACCCCTATCGCAGTCCATATGCTGTAGCAAAATGGGGCATTGTTGGATTAACCAAAACATTAGCAATGGAAATGGGCAATGATGGTATTCGTGTAAATTGTATATGTCCTGGAGCTGTAGAAGGTGATCGGATGGATCGAGTTGTTCAAAATGAAGCTAAAGTCAGAGGTGTCGACGAGCAAAAGGTACGCGATGATTATGTTTCAGCTGTATCTTTGAAAACATGGGTTACTGCAGATGACATCGCGAACATGATTCACTTTTTAGATAGTCCATCTGGTATAAAAATCTCAGGTCAAGCTTTGGCCGTTGATGGCCACACTGAAGCTATTACATAGCATTAAACAAAACTTAATTAAGACATTTATAAAATGAGAAAAAAATGAGAAAAATAGCAGCAATAATTGGTGGTGGCGTCATTGGTGGAGGCTGGTTAGCACGATTTCTTTTAAATGGATGGGATGTAAATTTGTATGATCCAGATCCTGAGTCTGAGCGCAAAATAAAAGCAGTTTTGGAAAATGCACGACATGCTTTACCAATGTTATACGATGTAAATTTACCTGTTGAAGGATCACTTAATTTTTGTGAAAGCATAAAAGACGCAGTTGAAGGCGCTACATGGATCCAAGAAAGTGTGCCCGAAAGATTAGACCTTAAACATAAAGTATTTAATGAAATAATAAATCATGCATCTTCTGATGCAGTTATTGGCTCCTCAACATCAGGTTTCAAACCATCAGAGCTTCAAGAAGGATCTATAAGACCCGATTCAATTATTGTTACACACCCTTTTAATCCAGTTTATTTATTACCATTGATTGAATTGGTTCCATCCCCTGCAAATTCAGAAACTATAATAAATAAAGCAAAAGAAATATTAACTTCCTTAGGAATGTTCCCATTACACGTAAGAAAAGAAATTGATGCACACATTGCAGATAGGTTTTTAGAAGCTGTCTGGCGCGAAGGTTTATGGCTCATAAAAGATGGAATTGCCACAACACAAGAAATTGATGATGCCATTCGATATGGTTTTGGTTTGCGATGGGCTCAAATGGGATTGTTCGAAACTTACAGAATAGCCGGAGGGGAAGAAGGAATGGCACATTTCATCTCTCAATTCGGTCCGTGTCTACAATGGCCATGGACTAAACTCATGGATGTTCCCGAGCTAACTGATGAGCTAATTGAGCAAATTGCCAACCAATCCGATGCGCAATCAGGGCATAAATCTATTCGGGAACTAGAGAGATTACGTGATAACAATTTAATAGCAATACTTCGATCATTAAAGAATGAAAATACTGCTGCAGGTGCTTTAATTAATAATCACGAAAAAACTATAAAACCAGAATTGCCATCAGAATATGATGATCCCATTACTACCATCAATAGAGTCATTCCAAACGATTGGACAGACTACAATGGACATATGAATGAAAGCAGATATGGACAAATTTTTTCTGATGCTGCTGATATAATCATGAAAACGGTGGGGGCAAATGAAGCATACATTGCATCTGGATTAAGCTATTTTACCGTAGACATTGCAATTAAGTTTTTGGCCGAGACCCATGCAGGATCAAACATTCATGTAAAATCATATATTCTACAGGGAGAAGGAAAAAAAATGCGTTTATTCCATCAAATGTATGGTGAAGATGGCACATTGATGGCTACTGGGGAGCAAATGTTAATACATGTAAGCCTAGAAACAAGGCGCGCATGTGAACCACGAAAAGATGTTCTCAACAATTTAGAAAGAATTGCAGCTGCTCATAGTAAAATTGAAGATCCAAGGGGAGGCAAACAATGAATTTTGGCTTATCACAAGAGCAAGAAATGATCGTTGATACTGTACGTGATTTTGTTGAAAAAGAAATTTACCCTCATGAAGCTGAAGTTGAACGAACTGGAAATGTTCCTCTAGAATTAGGCCAATCAATAAAGCAAAAAGTTATAGATTTGGGGTTTTATGCATGTAATTTTCCTGAAAGTGTAGGCGGCGCAGGTTTAAGCCATCTTGATTTTACACTTGTAGAAAGAGAACTTGGTAGAGGCTCTATGGCTTTAACTCACTTTTTTGGAAGACCTCAAAATATCCTTATGGCATGTCGTGATGAGCAAATAGAACGCTATCTTCTACCAGCCGTAAAAGGTGAGATCACAGATGCATTGGCCATGACTGAGCCAGATGCAGGTAGTGATGTTCGTGGAATGAAATGCAGCGCTGTATCTGATGGTTCAGATTGGATTATTAATGGATCAAAACACTTTATATCTGGTGCTGAGCATGCTGATTTCTTCATAGTATTTGTTGCAACTGGTGTTGACGAAACACCACGTGGCCCAAAAAAACGGATTACTACATTTCTCGTAGATCGCGGAACAAAAGGCTTTGAAGTTCGAAATGGGTACAATTCAGTTAGCCATAAGGGATATAAAAATTGCATTTTAGATTTTGATAATTGTCGTTTACCCAAAGAGGCTGTTTTAGGCGAAATTGATGGTGGATTTGCGGTAATGAATGAATGGCTTTATGCAACAAGAATAACTGTTGCAGCATTTTCAGTTGGTCGAGCTAGAAGATGCTTTGATTATGCACTAAATTATGCTGCAGAACGAAAACAATTTGGTCAAGCAATTGGAAAATTCCAGGGTGTAGGCTTTCAAATTGCTGACATGATTACAGATATAGATGCTGCAGATTTATTGACATTAAAATCTGCTTGGATGCTTGATCAGGGACAACCATCAAACCGAGAAATCGCAAGCGCAAAAGTATTTGCATCAGAAACTTTAGCAAGTGTAACTGATAAAACATTGCAAATATTTGGTGGCATGGGCTTAATGGATGATTTTCCTATTGAACGGTTTTGGAGAGATGCTCGCGTAGAACGTATTTGGGATGGAACATCCGAAATACAACGCCATATTATTAGTCGTGAATTGCTACGCCCATTGGGTGCATAGATGAGTAATCTTGGAAGCTTACTACATCCAAAATCTATTGCTGTAATAGGTGGCGGATCATGGTGTGAGAATGTTATTGAACAATGCAAAAAAATGGATTTTCAAGGCCCAATATGGGCAGTCCATCCAAAACGTTCTGAAATCAATGGAATTCCTTGCTTCAAATCTGTGGAAGATCTTCCATACGGACCAGATGCAAGTTTCATAGGCGTGAATAGATTCACAACAATTGAAGTAATAAGATCATTAAACTCCATAAAAGCCAAAGGCGCTGTTTGTTTTGCAAGTGGGTTTTCAGAGTCTGTATCAGAAGATGCAAAGAGTGCTGATTTAGAACATCAGTTATTATTGGCAGCTGGCGAAATGGCTATCTTGGGTCCAAATTGTTATGGATTTATAAATTACCTTGATGGTTCACTTCTTTGGCCAGATCAGCATGGTGGCGAACGGGTGGAAACTGGTGTAGCCATTATTACACAATCCTCAAACATTGCTATCAATTTGACGATGCAGACACGAGGACTTCCAATTGCTTTTATCTCTTCTGTAGGAAACCAAGCTCAAGTCAGTTTAGCAGAAATGGCTACTGAATTTTTGAAAGATCCACGTGTAACAGCTTTAGGCCTTCACATTGAAGGGATCAAAGATGTAGTTGAATTTGAAAGTATGGTACAGATCGCCAATAATCTAGGAAAACCCATAATTATATTAAAAGTTGGAAGTTCTGATCAGGCACGGGCTGCGACGATTTCACATACTGCTTCAATCGCTGGCAGTAACGCCGGCGCTACTGCTCTATTCAGCCGGTTAGGTGTAGTTCAAATACAAAATCTAACTACATTTATAGAAACATTAAAATTAGCTCATGTGGTTGGGGAGCAACCAAATAATAATGTCTTATCAATGTCATGTTCTGGAGGTGAAGCTAGCTTAATGGCCGACATAGGCCAGGCAGTTGGAATTAATTTTCCACCACTGAGCGAAAATCAATCTGCAAGGTTACGAAATACTTTGGGAAAAATGGTAAAATTAGCAAATCCATTAGATTACCATACTTATATATGGGGTAATTGGGAGGCAATGACCCAAACTTTTATTGCTGCACTAAAGGAAACAGACTGTATTGGCTTATTAGTTTTAGACTTTCCACGCATTGATCGGTGTGACCCACAAATGTGGGTTGATGTCATCCCCTCTCTTATTGAGGCAAAAAACAAAACAGGATGTCAGATTGGAGTTGTTGGTTCCATTTCAGATACTTTACCCGAAAAGATTGCAAAAGAATTATTAGAAAAAGGTATTATTCCATTTGGGGGTATCGAAAGTGCTTTAGACTCTATCGCCAAATTCGCAACATATTCAAAAATAAAATCTGAAAATATTTTACCTCCAATCATTCCATTAAATGCAAAGGTATTAACTGAAGCGACAGCAAAAAAAATGCTTGGTGAATTTGATATCCAACTGCCAATTTCACAAACTGTAGCTAATTTTGAAAATATCGAAGAAGCTGCAAATAAAATTGGATATCCAGTTGTCTTGAAAGGCGAAGGTAGCGCCCATAAGACCGAAGCAGGACTTGTTGCATTAAATTTACAAAATCAAACTGATATCCTTAGTGCAGCAAAAGTTATGCCAAGCAATACATTTTTAATTGAAAAAATGGTTGGTGATAGTTTATTAGAACTGTTAGTTGGAGTAGTCTTGGATGAAGCTCATGGTTATGTTTTAACAATTGCTTCAGGTGGAAAGCTCACTGAAATATTTGATGATAAAATTTCTTTATTAATTCCAGCAAATAATGAAGACATTTTAAAATCATTAAAAACACTCAAAATATGGCCATTATTTTTAGGATATAGGGGAGCACCATCTCCCGATATAGATAGCATATTAAAAACCATTCAAAATGTTCAAAATTTCGTTATTTCCAATCATGGAAAAATATCAGAAGTTGAGATCAACCCACTCATATGTAGACAAGCAGATGCCATTGTAGCTGATGCATTAATAAAAATAGGAGAAAAAAATGACTGAAAGCCCTATCAAAACAATACAAGAAGGTCATGTTTTAGAAGTCATTTTAGATCGGCCAAAAGCTAATGCCATAGACCTAAAAACAAGTAGGATTATGGGAGATGTTTTTGCAAGTTTTAGAGATAATCCAGAACTCCGTGTGGCTATAATTACAGGTGCTGGTCCAAAGTTTTTCTGTCCAGGATGGGATTTGAAAGCTGCTGCTGATGGTGATGAAGTAGACGGCGATTATGGCCAAGGTGGTTTTGGCGGTCTTCAAGAATTAAAAAATCTAAACAAACCCGTTATTGCTGCAGTAAATGGCATTTGTTGTGGGGGCGGATTAGAGCTGGCATTATCTGCAGACATTATTCTTTCTGCAGAGCATGCTCAATTTGCTTTACCAGAAATAAACTCAGGAACAGTTGCGGATGCAGCTTCGATAAAGTTACCAAAACGTATTCCTTATCACATTGCAATGGAAATGCTTTTTACAGGAAGATGGATAGATGCTGAAGAAGCTGCACGTTGGGGATTAATAAATCAAATTCATCCTGCAGAAAAATTAATGGATGAAGCACGCAATATGGCAAAAATTTTGGCCGCTGGGCCACCTTTAGTTTACGCTGCGATTAAAGAAGTCGTTCGTGAAGCCGAGAATATGAAGTTTCAAGATGCATTAAACACTATTACATCAAGTGAGCTTCCCACTGTGAAAACTCTTTATACATCAGAGGATCAACTTGAAGGTGCAAAAGCATTTTCAGAAAAGCGCAAACCAGTTTGGAAAGGCAAGTAACAGAAATAAAATTTTAGAACCAATCTTGGCGTTTAAATCAAATATTATTTCTTAATTCATATTTCTGGATCTTACCTGTTGCAGTTTTTGGGAGTACTCCAAATACAACCTTTTTAGGGCGCTTAAAGCCAGCAAGATGATCACGACAAAAGGATATAATTTCGTTTTCGGTTACAGATTTTCCATCTTTTAACTCAATAAAAGCACAAGGTACTTCACCCCACTTTTCATCTTTCATTGCAACAACAGCAGCTAAAGCTACAGCCTCATGTCGGTGTAAAATACCCTCAACTTCAACAGATGAAATATTCTCTCCGCCTGATATGATTATGTCTTTTAATCTATCTTTAACTTCAACATAACCATTTTCATGCATTACGGCTAAATCTTCAGATCTAAACCATCCATCTGTAAAAGCTTCAGATGTTGCTTTTGGGTTTTTCAAATATCCCTTCATAACAGTGTTACCACGGATTAGAATTTCTCCAAATGTTTTACCATCTGCTGGGACATCTTTTCCGTTGGTATCAACTACACGCAAACCATCAGTATGGACCATTCCTGCTCCTTGCCGTGCTTTCATAATTGCACGTTGATCTTGCGGCAAATCATCCCAATCACTATTCCAAGTAGACATAACTGTGTGTCCATATGTTTCAGTTAATCCATAAACTTGCGTAACATTAAAGCCAAGTTTTTCAATGCCTTCTAAAACTGCAGCCGGAGGTGGTGCACCTGCTGTCATTACATTTACTGTATAATCGAAATTTTTTCGATCATTATCATTTGCATTTAAAATCATTCCTAAAACTATTGGTGCACCACCAAAATGCGTAATGCCATGTTCACTAATTGCATTGTAAATTACTGAAGGTGTAATAGCTCGCGTGCATACAATAGTTCCAGCCAAAGCAGCCATAGCCCACCCATGGCACCATCCGTTACAGTGAAACAATGGAACTGTATAAAGGTATTTTGGATGCCTTGGTAATCCCCAATCAGCAATTACGCCCATAGACATCAAATAAGCACCCCGATGATGATAAACAACACCTTTGGGTCGACCTGTAGAGCCTGAGGTATAGTTTAGTGCAATTGCATCCCATTCATCTGTGGGCATTTCCCAATCTGCACTTTCCTCACCTAATTTAATAAAATCAGTATAATCGATTGTACCAATCCGATTTGGATTTAGATTGTCTTGCAAATCAGCAATATCAACTACAAGTATATCTCTACCTTTAATCGCTTCTGCAGCTTGAGGAGCAAGTTCACCATCAACAATAAAAACCTTAGCTTCTCCATGACCAAGAATATATGAAATAGTATCAGCGTCTAAACGGGTATTTATAGTATTTAAAATGGCGCCCGACATAGGAATACCAAAATGCGCTTCAATCATCTCGGGAGTATTCGCAGCGAGTATTGCAACCGTGTCACCTTTACCAACACCCTTCTTACTTAATGCAGATGCTAATTGAATTGATCGTTTATATAATTGCGACCAGCTATACTTACGACTTCCATAAATTACAGCATCACGGTCTGGAAACATCAACGCAGTGCGTTTTATGAATGAAAGCGGCGATAAAGCTGCATGGTTTGCAGAATTTTTTTCAAAATCGTCATAAATGCTCATCATGGCCCCCTAATTTCTTATAGCTTCACCAGTATCCAATAGACTGGAAATACGAGCAATAGTCTCTGGTGTTTTTGCCAAATTTAGAAATGCGCGTCGCTCTCGATTATACATATCTTGTTCAGATACAGTAATAGAATTTTCGTCAGCACTATTAACTACAATTTCTGCAACTTGCATTGCTACTGTTTTATCATGAGGAAAAAATAAACCTTCATTTATTCCATTTTGCATAAAGTCAGACATTTTTTTGATCATGTGAGATCCAGGTAGTTCAAAAACTGGTTCAATTGGTGGTAAATATTCTTTTTGTAATTTTACCATCTCAATACTAGCGACATGCATTAATTTATCACGGTTAAGAACTTCAATATCCCTATCTTTTAGATAATATTGCATACGGGCTGAAAGATCTGGACTTGTGCCAATTTGCCCATAGCCAATTTGCATCCAAGTATTCCAAGATGCTTTCTCCCAATCCCCTGTTGATTGATACCAACGTAATAAAGTTTCTTTAACTCCACCCCCACCTGGTACAACACCAACCCCAGTCTCAACTAAACCAAAAACTGTATTTGTATGTGCAATAAGTTTGTCACAATGAGCTAAAACTTCAAAACCACCACCAATAGATAATCCAGAAGGTGCACCAATAACAGGTACAGGCGAATATTTAAGAGCTTTAACAGATTGTTGAAAACTATTTAGAAAATCATCAATTCCATTCCAATCAGAAGCTTCAATAAATGAGCGGAAACGATTCAAATCAACACCTGCAGAAAAATGCTGTGCATCATTGTGAACTATAATACCATCACCATGATTTTTAGCTGCTGCAAGAACTATTTCCATAGATTCTGCTGTGAGTGCATTCGCCTTAGAATGAAATTCAAGTAATCGTAAATTTCCTTTCAACTCATACAGACTAGCAGCAGAATTAGTTAATAATGGCGTCAAGGTTTGTTTGCTCATATGAAAACGAATGGTATTTTCAGGCAAAACAACAGGTGAGTAAAATGTATGTTTTTCAAAATTTAATACATTTAAACTAGATTTTTTTACAGAATAAAACGGCCCTATTTCTTCACTTAAAGATATGGCTTTTGGTACAGTTAAACCTACCTCTTCAATCAATTTTGCAACTACATTAGCCCCTAAAGCATCGATCAATTCAAATGGGCCACGGACCCAATTAAAACCAAGCTTCATTGCATCATCAATATCTTGAGGGCTAGATGTTACTGCTGGAATTAAATCTGCCGCATAAGCTAAAGTACGGGCTAAAAATCGTTTACAGAAAGTTACATGGTTATCGGAACCATTTATCATAATTGTTAAAGTTTCGTCCCCAACAGCTTGTGCATCAGCAGCTTTCTGAGCGCTTATTGGCAAATTTTTCTGTCGAGGGCGTATTTCGCCATTGATCAAATCAACTGCACAATTTGTATTGTTTTCTATTCGATAAAAACCACCTTCACCTTTATCACCCGTAAATCCATTTTGTATCATGTCCCTAATTAAAGGCATTACAGGATTATTTAATGTACCAACTTCATGAAACAAATCATCTTCAGGAAGGATATCACCCAGTGTGTTTACAACATCAGACATCAAATCGATACCAATCAGATCGTATAATCCAAAAACACCAGTTTTAGGTATACCCATTGGCCTACCCATTAAAGCATCAGCTTCTTCAACAGTAAGTTTATTTCTTGAAGCTTCATCCATTCCAACTTGAAGGGCAAATACTCCTACTCTATTGCCCAAAAATCCAGGAGTATCATTACATCTAACAACACCTTTTCCCATAACCCGATCATTATAATCTGCGAGTCTATCCATTATTTTTTCATCAGTATTTGCACCTCGAACTAGCTCGAGTAAACGCATGTATCGAACTGGGTTGAAATAATGCGTAATAGCAAATCGTTTTTGAAAATCTTCCGGCATATCTTCAACCAACAAAGAAATCGGTATTGTTGATGTATTTGAGGTTACAACACAATTAGGATCTATAACTTCATTAAGTCGTTTATATAGATCTTTTTTAACATCTAAGCGCTCGACAACTGCTTCAACAATCCAATCACAGTTTGCCAATTTATCAAAGTCATCACGAATATTACCAACTTCAATTAAATCAATGCGAGATTTATGCACAAGTGCAGGTGGATCAGATTTTAAGAGTCTCTTCTTAGCATCTACCAATACTCCAATAGGATCATCGTCACGCGGCAAATCCATTAATAAAACTTTATTTCCTGCATTTGCAATTTGGGCAGCAATACCGCTTCCCATGGTACCTGCACCTATAACTGCAATTTGTTTGAATTCTGGCATGTTTTAACTCTTAGTAAAAAATGTACGTAAAGCACGGTTAACTTCTTCTGGATGTTCTGAGGGCAACATATGTCCTGCATTTTTAATTACAGTAACATTATTTGTCTTTAGAGCTTCTGCTGCTTTTAGGCCAAATTTCATGGGTGTCATTTTATCTTTTTGAGCAATGATAATTTGTGATGGGCACGAAATCTTACCAGCTGCAATATGGCCATCTTTATAATCAACGCATGCCTTTAAATCAGCATGTAATGCACCTAATTTGTTTGCAGCCATTAACTGAACACCGAAATTAAGATGATTTTGACCTGGCATTGTATTGTCATGATTATGCCCTTCAGGGCCATGACCCCAATCGATCATTGCATCAATTGCGGATTGTTCTTTATTTTTCGCCATTTCAATCAAATTACTATTCACAGGAATAGATAATGCAGTTGCTACTAATGATAATTGTGAAACTCTATCTGGATAACGATGTGCCATATCCAAACCAATCAAACCACCTTGAGAATGCCCGATAATTTGTACTCTTTCTATACCAATTTCATCCATCAAGGCTATTTGCCAATCAGACATTGCCTGAATAGAAGTCAGAGGAACACCTGATGATAAACCATGAGAAGGCATATCTGCAGCTATAACAGGCCAACCTCGGTTTGCAAAAAATCGTCCTTGCAGAATAAACGAAAGATGACTTTGTCCAGATCCATGTATGAACCATAGAGGGTCATTTTTAGTTTCAAAAGGCCTACCACCAGTTGATGCAAACACTACTTCATTATTTAGGTTAATTTTCATTGCTTAGCTCCTTAATTTAGAAGCGCGGTTGAATGCCTGTTCGAAATCTAATTTCAAATCACCAAAATCTTCCAAGCCTACTGAAATTCGCAACATATCATCGGTCAAACCGGCAGCCTTCATAGCTTCAGGACTCAAATGACTTTGAGTAGTTGATCCTGGATGTATAACAAGCGTTTTTGCATCACCAACATTGGCAAGGTGTGATGCTACCTGAACACTTTCTATGAAAGCTTGCCCTGCTTCACGGCCACCTTTTAGGCCACATGCTATTACTGACCCAGCACCTTTCGGCATCAAGCGTTTAGCAACCTCAAAATCTGGGTGGTCAGGTAAAGTTGGATGTTTAATCCAGGAAATACTTTCATGATCTGATAAAAAATCTAACATTTTTTTAGTATTTTCCATATGACGATCCATACGTAACCCTAATGTTTCAATACCTTGCATTAGGTGAAAAGCATTTGTCGGAGAGAGGCATGGTCCAACATTATACATACCTTCGGTTCGCACACGATTAATAAATGCTGCAGGACCAAACTCTTCATACAAATTTACACCTTGGAAACCAAAATGTGCCTCCGTTAAAGTCGGAAATCTATCATTTTGACCCCAATCAAAATTACCACCATCAACAACTATACCTCCCAACGCAACACCATGGCCACCCATCCATTTAGTAAGAGAATGTATGACTATATTTGCGCCGTTTTTTAATGGTTTAAGTAAATATGGTGTATTAAATGTTGCATCAATAACTAATGGAACTCCAGCATCATTAGCAATCTTACCAACTCGCGTGATATCCATTATATCTAAACCTGGATTACCGATGACTTCACCAAATACCATTTTTGTATTTGGTTGAATAGCATCAGCAAAAGCTTCAGGATCATTGGGAGCAACAAACGTAGTAGTAATTCCATATCTTGAAAGTGTATGCTGAAATAAATTAATATTAGCTCCATACATTTGAGACGAAGATACAATATGATCTCCAGCAGAACATAATGCTAATACAGTGACAAATAAAGCGGCCATCCCAGAAGATGTTGCAACTGCACCAATACCCTCATCTAATGCGGCAACACGTTGCTCAAGCACGGCAACAGTCGGATTTGATATTCTTGAATATAAATGACCACCAATTTCTAAATTATATAATGCTGCAGCATGTTCTGAGTCTTTAAAAACATACGACGTTGTTTGATGAATTGGAACTGCAGCTGATCCATGGCGTTCATCAGGTGTAAAACCAGCGTGTAAACTTAAGGTATCAAATTTATAATCACCCGTCATTGTATATTCCTATTTGATTAATTCTTCATACGAATTCCAATTATAAGCACATTATGTCAATAGACCTAGCATTTTTGTTTCTAAAGTGACCCAACGTTACAATTGATCGAATCTTTCATTTAGATAAATGCTCAAAAAATCAGAACTTAGGACCAAGTCGACCGCGTTACTTAAAAAGTCGCAAAAAGCCGTGCTAGTTTGATAAATACGTAATACGAAAAATGATATCTTATGCATTATAGGAGATTTCTTTATGGCTGGAGCAATGCTTTTCCCATCTAGGCGTTTGAGAGCAACGCCATTTACAGCTCGAGTATCTACTTCGGGTGTTTCAGGATATACAGTTTATAATCATATGTTGTTACCGACTGTTTTTGAAGATTTGCAAGCAGATTACAAACATCTAAAAGAAAATGTTCAAATTTGGGATGTATCTGTTGAGCGGCAAGTACAATTACTTGGTAAGGATGCTCATAAATTGGCATGCTTGATATCTGCAAGAGATCTTACTAATGCACAAATAGGTAGATGTTATTATGCACCAATCTGCGACCAAAGTGGTGCAATAATTAATGATCCAATAGCACTAAGGTTAGCTGAAGATAAATACTGGTTTTCGATTGCAGACAGTGACTTATTGTTGTGGGTTCAAGGCATTGCATTAGGTTTAGATTTAAATGTAGAGGTTTGTGAACCTGACGTCTCTCCACTAGCTATACAAGGGCCTTTGGCTGAAGATTTGATGGCTGATGTCTTCGGTGAGGAAATCAGAAATGTAAAATTCTTTCATTTTAAAGAGTTTCCATTCAAAGGGCGAATGTTAAATATAGCTAGATCAGGTTGGTCGAAACAAGGTGGATTTGAAATCTATCTTAACGACACTCAGCTTGGAACAGAATTATGGGATGCGATATGGGAAAAGGGCAAAAAATATAACATTAGGGCCGGCTGTCCAAACCTAATTGAAAGAATTGAGGCTGGCCTTCTTTCTTATGGCAACGACATGAACCGTGAAGATACACCACTAGAAATTGGTTTAGAAAAATATATCTCACTGGACAGTGATGTAGATTTTATTGGCAAACAAGCACTTCTTAAACAACGTGAAGATGGCATAAAAAAACGCCTTATGGGAGTTGTAATAGACGGATCTGAAATGCCTCCTCTTACAATGCCAGAAGAAGTACTTATCGGTGGTAAAAATATAGGTTTCGTTACATCTGCAGTTTATTCGCCAGATTATAATGGTAACATCGGTTTTGCTATGATCGAAGCATCAAATGCAAATGCTGACACAGAAGTGTCGGTAGAGTCTAAAACAGGTATTCGCAAAGCAAGACTATGTGAAATTGGAGATTTTTGGACTCAAGTTCAATCAAAAAATTAAATCTTTGAATAATTTAAGAGAGAGTAAATTTTTACATATTAGTTCTTTAATAATAGAAATTTTTACCGGTAGACATATTGAAAAGTTTAATTAAACTTTTCTTAAACAATCTCAATTAACCAGAGAGGTTTTAATGTCAAAAGATCCGTTGCTTCAACCCTTTTTACTTAAAAACTTAACTTTAAGAAATCGCATCATGACCACAAGTCATGAGCCAGCATATCCAGAGGATGGTATGCCAAAAGAACGTTACCGAGCATATCACGAGGAGCGTGCAAAAGCCGGGGTTGCTCTTGCTATGACAGCAGGTTCTGCAGCTGTTTCTAAAGATAGTCCACCAGTTTTTAATAATGTTTTAGCATATAAAGATGAAGTTGTTCCGTGGATACAAAACTTAACTGACGGATGCCATGAACATGGCTGTGCAGTTATGATTCAATTAACTCATTTAGGTCGTCGAACAAATTGGAATAAACATGATTGGCTTCCAGTTGTTTCATCATCAAAACATCGTGAGCCTGCACATAAAGCATTTCCCAAATTAATAGAAGATTGGGATATTGCTCGCATCATAAATGATTTTGCTGATGCAGCAGAAAGAATGAAATCAGGTGGAATGGATGGTATAGAATTACAAGTTTATGGACATTTATTAGATCAATTTTGGTCACCTCTTACAAATGATCTTATTGGTCCGTATGGTAATGATACACTAGAAAACAGAATGAAATTTCCTTTAGATGTTCTAGATGCTGTTAGAAAGCGAGTTGGTGATGAATTTATAATTGGATTCCGGTATACTGCAGATGAAGCACAAAAAGGTGGAATTACCGCAAAAGATGGATTGGAAATATCCAAACGACTTTCAGAAACAGGGCAATTGGATTTCTTGAATGTTATCCGAGGCCGAATACATACAGATGCAGATTTGACAAATGTTATTCCAGTTCAGGGAATGCCAAGTGCACCTCATTTAGATTTTGCAGGAGAAGTAAAAAAACTTACTGGAATGCCCACCTTTCACGCTTCTAGGATTCCAGATGTAGCAACGGCACGCCATGCAATTGAAAATAATTTACTAGATATGGTTGGAATGACACGTGCACACATGGCAGACCCTCATATCGTAAAGAAAATTATTGAAGGACGTGAAGATGATATAAGACCCTGCGTTGGAGCAACCTATTGCTTAGATCGAATATACCAAGCTGGTGATGCATTATGTATTCATAATCCAGCAACTGGTCGTGAGCTGACAATGCCACATGAAATTACTTTAGCAAAAAAATTTAAAAAAGTTATTATTGTTGGTGCAGGGCCTGCTGGATTAGAAGCTGCAAGGGTAGCCGTGGAACGTGGTCATGAGGTTATAGTCTTCGAAGCACAATCAAATCCAGGCGGACAAATTCGATTGACTGCTCAAAATCCACGACGACGCGAGATGATGTCAATAATTGATTGGCGAATGGCACAATGTGCGGCACGCAATGTTGAATTCAGGTTCAACAATTGGGCTGAAGCTGAGGATATAATCTCATTAAATCCAGATATAGTTATTATAGCGACGGGTGGATTGCCAAATTTAGAACTATTTGAAAATAGAAAAGAAATAAAGCACGTCATAAGCACATGGGATATTATCTCAGGAGATATAAAGCCTTTAAAAAATATATTAATTTATGATGAGAGTGGAGATCACCCTGCCCTTCAAGCTGCTGAAATTGCTGCTAATACTGGTGCTAAAGTAGAAATAATGACACCAGATCGCACTTTTTCTCCAGAGATTATGGCTATGAACTTAACACCTTACATGCGCGTTCTTCAAAATAAAGATGTGACATTTACAGTCACACACCGACTTTTAGATGTTGAACTTAAAGGTAATGAACTAAATGCAAAAATTGGAACGGACTATAGTGAATTTGTAAAAGAAGCCACATATGACCAGATAATTGTTAACTATGGGACAATGCCCTTAGCTGATCTATATTTCGATCTAAAATCAAAAAGTATCAATAATGGTGCTGTTGATTATGATGCACTTATTGATGGCGTCAAACAGAACATAATAAATAATACGGATAATAAATTTAAATTGTTTAGAATAGGCGATGCAGTTTCATCGCGTAATACCCATGCAGCAATTTATGATGCACTTAGGTTAGTCAAAGATTTGTAAAATTAAATGGCAGGAAATTTCCTGCCATTTTTTATTAAAATTTAGAGGCCATATTTTTTCTTGTTAGCAGCAAAAAATCCTTTAGCTTCTTTTACTTTTACCCAATTATTTATATAATTGATCCAAACTTGATCTGTTTGTGGCAAGAGCATTGCAATCGGAGTAGGCGAACGTGCTTCAGCATTTTTCACACGAACAACTCCAAACTTCTCTTGCAAGGTAGCGCCTTCAATATTTGAAGTGATGAACACATCAGCTCTTCCAGCCAAAACTTCTTGATAACCACGTGCAGGAGCTTCTACTACTTTGATATCAGCATTTGGATACCAAGCCCTAACTAATTTTTCGAATGATGTACCAAGTGTTGTTGCAACTTTGACCCCAGGTTGGTTGATGGCCTCATGTCCATCGAACTTTCCAGCATTTTCTTTTGCTGTAAATGGGATAAATTCAACAGAAATATAACTCTCTGAAAATCCTGCCGCTTTCATCCTAGCCGGTGAAATTGAGGCTGAGCCAGTAATATGGTATTGTCCTGCTACCACACCATTCACTAATGTTTTCCAATCTGTGGGTACGAATTCTATCTCAACACCTAAGTCTTTGGCTAGTTCTTCCATGATGTCGATATCAAAACCTTTATAACTGTTTGTAGCTGGATCACGCACAGTCATAGGGTTCCAATCTCCAGTTGTACCAACTTTTAAAACACCGTTACTCAGTATTTCGTTTAAGGCAGACTGCGCATTTACTGCACCCGACAATACAATCCCCATGATTGCTATTGCTGCTGCTTTAAAAAATTTATTCATCATCTTCTCCTATTTGGATGTTATGTTCTTGATGTAAGTTTAGATTTATTTAAGGTAGTACGAAATTTAAACAAGTAAACTCTAATATTCAGGTTATTAATGCAAACCAAGGCAATAAGTCTCAAAAACGTGAATAAATGGTTTGATAAATTTCATGTGCTTAAAGATATTAACCTCACAGTGAATACAGGTGAAAAAGTGGTGATTTGTGGCCCTTCAGGATCTGGGAAATCTACTGTTGTTCGATGCATAAACAAACTTGAAGAACACCAAAGCGGTTCAATCTCACTTTATGGAAAAGAATTAAAGAATACACAGGAGTCCATCAACTCAATTCAAGGAAATGTTGGAATGGTATTTCAACAGTTTAATCTCTTTCCCCATTTAAATGTTTTAGAAAATCTAATTTTAGGACCTATGAAAACACGAGGTAAAACAAGGGATGAAGCAATCAAAATAGCAATGCATTATCTTGAACGAGTTCACATACCTGATCAAGCAAACAAAATGCCTGCCCAACTCTCAGGTGGCCAACAACAGCGAGTTGCAATAGCACGATCACTGTGTATGGAACCTAAAGTAATGCTATTTGATGAGCCTACTTCATCTCTTGATCCCGAGATGATATCTGAAGTTCTCGACGTGATCATTGAGTTGGCACATGATGGAATGACCATGATAGTTGTTACTCATGAAATGGGGTTTGCTCGTAAAGTAGCAGACAAAATTCTTTTCATGGACCAAGGTAAAATTGTGGAACAGAATAACACTGAAGAATTTTTCAGATCTCCAAAAACTGATCGTTGTAAAACATTTTTGAATCAAATTTTAAAACATTAAGAGAGAAAATGAAAAAAATTTACCTTTTATGTTTAGCATGCATTATTCTTTCTGGTTGTTCATCTAACGTTTGGGGGTGGTATGTTATTAATCCAACGACACCGGCAGGTTGGGTTAATATAAAATTTTTAGTTTCTGGAATTGGAAACACTATTTTAATTTCAATTGTAGCAGCATTTATCTCAATAAACTTAGGGTTACTTGTAGCTTTACCTGGTCAATCTTCTAAAAAAGGTTGGCGAATTATAAATCGGGTTTACGTAGAATTTATTAGATCCATACCATTATTGCCCATGTTGTTTTGGGTATTTTATGGCCTTCCAATTGTATTTAAATCAATGGGGTTAAATATACCTATTGATCCATTTTGGGGAGCAGTCATAACTTTAGCAATCTCAGATAGCGCATTTACTGCAGAAATATACCGGTCAGGGATTCAATCAATTGCAAAGGGCCAAAAAGAAGCGGCACATTCAATTGGTCTAACATATGCTCAAACAATGCGTTACGTGATTTTGCCTCAAGCAATCCGCCGGATTCTTCCCCCTCTTGCAAATCAGTTTATATATATTGTGAAAATGAGTGCATTTGCTTCAGTAATTGGAATGCAAGAACTAACACGTCGAGCAAACGAAATTGTTGTAACCGAATATAGGCCTCTAGAAATTTACTCATTACTAATTCTAGAATATTTAGTTCTTGTTTTAATTATAAGTGCTGGCGTTCGATGGCTTGAACGAAAAATGGGCTCTAATGAAAATCAATAGGATAGTATGATGAACTGGAAAAAATTTATGGCCGAAACTGAAGCAAATATTGCTACTTTTTCGAAAGAGATCCCTCAGACAGCGAAAGGATTTGCATCTATGGGTGCAGCTGCAAAATCTAATGGTGCATTAGATGAAAAATCTAAAGAGTTTATTGCATTAGGAATAGCTGTGGCAACACGATGTGATAGTTGTATTGGCTTTCATATCCGTTCTCTTATTAGGCTTCAAGCATCCCGTGAAGAAGTATGTGAAGCTTTAGAGATGGCTACATTTATGGGTGGGGGACCCTCGTATGCCTTTAGCGCTAAGGCTTTAGAGGCATATGATGAATTTGTTAATCACAATGAATAAAAGATTATATTATTTCTTTGGCAGGGGCTGAGGGACTCGAACCCACGACCCTCGGTTTTGGAGACCGATGCTCTACCAACTGAGCTAAACCCCTGTACCAAAGTACAATCCAATTAGAAGGAATTGCGAATAGATGCAAGCCTTTGCTTTAAAACAATTCGCTTTTTAGTAACAAAAAAGGGCAGCAAAGCTTTGCTACCCTTTTTGTTTGATATAATTTTTTTATTAAGAGTGGATTTTAGAAACCACACCAGAGCCTACAGTACGGCCACCCTCGCGGATAGCAAAACGTAGACCTTGCTCCATAGCGATAGGATTGATTAGTTCTACGTCGAACTTCAAGTTATCGCCTGGCATTACCATTTCTGTGCCTGATGGCAGCTCAACAGTTCCAGTTACGTCAGTTGTACGGAAGTAAAACTGTGGACGGTAGTTTGCAAAGAATGGTGTGTGACGACCACCCTCATCTTTAGTCAGAATATAAACTTCTGCTTCAAATTTTGTGTGCGGAGTTACTGAACCTGGCTTAACTAAAACTTGGCCACGCTCAACACCATCACGATCAACACCACGCAACAAAGCACCAACGTTGTCACCTGCTTCACCACGATCAAGTAGCTTGCGGAACATTTCAACACCAGTACATGTTGTTTTTGATGTATCACGGATACCAACGATTTCAATCTCATCACCTACGTTGATAGCGCCACGCTCAACACGACCAGTAACAACTGTACCACGGCCAGAAATTGAGAACACATCTTCGATTGGCATTAAGAAAGGCTCATCGATTGCACGTGGTGGCTGTGGAATAAATTCATCAACAGCAGTCATTAGTTCAGCAATTTTATCTTTACCAATGTTGTCATCACGATCTTCTAATGCAGCAAGAGCTGAACCAGCAACGATAGGAATATCATCACCTGGGTAATCGTAATCACTTAGCAATTCACGAATTTCCATTTCAACCAATTCTAACAACTCGTCATCGTCTACTTGGTCAACTTTGTTCATGAAAACAACCATTGAAGGAATACCAACTTGGCGACCCAACAAAATGTGCTCACGTGTTTGTGGCATAGGGCCGTCTGCAGCATTAACAACTAAAATCGCGCCATCCATTTGAGCAGCACCAGTGATCATGTTTTTCACATAGTCAGCGTGTCCTGGGCAATCAACGTGTGCGTAGTGACGGTTTTCTGTTTCGTACTCAACGTGTGCAGTAGAAATTGTAATTCCACGCGCTTTTTCTTCTGGCGCGCCATCAATCTCATCATACGCTTTGAAGTCACCATATTGCTTAGTAATCGCAGCTGTTAATGTTGTCTTACCGTGATCAACGTGGCCAATTGTGCCGATGTTGCAATGCGGTTTATTACGTTCAAACTTTTCTTTAGCCATAACGGCCTCCCTATTACTTGCGCAAAATCGTGTTACGCGTTGGTTACGCGTGTGCGCGTAAATGGATTTTGGTAAAAAATCAAGTAAAATAGTTTATTTTTATGTAAACTTATTTTCTCTTGGAAAGCCCCGTGGTGCCATTCTTCCCGCTCCTGCACGCTTTCCAACCCAATCTGCTAGCTCTGATTCAATGCGACGCCTGCCTGCAGGATCTAACCAAGACAGGCCGTCTATTAAATTAAAAGTAGTAGCATCATTCAAGCCACCATCTTTATATTTTTGCATCCGAACACCCTTACCACGAGACATAATTGGGAGTTCATCAATAGGAAAAATTAAAACTTTACGATTCTGACCTACAGTTGCTACATAATCTCCTGCTACTGGTTTACATATTAATGCAGTTATATCATTTTTGACATTTAGAACCTGTTTACCAGTTCGAGTTTGAGCAACTATATCATTCTCCTCAACGATAAAGCCATCTCCTGCAGATGATGCTAATAGTAGTTTACGGTCTGGTTGATGAATAAAAAGGTCAATCATATTTGCATCGTTTGGCAAATCAACAATCAACCGAATAGGTTCGCCCATGCCACGGCCACCTGGCAGTTCCGAACAAGACATTGTGTAAAATCTTCCATTACCACCAAACATTAGTAATTTATCAGTAGTTTCAGCATGAAAAACAAATCGTTTTTCATCACCGTCTTTATATTTCAGTTCTTGAGTTAAATCGACATGACCTTTCATTGCACGAACCCAACCCATAGCTGAACAAACAATTGTTATTGGTTCTTTCTCAATCATAGCTTCAATCGGTACTTCTTCAAAATCAGGTGCATCAGCTAGTTCTGTTCTTCGGGCGCCACCATCACTATTTTTCCCAAATAATTTACGAGTGTCTCGCAACTCATTTATTATCCGATCCCATTGCATTTTTTCTGAGCTTAAAAGATCATCAAGGTCTGCTCTTTCCAACTGTAAACTGTCTAACTCTGTTCTTAGTTCAATTTCTTCAAGTTTCCGGAGACTTCTTAATCGCATATTTAGGATTGCTTCTACCTGGACATCAGACAAACTAAACTCATTCATCATAATCTTTTTTGGTTCATCTTCATTTCGTATAATTTCAATCACTCGATCAAGATTTAAAAAGGCAACTATATAACCTTCTAATACTTCCAGACGGTGGTCAATTTTATCCATTCGATGTTTTGATCTACGCAAGAGAACGTCACGTTTATGGTCAATAAAAGCTCTTAAAACCTCTTTCATTGAACATACTTTGGGTGTTCTACCATCAATTAACGTATTCAAATTTAGATTAAATCGCACTTCTAAATCTGACATACGAAATAGTGTTTCCATTAAAACAGTTGGATCAACAGTTTTTGCCCTGGGCTCTAAAACTAACCTTATATCTTCAGCACTTTCATCACGAACATCTGCTAAAATTGGCAATTTTTTTAATTGAATTAATTCAGCAATTTTTTCAATAAGTTTAGATTTTTGAACTTGATATGGTATTTCAGTTATGACAATCTGCCAAAGTCCTCGTGGCAAATCTTCAATTTCCCATTTTGAACGTAATCGCATTGGCCCACGCCCTGTACGATATGTTTCCAACAAACTCTCTCTTGGCTCAACTAAAATACCTCCAGTTGGGAAATCAGGTCCTGGTACAAAATCCATTAAAGTTTCGTCTCGTGCGTTTGGCGCTTTTATTAAATGAATAGAAGCATCAAGCAATTCACCAATATTATGTGGCGGAATATTTGTTGCCATGCCTACAGCAATACCTGTTGAGCCATTTGCCAGTAGGTTTGGAAAACTTGCTGGTAAAACTGAAGGCTCAGTTAATCTACCATCATAATTATCCTGAAAATCTACAGCATTTTCTTCCATACCAACCAACATTGCTTCCGCAATAGCAGTCATTCTAGCTTCAGTATATCTTGCAGC
The DNA here is from genome assembly GCA_900197625.1 of Rhodobacteraceae bacterium Water-Bin34. GTDB lineage: Bacteria > Pseudomonadota > Alphaproteobacteria > Rhodobacterales > Rhodobacteraceae > Amylibacter. The sequence goes on along the minus strand of FZLS01000002.1, from coordinate 96,099 downwards.
GGCTGGATTATCACCGTCGATATTACCAAAATTCCCCTGCCCATCTACCATAGGATATCTTACAGAAAAATCTTGTGCCAATCTTGCCATAGCGTCATAAATTGCAGCATCACCATGGGGATGGAAATCACCCATGGTATCGCCCGAAATTTTTGCTGATTTTAAAAACTTTCCACTAGCAACTAGTTTAAGTCTATACATTGCGTATAAAATTCTTCGGTGAACAGGCTTTAAGCCATCTCTTGCATCAGGCAATGCACGATGCATTATCGTTGAAAGTGCATATGTTAAATATCTATCGCCAATTGCTCTTCGCAATGGCTCTGACAGGGTATTGCTCCCACCGTCATCTTCATTTTGTTCGTTAATCAAATCACCCATAAAAGACATCTAACGAGACTGAACATCAGCGTCTAGAGTTTCTCAGTACTTTTAAGGAATATTCTCGTTTATATTTTAGATTTTATCAAAATTAATAATAGTAAAAGGAATTATAAAATATAAATTCCTTTTACTTTATTTTTAATGCCCCAAAATTTGCGACAAAAATAATTTTGTACGATCATTTTGTGGATTATCAAAGAATTCCGCTGGTTCATTCTGCTCAATGATTTGCCCTTCATCCATAAAGATGACGCGATTAGCAACTTCTCTAGCAAAACCCATTTCATGAGTAACAACAAGCATTGTCATACCATCTTCAGCGAGCTGAACCATCGTATCCAATACTTCTTTTATCATTTCAGGATCTAAAGCAGAGGTTGGTTCATCAAATAACATTATTCGAGGCTTCATGCACAATGACCTTGCAATAGCTACACGCTGTTGCTGACCACCCGACAATTGCCCAGGATATTTATCTGCTTGTTCTGGAATTTTTACTTTTTCTAAAAAATGCATAGCAGTTTCTTTTGCTTCTTTCTGAGTGGTTTTACGAACCCATACAGGAGCCAGCATGCAATTTTCTAAAATAGTTAAATGAGGAAACAAATTAAAATGTTGAAAGCACATTCCAACTTCTGACCTAATAGTATCAATATTCTTTAAGTCAGATGATAACTCTGTACCATCTACTGTAATTAATCCCTCTTGATGTTCCTCAAGCGCATTAATACATCTAATTAGAGTAGATTTACCTGAGCCAGATGGCCCCGCAATTACTATTCTTTCTCCACGATTTACTGTTAAATCAATATCTCGTAGTACGTGAAATGAACCGAACCATTTATTCATTTTAGTGATTTGGATTGCTACCTCGTCACTGACTTTTAATTGCTTTTTTGCGTTAGCCATAACAGACGCTCCTTTGATTAGTGACCAGTCGCGAGCTTGCGCTCTAAGTACATTGAATACCGCGACATAGAAAAACAGAAAATGAAGAAAATTAGGCCGACAAAACCATATAACTCCCACAATATACCATTCCATGCCATATCTGCACGGATGTTAGTAGAAAGCCCTAACGGATCTAATAAACCAATGATTGAAACTAAGGTCGTATCTTTAAATAGACCTATAAATGTCGATACAATACCAGGAATTGATATTTTTAATGCTTGAGGCATGATGATTAGCCTCTGAGCTTTCCAATAATCTAAACCAAGACTATCAGCTGCCTCATATTGACCTTTGGGTAAAGCAGCTAAGCCACCTCGTACAACCTCAGCCATGTATGCAGCAGCAAACAAAGTAACCATTATCATTACTCGAAGGATTAAATCAAAATTTGAACCTGGAGGTAAGAAAATATTTAAAAGTGTTGATGCAACAAACAATAATGTGATTAGCGGTACACCGCGTATAAACTCTATAAAACAAACACATACAGCCTTTAAAATTGGAAGGTTTGATTGGCGGCCTAGTGCTAATAATATCCCTATTGGTAGCGATAATGCTATTCCTGTAACCCCGATTAGAACCGCTAGCATAAATCCACCCAATCTATCAGAGTCGATAGATTCTGAGCCTAAAGGTATAATTGACTGTAATAATGTCGACAAAGGGCTCGTAATGAAAAGCCACCAAATTATTGGCAATGCAATTGATGCAATCACACCAGCTAATGATCCAAATATCTTATTGACGTAAACGTAACCTAAGTATGAAACTATAAAGCCAGAAAATACTGTTATAGGAAACCAAATAGAGCCACCCCAAATCAACCAAAAACAAAGAAATGGATATATCGCGGTAAGGTATAATAGTTTCCTTGAAGCTTTATCAAATAATACAGGTGCTAAAGCGAGACCAAGTAATATAAATGCTAAAATAGGACGCCAATATAACTCAGATGGATAAAATCCAAATAATAGCTGCAACCAACGCTCACGGATAACACCCCAACAAGCACCTCCACCTCCATGGCCACTTCTACCTAATTCTGCCAATATTCCTCTACACTCAGTTAGAGATCCTGAATTCCATGTTGGTGAAAAAACCCATGGCAATATGTTTCCCAATACTGAGATTATAAAATACGCTACAATTATGGTTAGTATTGTATTTGGAATATCGGAAAACATGTTTTTTCTAAACCAACCAATTACTCCAGTTTCAGAAAGTGGTGCAGCCCTTTCTGGAATAATATCTTTTCTTACAAACGATAGATCAGCCATATTAACGCTCCACCAATTTTACTGAATTATTGTACCAATTCATCACAGTCGAAATTGCTAATGAAATTATTAGATAGATAGCCATACCCATTAGCACGGTCTCTAACTCTCGCCCAGTTTGATTAAGAGTTATACCCATTAATGTTCCTGTTAAATCCATATAACCAACAGCAATCGCTAATGAGGAATTTTTTGTTAAATTTAAGTACTGTGAAATAATTGGAGGTATAATAATTCTTAAAGCTTGTGGAAGAATTATTAAGCTCATAGTTCTTCCAGGAGTGATTCCTAGAGCATATGCAGCTTCTGACTGACCTTTTTCAACCGCTTGTATCCCAGATCTAACATTTTCCGCAATGAAAGCTGCCGTATAAAGTGATAACGCTATCCACAACGCGATGAGTGAATTACGCATATATATACCACCTTTAAAGTTGAAACCTTTCAACTCAGGATATCCTAGATGAAATCCCAGCGCCCAAAGAATAACCAAGACAGGTAGAATAACTACTGATAATCTTTTCCACCAAGTTGTTGGCCTTGTACCAGTTTCATTTTGAATACGATCAGCATTTTTCTTAATTTTCTTTGATAAGAACAAGCCTGCAAAAAGTACAATCAAAATTGCAATCAAGTCTAAACTTACCCCAAATCTCAAGCTTGACTCTCCAAGTAAGAAAATATCACCTAGCCCACCATTAAATAATGGCTCTGGAACGTATACGCCTCGATTTGTAATTGCTATTGAGTCAAACAGCTTCATAGCTGCCTCTCCAGATCTAAATTGATTAGGTCTTGGCATCGTTTCAATCATTATTGAAAAAACAATAATAATCCAAAGTAAAACAGGAATGTTACGGAACATTTCAATGTACAAAGTCATTACTCTGGCTACTAACCAATTTTTAGATAATCTCATCACACCAATTGCAACACCTAGTATAGTTGCAGTCACACAACCCATAAATGCTAATACAAGTGTATTAATCAAGCCCATTAGGCCTGCACGAAGGTGAGTATCTCTTGATGTATAATCTAAAAGTCTTTGGTTAATATCATAGTTTGATGGTTCTCCAAGAAACTTAAATTGAATTGGCTTTCCAAGCGTAGCAAGATTTGCAGCAGTATTACTAATCAACCAACCAAAAAATAATAAAATAGAAATTAATGCTATAAGCTGAATTGTCATAGACCTATAACGAGTATCGTAAAGTAATTGGCTAAGCTTGAACCCTTGTTTACTTGGATCTGGGATTGCAGTCATTACTTATTGTCCCCTTAATTAAATGCAATTGCATTTTGCCTTAACCTGATAGGCAAAATGCAATTATATTTCTAAAATTTGATAAAAAAAAATTGGGCACTGCAAATTATACAGCGCCCAAAATTATTATATATTAACGGAATGGAGCTGAGTAGATTAACCCACCATTTTTGTATGAAGCGTTTAATCCACGAGCAAGACCGATAGGTGTGTTTTCACCAATGTTTTTCTCAAAGATTTCGCCATAGTTTCCATTTACTGCAATCGCTCTTGACGCCCATTGCTTGTCTAAGCCAAGCATTCCACCAAGATCACCTTCTGTACCTAATAGGCGGTTAACTTCTGGGTTGTTTCCAGCATTTGCTGTATGCTCAGCAACGTTTGCAGATGTCACACCTAATTCCTCAGCTGTAATCAATGCATTTAATGTCCAACGAGCGATATCACCCCAGTTGTTGTCACCGTGACGCACTAGTGGGCCCAATGGCTCTTTTGATACGATTTCTGGTAAAACAACGTGATCATCTGGATTTTCAAATGTTGCACGAGTAGATGCTAAGCCAGACGCATCAGTTGTGAAAACATCACATGCACCAGCTAAGTATTGTGCTTGAGCTTCAGCATTTGTTTCAATTGGAACTGGCTCGTACGAAATGTTATTTGAACGGAAGAAATCTGCCAAGTTGAGCTCTGTTGTTGTACCAGTTTGGATACAAACAGTTGCGCCATCTAAATCCTTAGCTGAAGTAACACCCAACGCTTTTGGAGCCATGAAGCCCTGTCCGTCGTAGTAGTTAACACCTACAAATTCAAATTTTAAATCGACATCACGGCTAAATGTCCATGTTGTGTTACGTGCCAACAAATCGATTTCACCAGAAGCTAGTGCAGTGAAACGTGTTTTACCAGTTGTTGGAACAAATTTAACAGCATTACTATCGCCAAGAACAGCAGCTGCAACAGCGCGACATACAGCTACGTCGAAACCGTCCCAAACACCATTGGCATCAGCTAAAGCGAAACCGGCTAGACCAGTTGTAACGCCACATTTAAGTTCGCCAGCAGCTTGAACATCTTCAAGTGTACCAGCAGCAGCAAAACCAGCTGCAAAGGTTGCGGCAGCTATTGTGCCAAAAAAAGCAGATTTTTTCATCTTTTTCCTCATCCTGTGTGCTCTTTAATAATTAGAGCGTTTGTTAGACCCAGATTTGGGTCTATTTATAAAAGTATTGGAGTTAACCCAAAACCTGACTGATATTGCGGCAAATATGTATGCATCGTCAACTGTATTTTCAGTATATTTATTAAAAAAAAAGCGACCACATTCATTATAGGTAAGTAATATTTACATATATTGAATGCTGTTTCACTATTTAGAATAATATTCATACAATTTTGGTGTTAAAATTAATAAAAACTTTAAAAATTATCTTCGTTAATCAGAACTATATCCAAAAAATGCTGATTTTAAGCTGATAAGTAAATAAGTATGACCTAAATAAGAAGCATATCTTATATTAATTTATTCAAGTGGCATTTTTCCAAAATTTATAAGCAAATTCAAAATCTAAGCGTCTCGTTTCAAGAGCTTCAGCAGCTTCATCATCAATACCCCACTGTTTTTCTTGCCATCTTTCATCAACAGTTGCTGCATACCATGCATCAGAAACATTTAATTGATTCGAAATTAATGCCATCGAAATCACAAACGAACCACTTATTGTAATCAAATCATGCATTCCTGCCAGTTGGTATGGATTCATTTCTTCTAACTTATCCTGATATATACTTATAGATTTAATACTTTGCTTAATATGCATAACTCCAGATGTTGTTAACATTGGCGCTAAGAGGCTATTTTTTGACCAGTTTAATATAGGATTCCAAATCTCATTTTGGTGATTTATTAACCCTTGTGGTGTAGTAGCACGATAGCATAGCAAATCACTTCCAGCATATTCTGCCAGCATGTCAATAACGGCTTCTCGATTTACCATAATCTTGTCTATTACTGAATTCGCCATTCGTGTATTTGGCATCGTAGCTGGATCTACAACTTCCTTTTGTGCCATCCATTCAAATGCAATTTCTTCCGCAATTTTGTGTGACTCAACTTTAAGCAATGCTTTAGATGGTGTTCTTATTACTTGCCCATCTAATTCAATGACAAATCCATTACCCACACTTGCAACCTGAGCGTTCTTCCAAAATCTTTTCTTTAAACTTGGTGTCACTTATAAACCTCAAAAGGATCAATTGGAGCATATTTAACTTCCCAGCCAAATGTTGCCCATGTCTTTTCCATGTGATCCGGCAATTCTGCTGTTACATGAATTTCCTTTTTAGTAATGGGATGAGTGAACGTAATTGATCTTGCATGAAGATGCATTTTTCTACTGATGTCGCCACCTAATTGAGCACCCCAGCCATCTCCCTCATTTGTTTGCGCATTTGTGCCATATTTCCCATCTCCAACAATAGGATTACCTAGTTCAGCCATATGTGCTCGTAATTGATGTGTTCGACCAGTTATGGGAACCAAAGCTACCCATGAAGCGCGTTTCCCTACATCCTCAAGTACTGAGTAATCTGTTGTAGCATGCTTTGCATCAGACATATCAGCTACTTCATTAGGATGGATGCACTGCATTTTCTCACCAGAACCATTTGGTCCATGGCCACTAGCTTTAATTAAGCCATATTTAATTGTTCCAACCTTTGGATGTGGGCATCCAGCAACAGCCGCCCAATATATCTTTCTCGTTTCTCGCGATTGAAATGCCTTAGTTAAACCAGATGCTGCCAAACCCGTTCTAGCTAATAATAATACACCAGAAGTATCTTTATCCAATCGGTGTACCAATTTGGGTTTATTCTCTAGATCAAATTTCAAAGCAGCAGATAGTCCATCGACGTGGCGCATTTGGCCAGAACCACCTTGTACAGCTAATCCAGCAGGTTTATTTATCGCAATTATATAATCATCTTTGTACAAAACAGAGGCTCTTATCATTTGAGCATCAGCTTTTGTGATTTTGGCAGTTGCAGTATCTCGTGGCATATCTTTTATGTCTGGCAGAGGAGGAACACGAACAGATTGCCCGAAGGATAAACGTGTAGATGCTTTAACACGACCTCCATTCACACGACACTCACCCTTGCGACACATTTTTTCAATACGACCCTGACCTAATTCAGGGAACGTACGCCTTAAAAAACGATCTAATCGTTGATTTTGACCATCTTCATCAACTTCAATTATTTGAACACCACTCATGTAATTATTACTCGCATTAAAAACATTCCCACAAATATTGCCATTAAGGAAAATATTACTGACGCTAAGATATAACTTCCTGCATGAAGATATTTTTCCGCCTCAAAGAGACGAACTACATCCAATGAAAACGCACTTAATGTAGTAAAGCCACCTAAAATTCCAGTCATAAAGAATAATCCCCATTGCCCAGTTAGCCGAGATGAAAACCAAACATAAGCTATTCCCATAAGAAATGAACCTAATACATTAATAACCAGCGTGCCGATTGGAAAAGCAATGCTGAGCATTAATGAGTATCTCATTAGAGCGCCAAAGGCCCCACCTAGTGCTACATAAATATAGGTCATATGCACCTAATACATCTTAAAATTATTTTGTCGATTTGTTTTTATTTGCTCGTAATTTACTAAAAAACTCAATTCTCTTTTTAAACTCGCGCTCTTCCCCTCTTTCAACTGGTAAGTAATAAATACCTCGCGGCATATCATCAGGAAAATAATTCTGCCCAGAAAAGCCATCCTCTTCATTATGATCATATAAATAGTTACTACCAAATGACATATCTCGCATTAATTTTGTTGGTGCATTTAATATGTGTTTTGGAGGCATTTTTGAGCCTGTTTTTTTGGCCGCAGTTAAGGCATTATTATAAGCTTTATATGATGCATTTGATTTTGGTGCTAAAGCTAAGTATAATACTGCTTGCGCTAATGCTAGATCACCTTCTGGAGATCCTAATCTTTCGTAGGTTTGCCAGGCCTGCAAACAAACATCTTGAGCTTTTATATCTGCCAATCCAATATCCTCGATAGCCATTCTTGTAATGCGTCTGGCTAAATATCGTGGATCTTCTCCACCCTCTAACATCCTAGCTAACCAATACAAAGCAGCATCTGGATCAGATCCTCTGACAGATTTATGAAGCGCTGAAATGATATTGTAATGTGCATCTCCATTTTTATCATACTGCGCCGCACGCTTAGACAATCTACTACTTAATTGTTCTTTATTTAATACTTCGTTTCCCCAATTAAATATTTGTTCAATTAAGTTAAGTAGACTTCGTCCATCACCATCAGCCATTTCAAGCAAAAGCTCACGCGCCTCTCCATCAAGGGGCAATGAATTGGCCATTTCTTTTTCTGCACGCTGAGCAATTAGCTCTAAATCACTATAAGATAAACGTTCAAGAAGCATTACTTGAGCTCTAGATAATAAAGCTGAATTTAGTTCAAAAGATGGGTTTTCAGTTGTTGCACCAACAAGCACAATTGTTCCATTTTCGATAAAAGGGAGGAAACCATCTTGTTGAGATTTATTGAATCTATGTATTTCATCAACAAATAATAATGTACTTCCTCCATTTAAATGGCGTATTTTAGCAGCTTCAAACTGTTTTTTTAAATCAGAAACTCCAGAATATATTGCACTTATTTGAACAAAATGCATGTTTACTTCCGATGCTAAAAGACGCGCTATAGTCGTTTTTCCTACACCTGGAGGCCCCCAAAAAATGATGGAAGGTAAACTACCACTCTCAAGCATAATGGACAACGATCCATCTGGGCCAATGAGTTTTTGTTGACCAATAACATCAATTATTTTTGTTGGTCTACATCTATCAGCAAGAGGTCGATTTCCTTTATGCTGCGACGGTATTGAATCTTGATCAAATAAATCTGCCATTGAATAATTATACAATGTTTTAATATTAGTTCATATAAATAATTATTTCGTAATTTTCTTGTTAAAACCAGAATTACAGGCGTTAATTTATTACAAGTTAAATTTTATATTAAATCTATGCAAAAAAAAACGAGCCATTAAGGCTCGTTATAGAATTCTTTATTTTATATTTAGCTTTCAGAAGCTTCTTCAGCTTCAAGTCGTGCTTTATCGCCTGCACCTTTTGCGTTTACGTCACGATCAACAAATTCAATGATTGCCATTGGAGCCATGTCTCCATAACGGAAACCAGCTTTTAACACTCTCACGTAACCACCTTGGCGATCTTTATATCTTGGACCTAAAATTTCAAATAATTTTGCAACATATTGATCTTGCTTAAGTTTTGAAGCCGCTTGTCTGCGAGCATGTAAATCACCACGTTTGGCTAATGTGATCATTTTTTCCATAATTGGCTTAAGCTCTTTGGCTTTTGGCAAAGTTGTTTTTATCTGCTCATGCTCGATTAATGATCCAGCCATGTTGGCAAATAAAGCTTTTCTATGCTCGTGCGTACGATTTAATCGACGGTAACCTTTTGCGTGACGCATAATTATATTCCTTTTTCTTCATTTTACTTTGTCTGGCGAGCCTGCGATGGGTCTCACACTCCTTGGGGCGGGATTGCCCGGACTAATTCCAGAATTGAAAATTAATCCTGTTCCCCACTATTGTGGGCATTTATTGGCTTCCTTTTTAAGGAAGCCATATTTATTAAAATTGATCTTCAAACTTTTTAGCAAGTTCTTCTATATTTTCTGGTGGCCAATCAACGATATCCATACCAAGATGTAGCCCCATTACTGTGAGTACTTCTTTAATTTCGTTTAACGATTTACGACCAAAGTTTGGCGTTCTTAACATTTCTGCTTCAGTTTTTTGTATCAGATCACCTATGTAAACAATGTTATCATTCTTTAAACAATTCGCTGAACGTACAGATAGCTCTAATTCATCCACTTTCTTCAAAAGTAAAGGATTAAACTCTAAGTCATCTTCTTCATCCTGACGCTGAGCCGCTTCAGGTTCATTAAAGTTAACAAAAGTAGCTAATTGATCCTGCAAAATACGAGCTGCAAATGCTACTGCATCTTCAGCAGAAACTGAGCCATCAGTTTCAATTTTCAAAGTTAGTTGATCATAATCTAAAACTTGACCTTCACGTGTCGGCTGAACATCATATGAAACTTTCAAAACAGGAGAATACAGCGCATCAATTGGGATTAAACCAATTGGTGCATCTTCAGGACGGTTTTGGTCTGCTGCGACATAGCCTTTGCCAGTATCAACTGTTAGCTCCATGAACAAAGAAGCCCCATCATCTAAGTGGCAAATTATGTGATCTTTATTTAAAACTTCAATTCCAGCAGTTTCAGCAATATCACCGGCAGTTACAATTGTAGGGCCTTTGGCTGAGATTGAAACACGCTTTGGACCTTCAACTTCCATTGCAATAGCAACACCTTTTAGGTTCAAGACCATATCAGTTACATCTTCACGTACTCCTGCAACAGAAGAGAATTCATGCAATACATTATCAATCTGTACAGATGTAATTGCAGAACCTTGAAGTGAAGATAAAAGCACACGACGTAAAGCGTTTCCTAAAGTAAGGCCAAATCCACGCTCTAATGGCTCAGCAATAACTGTAGCCATACGCAATGGGTCTGCGCCTGGTTTGATTTCTAATTGTGTTGGCTTTATTAGCTCTTGCCAATTTTTATGGATCATAAGGGCCTCCATTCTTGTCCACTGGGATGATTCCGGCCTAGCGAACGCTCGAGGTTAAAATTATAAAATGGTAGGCACTTACGCCTACCAAAAAATTATTAAACGCGGCGACGCTTTGGTGGGCGACAACCATTGTGTGCCATTGGAGTTACGTCACGAATTGATGTAACGTTTAATCCAATTGCAGCAAGAGCGCGAAGGGCACTTTCCCGACCTGAGCCAGGACCCTGCACTTCAACTTCCAAAGTTTTTACACCATGCTCTTGAGCTTTTTTTCCTGCATCTTCAGCAGCCATTTGGGCAGCATAAGGTGTAGATTTTCTAGACCCCTTAAAACCCATTGTTCCAGCTGAAGACCATGCAATTGCATTTCCTTGTGCGTCTGCGATAAGAATTTTTGTGTTATTAAAAGAAGAATTTATATGCGCAACACCAGCTGTGATGTTTTTGCGTTCTTTTCTTTTCATACGTGCTTCACGTGCCATTGATCAGAACCCCCTTATTTCTTCTTACCAGCAATGGCCTTTGCAGGACCTTTGCGAGTACGTGCGTTTGTACTTGTACGTTGACCACGAACAGGCAACCCACGACGATGGCGTAAACCTCTATAGCAGCCCAAATCCATCAATCTTTTGATGTTCATTGAAACTTCTCTACGTAGATCACCTTCAACTTCAAAATTAGCATCAATAAATTCACGAATTGATAATACTTCAGCATCTGAGAGTTCATTAATACGACGAGCCGTATCAATTTTTGTTCCTTCACAGATTTTGTCTGCAGATGCAGGGCCAATTCCTGTAATGTAGGTTAGTGCGATAGGGACCCGTTTATGGGTCGGCAGATTAACGCCAGCAATACGTGCCAAGTTATATATCCTTACAGTTGCGGTTCCGTCTTTCCAGAACCTGTTTTCACAACAGTGGACAACATTTTATGCTGTACACCAATAATATCTAAATTAACGAATCATTTATTAAAAATATCAGATGGTTAACATAGAAGGCTGTCAATTAGGCGAAAAAGAGTTACCCGTCAAGCAAATATAACTGATAATAAAATGATGTAACTTGGTTTAATTTCAAATCATTAATAAGATTATGTAGAGATTATTATAGCAAAGAATAATTTATCAAATTGAAGAGATTGCTTCTGATATGTCTTCCCCAACTTCTTCAATACTATTCAATCCATTAACCTGTTGAAGCTGTTGCTTTGCATAATAATATCCAATTAGCGGTGAAGTATCTTTGTAATATGCCATCAAGCGAGTTTTTAAAGCTTCTTCATTATCATCAGCACGCTTCTTAAAAGCACCAACTTCGCCACAGCTATCACATTTTCCTTTTATAATAGGCGCTTTAAATTCTTCATGATAGCCTTGACCACATACTCCACATGTAAATCGACCAGTAATTCTACGAACCAAGGCTTCATCATCTACTGTCATTTGGATTACAGTGTCCAGTTTTTGACCTATTTTTGACAACAAATCACTCAATGCATCAGCTTGCGCTAAAGTTCTTGGGAAGCCATCAAAGATAAAACCATCAGCTGTATTGCTAGAAGTTAATTGTTCTTCTATCAAACCAATAACAATCTCGTCCGTAACGAGCTCTCCTCGGTCCATAACACCAGCAACCTTTTTACCTAATTCAGTTCCTGATGTACGTGCCGCTCTTAGCATATCACCTGTAGACAATTGAATCATGTTGCGATTTTCAACCAAAGTTGCTGCTTGAGTACCCTTACCCGCGCCCGGAGGACCAATTAAAATGATATTCACTTAGTATCTCCTAATTAACGTTTTGTTTTTCGCTTACGAGCTTTTGCTCGATTTTTTCCTGTTAATTTAGAGCGTTCAATTAACCCTTCATATTGATGAGCAAGTAGATGGGATTGCACTTGTTGGATAGTATCCATTGTTACTGAAACAACAATCAACAAACTAGTTCCACCAAAATAAAATGGGATTGCAAACTGCGATCTTAATACTTCTGGAAGTAAACAAACTGCAACTAAATAGGCAGATCCAACCACCAAAATTCTTGCTACAACATAATCTAAGTACAAACCTGTATTTTTACCTGGGCGAATGCCAGGAACAAAACCATTTTGCTTCTTTAGATTATCAGCAACTTCATCAGTCTTGAAAGATACGTTTGCTGTATAAAAATAACTAAAAAATACAATCATCACAACAAAGAATACGAAATATAATGGTTGACCAGGCCCAAACCAAGCCAGAAGTGTATTCATAAATCCTGATGTCTGTGTGCTTGAAAACGTAGCAATTGTAGTAGGCAATAAAAGCAATGCAGAAGCAAATATCGGTGGAATTACTCCTGCTGGGTTCAACTTAATTGGCAAGTGGCTGCTTTCACCACCATATACTTTCATACCGACTTGGCGTTTTGGATACTGAATATGGACTTTTCTTAATGCACGCTCCATGAAAACTACAAATGCAATTACAACTACAACCATAACCATAACACCTAATATAACTGCAGGAGATATAGTTCCTTGACGGCCTTGAACAAAAAACTGGGCAAGGGCTGCAGGTAGCTCTGCAACAATACCAACAAAAATTATCAATGAAATCCCATTACCAATTCCACGAGCAGTAATCTGCTCACCAATCCACATGAGGAACATCGTTCCACCAACTAGAGTAATTATGCATGGCAATTGAAAGGATAAGAAACCAGGATTTGTAGCTAAATCACCTGCCTGCAAACCAGCTGAAAGGCCATAAGCTTGGAAAATTGCAAGCGCCACAGTACCATAACGTGTGTATTGATTAATCTTTTTTCGACCTTGCTCACCTTCTTTTTTAAGTTGCTCTAAAGATGGTACCATTGCAGTTAACAACTGCACAATAATTGACGCAGAAATATATGGCATTATACCAAGTGCGAATATTGCCATTCTACTGACAGCACCACCAGTAAACATGTTAAGTATTCCACCTATACCTTGCTGAGCGGTTTCAACAAAAGCTTTGAGTGCAACTGCATCAATACCTGGTACAGGTATGAATGTACCTAAACGGTATACGATCAGCATACCTAGAGCAAAAATGATACGGCTTTGAAGTTCTTTGGCTTTGCCAAAGGCGCCCCAAGAGATATTTGATGCCATTTGTTCAGCGGCTGATGCCATGCTTAAGACCCTTTCGAATAAAAACGCCGCGAAATCCGTTTCCAGACCGCGGCGCTAAAAACTTTAGTATTTTTGTAAGCCGAGATTTTGCGACTCACAACCCTATTCAGTTACTTTTGCCGCCTTTGTGACATTAAGTGCGCCACCAGCCTTTGCAACTGCTTCAATCGCCGAGGCTGAAGCACCCGTAACAGTAATATCTAACTTTGAAGTAAGATCACCTTTAGCTAAAATACGCACACCGTCTTTAATTCGACGAACTAATCCACTCTCTACAAGAGATTGTTCAGTAATTGGTTTTTTTGCGTCTATTTTTTTTGCGTCAATAAATTTTTGGATTAGCCCTAGATTTACAACTGCATATGTTTTTGCATTAATATTGTTAAATCCACGCTTTGGTAAACGCATGTATAATGGCATTTGACCACCCTCATAACCATTTATTGCTACACCGGAACGTGATTTTTGACCTTTGATGCCTCGTCCACCCATTTTACCTGTACCAGATCCTGGTCCGCGGCCAATGCGTTTTCGTCGTTTAGTTGCACCTGGGTTGTCTGAAAGTTGATTCAGTTTCATATCGCTATCTCCTTAGGCCGGAATTGCCCCCGATTAGCGATAAAGGACAAACACGGCATTAATTGATTCTATGATCCAGTTGATCATCACGTGAGCGTATAACTCGTTGATTTAATTTATGCAAGATGATCCAAGTTGTTATGTAGTAAAATTAAAAAATGCGTTTCAGCCAAGAAAATCTGCTGCTATTCTTATGTCTCTCAAAGGACGAACAATTGATATAGATTTCTCATAAAGAGGGTGAGCTTTGTATGCATCTAAAGCTTCTTGGTCAGCAAATTCTGCATAAACAATAAAATCAGGGTCTTTTCCGTTTATCTTATCAACCTTCAGGTTACGCCTGACTTCAAATAGCAATGCATGTGGAATGTCTGCCAGTATCGACAAACCATCAAATATAGCACTAATATCTTCTGGATTAGTTGCGCTAAAAAAAACTACATGTCGTATCATAATTTAACTTATTCATTATTTATTAATTTAATAAAGATTTTCGTTTATATTCTTAACCTAGTATAAATTTAACCTTAAAAAAACGCCCCATACAATCGTACAGGGCGCATTATCTCAAATATCAAAGCTAAGTTTAGCCTTTTTCTTCAATTATCTCTACCATGTGCGATACCTTACGAACCATACCTCGTATAGATGGAGTATCTTCTAATTCACGTGTCTTGTGCATTTTATTAAGACCTAGACCAATTAATGTATCACGTTGGTCTTTAGGTCGACGGATAGGTGAACCTATTTGTTTTACTACAATAGTTTTAGCCATAACTTAAGCCTCCTCTTTTGGTAGAATTTCAGAAACTTTTTTACCACGTCTTTGAGCAACGGATCTTGGTGATCCTTCTTTACCTAAACCATCTATAGTCGCACGAATCATATTATAAGGGTTTTGTGAACCTATTGACTTTGCGACAACATCCTGCACGCCAAGCATTTCAAAAACAGCACGCATCGGACCACCAGCAATAATACCAGTACCTTGTGGAGCTGTTCTCATAACAACTTTACCTGCACCATGGCGACCATTTACATCATGATGTAAAGTACGGCCTTCACGTAAAGGCACTCTTATCATCTGGCGCTTTGCTTGTTCTGTAGCTTTGCGTATAGCTTCAGGTACTTCTTTTGCTTTACCCTTACCGTATCCAACTCTACCTTTTTGGTCCCCAACTACTACAAGAGCAGCAAAACCAAATCGCTTACCACCTTTTACGGTTTTTGAAACACGATTAATCGCAACTAAACGATCCTGAAATTCTGGTGCTTCGTCGCGATCGCGACCTTTACGGTTATCTTCTCTAGCCATTTTGGCCTCCTGAATTTGGGCAAAGCCCTTATTAATATCAATCCCAGTGAGTGAAACTCCCGGATCATCGAGGTGGGCAGTAGCCCACCTACAATTTTAGAATTGCAAACCACCTTCGCGAGCCGCGTCAGCTAATGCTTTTACTTTACCATGGTAGATAAAACCGCCACGGTCAAAATAACATACTTCTACACCAGCTTTTTTCGCACGTTCTGCAATTGCAGTACCCACTTTAGCTGATGCATCAACATTATTTTTACCAACCACACCCAACGCTTTCTCTAGAGAAGATGCTGAAGCAATTGTTACGCCATTCACATCATCGATCAATTGCACGCTGATGTTTTTTGACGAACGGTGCACACAAAGACGTGGGCGGCCATTTGCCATTTTCTTAATTTTGTTCCGGTTGCGCATGCGACGCTTGAGGAACAATGTTCTTCTAGTTTGTGCCATTTTACACGCTCCTACTTAGACTTACCTTCTTTACGGAAGATATATTCGTCTTTATATTTAATACCTTTGCCTTTGTAAGGCTCTGGCTTACGCCATTCACGAATTTTCGCAGCCACTTCACCAACTTGTTGTTGATCTATACCCTCAACAATAATTTCTGTTGGCTTAGGTGCAGTTACTGTTATGCCTGAAGGCACTTCAAATAATACATCATGCGAATAGCCAAGTGCCAATTTCAGGACAGCGCCCTGCATTGAAGCACGGTAACCAACACCGTTGATTTCCAGCTCTTTTTTGAAGCCGTCTGTCACACCAGTCACGCAATTAGCGATTTGTGTTCGAGACATGCCCCATTGTTGACGTGCACGCTTTGATGATCCGCGCGGTGTTATTGACACTGCACTATCTTCAAGAGCAATGCTCACATCATCAGTAGCTTTAAAGGTACGTACACCTTTTGGGCCTTTGATTTCTACAGTTTGGCCAGAGACAGTGGCAGTAACACCACTGGGAAGGCCGACTGGTTTTTTACCAATACGAGACATATCCGCTCCCTAGAATACTGTGCACAACACTTCACCACCAACATTGGCCGCTCGTGCTTGCGCATCTGACATCACACCCTGAGGTGTTGATACAATTGAAATTCCCAGACCCTGTCGAACAGTTGGAATGTCTGAAGAAGCCGAATAAACTCGTCGACCAGGTTTTGACACACGTTTTAGTTCTTTGATTACTGGTTCACCATCGAAATATTTCAGAGAAATTTCCAACTCTGGGTGACCAGCGTCTGAAGTTGCACCTTCATAACCACGGATATAGCCCTCGTTCGC
Source organism: Rhodobacteraceae bacterium Water-Bin34 (assembly GCA_900197625.1). GTDB lineage: Bacteria > Pseudomonadota > Alphaproteobacteria > Rhodobacterales > Rhodobacteraceae > Amylibacter. Next base: position 79,136 of record FZLS01000002.1, on the reverse strand, counting down.
AAGAACATCGAGGACCCAACCACGTAACTTTGAAGCAGGTGTTTTTACTGTAGATTTGCCACGCAAATGTGCGTTGCGAATTCTAGTGAGCATATCACCGATAGGATCGTTCATACTACTACTCCTTACCAGCTTGATTTGACCATGCCAGGTATTTGACCGTCTGACGCCAATTGGCGCAACGCAATACGAGACATTTTCAGTTTACGATAATAACCCTTCGGACGGCCTGTCACTTGGCATCTATTGTGCAAGCGAGTAGCTGAAGAATTACGAGGAAGTTCTGCTAACTTCAGACGCGCTTTAAAGCGTTCTTCCATCGGTAGATCTTGATTATTTGCGATTTCTTTCAACGCAGCACGCTTTGCAGCATACTTAACAACAAGCTTTTCGCGCTTGAGTTGACGTTGAACCATTGCAGATTTAGCCATAAGTTCTCTCCTTCGCGATTAACTGGTGAAAGGCATGTTGAAATTCTTCAACAAGCTCAATGCTTCAGCGTCTGTTTTCGCATTTGTGCTGATAGCGATGTCCATGCCCCACATTTCGTCGATTTTATCATAATCGATCTCTGGGAATACGATATGTTCTTTCAAGCCCATGGCATAATTGCCACGTCCATCAAAACTTTTTGCCGATATTCCACGAAAATCGCGAATACGTGGCATTGCAACCGTGATCAAACGATCAAGGAAGTCGTACATTTGATCGCCACGCAATGTGACTTTACAACCCAAAGGCATATCTTCTCTAACACGGAAACCAGCAATAGATTTTTTAGCTTTCGTTATAACTGGCTGTTGACCAGATATAGACGCCATATCAGCCACTGCAGAACGGATCTTTTTGGAATCGTTTACAGTTTCACCAATACCCATGTTTAAAGTAATTTTAGTGATCTTTGGGATCATCATATCGTTCTTATATGCGAATTCTTCTTTCATCGCAGGTCGAACAACTTCATTGTAGCTCGCCTTCAGGCGTGGAGTATAATCAGCCATCGATCAACGCTCCTGATTTTTTTGCAAAACGAACTTTTTTGTCTCCATCCATTTTAAAGCCGACGCGTGTTGCGCCTCCTTCTTTCGGATCTACAAGTGCCAAATTAGATAATTGAATTGGCATCTCTATGGAAACACGCCCACCTTGTGATGTTTGAGATTGCTTTGTGTGACGTACGGCAATATTCACACCTGATACGATAGCCTTACCAGCAGATGGGTTTACAGAAGTTATTTCGCCCTCTTTACCCTTATCTTTTCCTGAAAGAACTACAATTTTGTCACCTTTTTTTAATTTAGCAGCCATTACAGAACCTCCGGTGCCAAAGACACAATTTTCATGAAGTTCTTTGCACGTAGTTCACGTACAACTGGACCAAATATACGGGTTCCAATAGGTTCATTATTATTATTCAGAATTACAGCAGCGTTTCCGTCAAAACGAATTGCTGTTCCATCATCTCTGCGAACTTCTTTTGCTGTACGTACAACTACCGCTTTGCGAACATCACCTTTTTTCACACGACCACGTGGAATGGCTTCTTTCACAGAAACGACAATAATGTCTCCAACAGAAGCGTACTTCCGCTTGGAACCACCTAAAACCTTGATGCACTGAACACGGCGTGCGCCGCTGTTATCAGCTACATCCAGATTAGTTTGCATCTGGATCATTGAGTTTCCTCCGACCTTTGGGGACCATGCAAATTCGGCCCCAGGGTTTCGTTAAACTGATCAGTCTGTTAAAACTGTCCAGCGCTTAGTCTTCGAGATTGGTGCACATTCTTCAATTCGAACTTTGTCACCAATTTTGAATTCGTTTTGCGCATCATGCGCTCTGTAAGTCTTTGACTTACGGATTGTTTTTTTCAATACAGGGTGCTGGAAGCTACGTTGTACAGACACTGTTATTGTTTGTTCATTTTGGTCACCTGTTACAGTGCCGGCTAGAATACGCTTTGGCATGTTAAGGCTCCTATTCAGTAGCCGCTGTTGCGGCCTTTTCATTCAAAATTGTTAAAACTCTTGCTGCTTCTCTTCTAGCAGCTTTCATTCTAACGGTTGATTCAACTTGACCTGTTGCTTTTTGAAACCGCAAATTAAATTGCTCTTTTTTCAATGTTACAAGCTCAGCTCTTAGCTCATCAGGTGTTTTATCACGTAATTCATTGGCGTTCATTGCCATTTCCTTTCAACATCACCGGAAGGCCCAACTTTGTGTGTTTTATTAACACCCTTAGGTTACCACGAATCCGGTGGAGTACATTAGAATGCACCCTTTAGAGGGGATTCAATCATGAGGCAAGGGGTAATACCTCATTATTATATAATTAGAGTCAATTTATTTACTTCAATAGGTGCAAATAAAATATAATATACTAAGCCCATGCATAATTAAAACTGACACTAATTCGATCTTCTTCCGCTAAATTCATAGGTACTTCATGGCGAAGCCAACTTTCCCATAACAGTACATCTCCCACATTGGGTTTTATATAGCTGAATATTTGAGATCCAATATTTGCATCATTCTTTTTTGGTGGCGCTGCCATCATCATTGGCAATCTTGGGTCCTCAAATTTTATAGCACTCGCACCCGTTGGCATTGAAACATACGCTGTGCCACTAATCACAGAATTTGGATGAATGTGCCCAGTATGCACTCCACCTTCTGGTAAAACATTTATCCATAATCCGTTTAAAACAAGTGGCCTGTCACCAAGATCAAATTGCAATTCATCAGCGAAGTCAGCAACGTGCAAATCTAATGCTTTTGCTAAATCTTTAAAAATTGGAAACCGCCAAGGCAAATCGTCTAAAGATGCATAACTAGTGTAACCAGAATAATTATTTTTTTCACACCAATCTTGTCCAGCACCGTCATCATTAGCAACTGAATAGCATGTTGCTTCTAATTCACTTGAATTAATTTCTATGCCGTACTTATTTATAGGTGAATGATAAATACGAGTTATAAAGAGATCTAGTATATCTGACATAGAGCTCTGATATATTAAGACATTGCAAAATCATAGGTGCATTTTCTAATTATGAAAATAAAGATTAATTCTAATGAAATTTTACAAATAAAAAACCCAACCATATTCTGGTTGGGTTTTTATTAAATATTTTGTGTAATTTTACCAATCTTCACGTTGTACAACACGTGTTTTAACAGGCAATTTCATTGCGGCAAGACGAAGGGCTTCAACTGCAATGGCTTCTGACACACCATCAATTTCAAACATGACACGACCGGGTTTAACTTTACATGCCCAATATTCAACAGATCCTTTTCCTTTACCCATTCGAACTTCAGTAGGCTTATTAGTAACTGGAACATCTGGGAAAATCCGAATCCACACACGGCCCTGACGCTTCATGTGACGTGTCATAGCACGACGTGCAGCTTCAATTTGACGGGCTGTAACACGCTCTGGTTGTGTTGCTTTTAAGCCAAATGAACCGAAATTTAAATCCGAACCACCTTTTGCAAGACCTTTGATACGGCCTTTAAACATTTTGCGGAATTTAGTGCGCTTTGGTGAAAGCATAGTATAACTCCCCTATCTTAACGGCGCGGCGGACGATTGCCGCCTTGTGGACGTGGTCCACCGCTGTTTTGTATTTCTTCGATACGGCGATCACGAGCAGCAGGATCATGTTCCATAATCTCGCCTTTAAAAATCCATACCTTTATACCAATGATACCATATGCCGTCATGCCTTCAGCGCGAGCATAGTCAATATCTGCACGTAATGTGTGCAATGGAACTCGGCCTTCTCGGTACCACTCCGTACGAGCAATTTCTGCACCGCCTAGACGACCCGCAACATTAATTCGGATACCTAGAGCACCCATACGCATTGCATTTTGAACAGCACGCTTCATTGCACGGCGGAACGAAACACGACGTTCAAGTTGTTGTGCAACTGACTCTGCAACCAATTGCGCGTCCATTTCTGGCTTACGTACTTCAACAATGTTTAAATGTAGTTCACTGTCTGTAAATGCAGCAAGTTTTTTACGAAGTGTTTCTATATCAGCACCTTTTTTGCCAATAATAACACCTGGTCTTGCTGAATGTATTGTTACACGACATTTTTTGTGAGGGCGCTCTACTATTACTCTAGCAACACCTGCTTGAACACATTCTTTTTTAACATATTCACGAATTTTAATGTCTTCTAGTAATAGATTGCCATATTTATCGCCTTCAGCGTACCACCGGCTATCCCATGTGCGATTGACTTGCAAACGAAAGCCAATTGGATTGATCTTCTGACCCATTATGCTTGCTCCTCTTTTGCGGTTGGTACACGTACAAGAATTGTTAACTGAGCGAATGGCTTCAGAATTTTTCCGTATCGACCACGTGCCCTAGGACGACCGCGTTTCATTGTTAGATTTTTACCTACATAGGCTTCTGCTACGATTAGTTCGTCTACATCCAAACCATGATTATTCTCAGCATTAGCTATCGCAGATTGTAAAGTTTTCTTTACATCAGCAGATATTCGTTTTTTTGAAAACGTTAAGTCAGCCAAAGCTTTTTCTACAGGTTTGTTGCGGATCATTTGTGCAACAAGATTAAGCTTCTGAGGACTTGTGCGTAGCATTTTGTTAACGGCCATAGCTTCGTTATCCGCAACGCGTCGAGTGTTTTTTGATTTACTCATGACTTATTTCCGTTTCGCTTTTTTATCAGCCGCATGTCCATAATAGGTACGTGTAGGGCTGTATTCACCAAACTTTTGGCCAATCATTTCCTCTGAAACACTTACCGGAATATGCTTGTGGCCGTTATAAACGCCAAAAGTTAAACCAACAAATTGTGGCAAAATCGTCGAACGACGTGACCAAATTTTAATTACATCATTGTTACGGCCAGATTCGCGAGCTGCTTCGGCTTTTTTAAGCACGTAAGCATCAACGAAAGGGCCTTTCCATACTGAACGAGACATATATTATCGACCCTTCTTCTTAGCGTGGCGCGAGCGAATTATAAGCTTGCTTGACGCTTTGTTTTTATTTCGAGTGCGTGCACCCTTTGTTGGCTTGCCCCAAGGTGTTACAGGATGTCTACCACCTGATGTACGTCCTTCACCACCACCATGGGGGTGATCTACAGGGTTCATGACCACACCGCGCACACTTGGACGTATGCCTTTGTGTCTGTTTCGACCAGCCTTACCAAAGTTTTGGTTTGAATTATCAGGATTTGATACAGCACCTACAGTTGCCATACATTCCTGACGGACCAATCGTAGCTCTCCAGAAGAAAGTCTAATTTGTGCATATCCACCGTCACGACCAACAAATTGAGCATAAGTACCAGCAGCACGAGCTATTTGCCCACCTTTGCCTTGTTTTAACTCAATGTTATGAATGATTGAACCAATAGGTAAACCAGTAAACGGCATAGCGTTGCCAGGTTTAACATCAGCTTTTGCACTTGAAATAACTGTATCACCAACAGCCAATCGCTGTGGTGCTAAGATATATGCAAGTTGGCCATCTTCGTATTTTATAAGAGCAATAAATGCTGTTCTGTTTGGATCATATTCAATACGCTCAACAGTAGCTGGTATGTCCAACTTGTTTCGCTTGAAATCCACTATACGGTAAAGGCGTCTTGCCCCACCGCCTTTGCGACGCATAGTGATCCGTCCGGTATTGTTCCGACCGCCGTTTTTGCGCACACCTTCAGTGAGCGCTTTAACTGGGCGGCCTTTCCAAAGCTCGGAACGGTCAATCAGAACCAACCCACGTTGGCCTGGCGTCGTTGGTTTGTACGACTTTAATGCCATTCTTTCTGTCTTCCGTTTTAGCTCAGACCAATTAAGGTCTGAAAGGTTATGCGGCCCCGTAGGTCCGCGAATGAGTTACTCAATAAAATGCTCCTCTTTACGAATCTTGAGAAGCAAAGTCTGTGCCAAGTAACAGATAAATTACTGGGCGTCTATAGGATGTAAGATCCATAATTGATTTACTTACATCCTTATAAATATTAAAGGCCACAAAGTTATTGGGGCCTTTAAATAAATTGTTTTGTGATCTTAAAGACCTGTCGAAACGTCGATAGTATTACCTTCTTCCAACGTCACATATGCTTTTTTGACATCTTTCCGTTTACCAAGCATTCCTCGGAAACGTTTTACTTTTCCTTTGGTAATACTTGTATTTACGGCTTTAACTTTCACATTAAATAACGTTTCAATTGCTTCTTTAATCTGTGGTTTATTTGCTTCAATTGCCACTTCAAAAACAACAGCATTATGTTCAGATGCCATTGTAGCTTTTTCAGTTACAATCGGTGCTCTGATGATATCATAAAGTTTGGCTGTATCGCTCATTTTAAACGTGCCTCCAATGCTTCTGCTCCAGCTTTCGTTAGAACTAGTGTATTTGATTTCAATATATCATAAACATTAGCACCCGCTGATGGTAAAACATCTAATCCATCAATATTACGTGATGCTAATAAGAAGTTTTCATTAACATCAGTACCATCGATTATTAAAACTTTTTTCCAACCTAAGTTTGTAACAACTTTGGCTAAATCAGCAGTTTTTGATGTTTTTGCTTCAACTGTATCAATTACAATAAGTTCTCCAGCAGTCGCTTTAGCTGAAAGTGCATGCTTTAATCCCAATTTACGGAATTTCTTTGTTAAATCGTGCGCATGTGAACGAACTTTAGGGCCTTTATAGACACCACCACCACGGAAGATAGGAGCATTTCTATCACCATGACGTGCACCACCAGTACCTTTTTGGTTATATATTTTCTTGGTTGAATAAGAAGTCTCTGAACGAGTTTTAACCTTGTGTGTACCAGCTTGGCGCTTAGCTAATTGATATCGAACGACGCGATGCAAAATATCTGCGCGTGGCTCTAGACCAAAGATTGCGTCATCTAGGTCGATTGAACCTGCAGATTTTGCATCTAATTTTATTACATTGGCTTTCATTATTCAGCGCCTCCTTCAGTTGCTGTTTCAACAGCAGCTTCTTCTACTTGCGTTACAGCAGGTGCGATGGCTGATCGTAAAGCAGCTGGGAATGGAAGTCCCTCAGGAGCTTTCTTCTTCACAGAATCTTTAACAGTAACCCAACCACCTTTTGAACCTGGAACAGCACCTTTTATCATGATTAAACCACGATCTATATCAGTACGAACGACTTCAAGGTTTTGCGTTGTGACGCGAGCTGAGCCCATGTGACCAGCCATCTTCTTACCTTTAAAGACTTTACCTGGCTCCTGACACTGGCCTGTTGAACCGTGTGACCGGTGAGAAACAGAAACACCGTGTGTAGCGCGCAAACCACCAAAGTTATGACGCTTCATGGCTCCGGCAAAGCCTTTACCAATTGATGTACCTGATACATCAACTTTTTGACCATCTAAGAAATGATTTGCTACAATTTCTTCACCAACCTCAATTAAGTTATCAGCTGAAACACGAAATTCTGCAATTTTACGTTTTGGTTCAACTTTTGCTTTCGCAAAGTGACCACGCATTGCAGCAGATTGACGTTTTGCTTTTGCAACACCTGCTCCTAATTGAACAGCTGTATAACCATCTGTCTCATTAGTTCTTTGGGACACAACTTGTAAGTTTTCCATTTGAAGAACTGTTACCGGTATCTGCTTACCATCCTCCATGAACAAACGAGTCATTCCTATTTTTTTTGCAATTACTCCAGAGCGCATATCAATTACCCCCTTAAAGCTTGATCTCAACATCCACACCAGCAGCAAGATCGAGCTTCATTAGCGCGTCTACTGTTTGTGGAGTTGGGTCAATAATGTCTAGCAAACGTTTATGTGTGCGGATTTCAAATTGTTCACGCGATTTTTTATTTACGTGTGGTGAACGTAAAACTGTGAATTTTTCAATTTTATTTGGTAACGGAATAGGGCCACGTACTTGTGCACCTGTTCGTTTAGCTGTGTTTACAATTTCCTCAGTGCTGGCATCCAACACACGGTAATCAAAAGCTTTCAGCCGAATACGAATATTTTGACTTTGCATTTTTTAGCCTTTCAAGGCGTTAGAGTTGATAGGTGGACCATTGGATCATTCCAATGGACCACATCGAACCCGAAGGGATCGTATTTATTAAGAGTGGATTTTAGAAACCACACCAGAGCCTACAGTACGGCCACCCTCGCGGATAGCAAAACGTAGACCTTGCTCCATAGCGATAGGATTGATTAGTTCTACGTCGAACTTCAAGTTATCGCCTGGCATTACCATTTCTGTGCCTGATGGCAGCTCAACAGTTCCAGTTACGTCAGTTGTACGGAAGTAAAACTGTGGACGGTAGTTTGCAAAGAATGGTGTGTGACGACCACCCTCATCTTTAGTCAGAATATAAACTTCTGCTTCAAATTTTGTGTGCGGAGTTACTGAACCTGGCTTAACTAAAACTTGGCCACGCTCAACACCATCACGATCAACACCACGCAACAAAGCACCAACGTTGTCACCTGCTTCACCACGATCAAGTAGCTTGCGGAACATTTCAACACCAGTACATGTTGTTTTTGATGTATCACGGATACCAACGATTTCAATCTCATCACCTACGTTGATAGCGCCACGCTCAACACGACCAGTAACAACTGTACCACGGCCAGAAATTGAGAACACATCTTCGATTGGCATTAAGAAAGGCTCATCGATTGCACGTGGTGGCTGTGGAATAAATTCATCAACAGCAGTCATTAGTTCAGCAATTTTATCTTTACCAATGTTGTCATCACGATCTTCTAATGCAGCAAGAGCTGAACCAGCAACGATAGGAATATCATCACCTGGGTAATCGTAATCACTTAGCAATTCACGAATTTCCATTTCAACCAATTCTAACAACTCGTCATCGTCTACTTGGTCAACTTTGTTCATGAAAACAACCATTGAAGGAATACCAACTTGGCGACCCAACAAAATGTGCTCACGTGTTTGTGGCATAGGGCCGTCTGCAGCATTAACAACTAAAATCGCGCCATCCATTTGAGCAGCACCAGTGATCATGTTTTTCACATAGTCAGCGTGTCCTGGGCAATCAACGTGTGCGTAGTGACGGTTTTCTGTTTCGTACTCAACGTGTGCAGTAGAAATTGTAATTCCACGCGCTTTTTCTTCTGGCGCGCCATCAATCTCATCATACGCTTTGAAGTCACCATATTGCTTAGTAATCGCAGCTGTTAATGTTGTCTTACCGTGATCAACGTGGCCAATTGTGCCGATGTTGCAATGCGGTTTATTACGTTCAAACTTTTCTTTAGCCATAACGGCCTCCTAGGTTTAAGTCGGTCGGCAATGCCTGACCTGTTAGTTTCAGATCAGGCGAATTTCGCCTGGATTTCTTCAGATATATTGCTTGGAACAGCATCGTAGTGGCTGAACTGCATAGTAAAGTTCGCACGTCCAGAAGACATGGAACGAAGGTTATTAATATAACCAAACATATTAGCCAAAGGTACACGTGCATCAATTGCTATTGCATTACCTCTAGTATCTTGGCCTTGAACCATACCACGTCGTGAAGTTAGATCACCGATAATGCCACCAGTATATTCTTCAGGTGTTACTACCTCTACCTTCATAATCGGCTCAAGCATCTTTGCTCCAGCTTTTCGCATTCCTTCACGCATTCCCATACGCCCGGCAATTTCAAAAGCCATTACACTTGAGTCAACGTCATGATATTTACCGTCAATTAGCTCAACTTTAAAATCGATTACTGGGAAGCCTGCTAAAGGACCACTATCCATTACGGACTCGATACCTTTCTCAACGCCAGGAATGTATTCTTTTGGAATAGACCCACCAACAATTTTTGATTCGAAGCTATAACCTTCACCAGGCTCCGTAGGCTTGATGATCATCTTAACTTCAGCATATTGACCAGAACCACCTGATTGCTTTTTGTGAGTGTACGAAATTTCTGCTTCATGAGAAATTGTTTCACGATAAGCAACCTGAGGCGCACCGATATTAGCTTCAACCTTAAACTCACGCTTCAAACGATCAACAAGAATATCAAGGTGGAGTTCGCCCATACCCTTCATAATTGTTTGACCAGATTCCAAATCAGTCTCAACACGGAATGATGGATCTTCTGCAGCCAGACGCCCAAGACCTTGAGACATTTTTTCTTGGTCCGCTTTAGTCTTTGGTTCAACCGCAATTTCAATAACAGGATCTGGAAATGTCATAGTTTCTAGTACAACAGGGTCTGCTACAGAGCATATTGTATCACCAGTTGTTGTATCTTTAAGTCCTGCTAGAGCTATGATGTCACCTGCAAAAGCTTCAGTAATTTCTTCGCGGTCAATAGAGTGCATCATCATCATACGTCCAACGCGCTCTTTTTTTCCTTTTGTAGAGTTAAACATCGTGTCACCTTTACTCAATGTTCCTGAGTAGATGCGAGTAAATGTTAATGATCCCACAAATGGGTCATTCATAATTTTGAATGCCAATCCAGAAAACGCCATGTTATCATCTGCTCTTCGAGCAATGTCACGTGTTTCAGTCTCATCACCTGGCTTAAAGCCCATATAATCAACAACATCTAATGGAGATGGCAAATAATCAACAACAGCATTCAAAAGAGGCTGTACACCTTTATTTTTAAATGCGGAGCCACCTAAAACAGGTACAAAGGCCATAGACAAGCAACCCTTGCGGATTAATTTTCTTAGTGTTTCGACATCTGGTTCATTGCCTTCAAGATAAGCTTCCATTGCTTCATCATCTTGCTCAACAGCATTCTCAACCAATTTGTTACGCCATGTGTCTGCGAGGTCTTTTAAATCATCACGGATTGGAGCTTTAACCCAAGTTGCACCAAGATCTTCACCTTGCCACAACCATTCTTCCATAGTCACAAGGTCAACTAAACCTTCTAATTCTGTCTCTGCTCCAATTGGGAAAGCTACAGGCACAGCTACAGCACCTGTACGATCTTCAATCATTTCAACACAGTTAAAGAAATCTGCACCAATTTTATCCATTTTGTTTACAAAGACCATGCGTGGAACTTTATAACGATCAGCTTGACGCCAAACAGTTTCTGTTTGCGGCTCAACTCCTGCATTTGCGTCAAGAACGCAAACTGCTCCATCCAAAACAGCAAGAGAACGCTCAACTTCAATAGTGAAATCAACGTGTCCTGGTGTATCAATGATATTTAGACGATGTTTTGGAGTGTCTGGAGTGGTACCGTCTTCAGTACGCTCCCAAAATGTTGTAGTAGCAGCAGAAGTAATTGTTATACCCCGCTCCTGCTCTTGTTCCATCCAATCCATAGTTGCAGCACCATCATGAACTTCTCCAATATTGTGCTCTTTACCTGTGTAGTAAAGAATGCGTTCAGAACAAGTTGTTTTACCTGCATCAATGTGAGCCATGATGCCAAAATTACGATAAAGATCGAGAGGATATTCGCGTGCCATCTGCTTGCGCCCTTTTCTTTGTTACCAGCGATAATGGCTGAATGCTTTATTTGCATCTGCCATTTTGTGAGTGTCTTCACGTTTTTTAACGGCAGAACCACGACTGTTGATTGCATCCATCAATTCAGCTGCTAAACGTTCTTCCATTGTATTTTCATTTCGCGTTCTTGAAGCTTTTATCAACCACCTAATAGCTAATGCTTCACGGCGCTCAACACGAACCTCAACAGGAACCTGATATGTTGCACCACCTACACGTCGAGAGCGAACCTCAACTGCTGGCTTAATGTTATCTAATGCTTCTTCGAATACTTCAATTGGTGCTCGCTTCAACTTAGCTTCAACCCTATCTAACGCTCCATAAACGATGCGTTCTGCTGCAGACTTACGTCCGTCTAGCATTAGGTTATTCATAAATTTTGTAAGTACTGTGTTGCCATATTTGGCATCAGGCAGAACTTCTCTTTTAACGGCGCTGTGGCGTCTAGACATAATATACTACCCTTATTTCGGTTTCTTCGCGCCGTATTTTGAACGACGTTGCTTACGATCTTTAACACCTTGGGTATCCAATACACCGCGCAAGATGTGATAACGAACACCTGGAAGGTCTTTTACACGTCCACCACGTATCAAAACAACTGAGTGTTCTTGGAGGTTGTGGCTTTCACCAGGGATGTAAGAGATGACTTCAAAACCATTAGTTAGCCTTACTTTAGCCACTTTACGCATAGCGGAGTTAGGTTTCTTTGGTGTAGTTGTATAAACACGTGTACATACGCCGCGTTTCTGCGGGCATGATTCCAAGTGCTGTGACTTGGAGCGTTTGATTTTTGGCTGGCGCGGTTTGCGGATCAGCTGTTGTATTGTAGGCATATTGGGTTCCCCATTTTACCGTTTCAAACATTAATAGGTCTATGATCTCTGATCATAAACCTGACACCGCTACGAACCCTCATTAGCTCGAAGCGATAATTCCAGAGGATCAAGGTTTTCACCTGGATCATGACCGCCAAATTGTGGCTAGTATGATAAGAAAAGCAAACTTCTCCTATCAAGTAACGCGGCTATAAGCGGAGTCGGGTTTCGTGTCAACAGCGGCTGTATAAATCATATGTTGTAATTTAAAATATTTTGAATCAACCTATTGCACTAAGTACATATTTTCACCGCTTCATTGACCTGATAGGTTGTCAGTAAATTATTGTATATATATAGTTTATATATGACACATCTAATATACGCAGTTGGCGACATACATGGTGATTTACACCAGCTCCATACAATTCATGAATTAATTATGGAAGATTTTTTGTTCTCTAAATCAACTTCGTATGAAATAGTTCATATTGGTGATTTAATCGACCGCCGTGAAGATAGCAAAGGAACAATTGAATATTTGATGACAGGCATGAGTAAAGGCAAACCATGGAAAGTGCTTAAAGGAAATCATGACAGATTAATGGAGTGGTTTTTTAATGATCCACATAAACATGATCCGAATCTCAAGCCTGACTATAGCTGGCTTCATCATCGCATTGGTGGCGTTGAGACACTTGCATCATATGGTGTCAAAGTCCCAGAAAACTATCGTGAATGCCTAGACGCGATATTAGAAATGGCGAAAAAAAATGTACCTGGCTCTCATATTAACTTTATAAAGAACCTACCATTGTATTATGATACCGAACATATCTTTTTTGTTCATGCAGGCATAAATCTTGATTTACCATTAGACAATCAGACAGAAGATGACATGCTTTGGATACGTAAGAACTGGCTAGATAATCCCAAAAAAGCTTCAAAATTGATTTTACACGGCCATACAATTGTCGATCAAGTCACTCATTATGGAAATCGTATAAATATAGATACTGGTGCCGCTTGGGGTGATAAGCTTTCTGCTGTTGTTACAATAGGTGAGGATGTTTGGAAATTAACTGAAACAGGTCGGGTTAAGATTACACAAACATTTTAATAAATAAAAAAGGCCCTGAATTAACAGAGCCTTTTAATATTAAAAATTAATATAAAATATAATTTTTATAAGTTATTGTTTTCTTGATTGTCAGAACTTTCGCTTGATGAAGCATCAAATACTGATTCTGCATTTAAATCAGAATCTTGGGGAGCCATCAACGCCGCAGCTTCTTGTGCTGCAGCTCTCTTATCCTCAATGATAACAGCATCACGGTCAGCAGCTACTTTCTTAATTTGATGAGTTGCCCCACCTGTCCCCGCTGGTATCAAACGACCAACAATCACATTTTCTTTTAAGCCGATGAGCTTATCTTTCTTACCACGCGTTGCAGCATCTGTTAGTACGCGAGTTGTTTCTTGGAAAGACGCTGCTGAAATAAATGAACGTGTTTGCAATGATGCTTTTGTAATTCCTAAAAGAATTGGCCCACCTGTTGCTGGCTCACGACCCGCATCAATAGCTTTTTGACATGCTTCATCAAATTCTGCTTTATCTACTTGTTCACCTTTTAATAAGGTTGTTCCACCACTTGATGTGATTTCCCATTTTTGCAACATTTGACGAACTATAACTTCAATATGTTTGTCATTAATCTTCACACCTTGAAGTCGATAAACGTCTTGAACTTCATCAATCATATAGTCGGCTAATGCTTCAACACCCATAATATTTAAAATATCATGAGGTGCAGGATTACCATCCATGATGTATTCACCCTTTTGGATAAAGTCACCTTCTTGCACAGGAATATGTTTACCTTTTGGAACCATATATTCTGTTTTGATCTCTGCGTCATCTGCAGACACTACATTAACACGTCGCTTGTTCTTGAAGTCACGTCCAAATTCGACATAACCATCCATTTCAGCAATTATTGCGTGATCTTTTGGTCTACGTGCTTCAAAAAGTTCTGCAACACGCGGCAAACCACCTGTAATATCTTTTGTTTTTGCACCTTCACGAGGGATACGCGCAACAACATCACCAGCTTCTATAGCCTGCCCATCTTCTACAGATAGAATTGCATCTACAGACATAGCATATTGGATTGGATTGCCTGCATCATTTATAACTGGATCTCCAGTCTTAGTATCAGCAACAATTATTGAGGGCTTTAAATCTGAACCCTGTTTTGCTGAACGCCAATCAGTTACGATTTTTTGGCTAATTCCGGTTGCATCATCAGTTACATCACGTACCGAAATACCAGAAACAAGATCAACAAGTTTAGCTATACCACCTTTGTCGGCAATGATTGGTAATGTATATGGGTCCCATTCGTATAATTTATCACCACGTGCAACTTTATCACCTGACTTAACCAATACTTTAGTACCGTAATCCATTTTATGAATCACAGCATCTTGCCCATTTTCATCAACAACCACTAACTCAACGTTACGGCCCATAACAATTTGCTCACCATCTCGATTTATAAGTATATTAGATTTTCTAATATCAATTGTTCCTGCTTGGCTAGCGTCTTGGAATGATTGTTGACCACCCTGCGCAACACCACCAATGTGGAATGTACGCATTGTAAGTTGTGTTCCTGGTTCACCAATAGATTGTGCAGCTATAATACCAACTGCTTCACCTGGATTAACACCATGTCCACGAGCTAAGTCACGGCCATAACATGCCGCACATATACCATCATCTGACTCACAGGTTAGTGGTGACCTTATTTGAAGCGACACTAAATTAGCAGCATCAATTATGTCTGCTTGTCGTTCATCAACCAGTTCATTGCGTTTTCCTAATATTTCGCCAGTAACTGGATGTATCACATCTTCAGCTAAAACCCTTCCTAGAATTCGTTCAGCCATTGAAGATACAACTTCACCATCATTTACAGCAGCACGTGCTGTAATTGATTTTTCAGTTCCACAATCCCATTCGCGAACAATACAGTCTTGAGCAACATCAACCAAGCGACGAGTTAGGTAACCTGAATTTGCTGTCTTCAATGCGGTATCAGAAAGACCCTTACGAGCACCGTGAGTTGAGTTAAAGTACTCAAGCACTGAAAGGCCTTCCTTAAAGTTGGAGATAATTGGAGTTTCGATGATTTCACCGTTTGGCTTTGCCATCAGTCCCCGCATACCACCAAGTTGCTTCATCTGAGTAACAGAACCACGCGCTCCAGAATGTGCCATCATATAAACAGAGTTTGGTTCCATTTCAGTACCATCATCTGTCTTCTTCATTGATGAAATACTATCCATCATTGCATCTGTTACTTTTTCATTTGCTTTTGACCAAGCATCAACAACTTTGTTGTACTTTTCACCTTGAGTGATCAGTCCATCCATATATTGTTGTTCAAAACCCTTCACATAATCACGTGTTTCATTAACTAGTGACCACTTTGTATCAGGAATTACCATATCTTCTTTACCAAAAGAAATACCCGCCTTGAATGCTTCGCGGAAGCCCAAAGTCATGATATGGTCACAAAATATTACAGACTCTTTTTGTCCACAATATCGATAAACGCTGTCAATTATTTCACCAACTTCTTTTTTACGCAATAAACGGTTAATTAGGCTATAAGGTGCTTTATGGTTTAATGGCAAAACAGTACTTAATTTTACTCGACCTGGTGTTGTTTCAAAACGCTCCCATACAACTTCGCCTTCTTCATTTACTTGCTCAACACGACAAGTAATCTTTGAGTGTAAATGAACCATCCCTGTGTCTAATGCATGCTCAACCTCTTGAGGATTCGCAAATGTCATTCCTTGGCCAATCATTCCCTCACGCTCTAAGGTAACGTAATAGAGACCTAAAATCATATCCTGAGATGGAACAATAATTGGTTTACCATTTGCAGGTGACAAGACGTTGTTAGTCGACATCATTAAAACACGTGCTTCTAATTGTGCTTCTAATGATAATGGAACGTGTACAGCCATTTGGTCACCATCAAAGTCAGCATTAAAGGCTGAGCAAACCAATGGGTGCAACTGTATTGCTTTACCCTCAATTAATACAGGTTCAAATGCTTGAATACCCAAACGGTGCAATGTAGGCGCACGATTTAACATAACTGGATGTTCACGAATAACTTCATCCAGGATGTCCCATACTTCTGGACGTTGTTTTTCAACAATTTTTTTTGCTTGTTTAACCGTAGAAGATAGCCCCTTTGCTTCCAAGCGTGAATAGATAAATGGCTTAAATAGTTCTAATGCCATTTTCTTTGGTAACCCACATTGGTGTAGTTTAAGCTCAGGACCCGTAACAATTACAGAACGTCCAGAAAAATCTACACGCTTACCTAATAAGTTTTGTCTGAAACGACCTTGTTTGCCTTTGAGCATATCTGAAAGTGATTTCAACGCACGTTTATTGGCACCAGTGATTACTCTGCCACGACGTCCATTATCAAACAATGCATCTACAGACTCTTGAAGCATTCTTTTTTCATTGCGAACAATAATGTCTGGAGCTCGTAATTCAATCAATCGCTTCAAACGATTATTCCGATTTATTACACGGCGATAAAGATCGTTTAAATCTGACGTAGCAAAACGACCACCATCAAGTGGCACCAAAGGACGAAGCTCTGGCGGTATAACAGGTAAAACTGTCATTACCATCCACTCTGGACGGTTACCTGAGTCAATAAATGCTTCAACAACCTTCAATCGTTTGATGATTTTCTTTGGCTTTAATTCACCAGTAGCTTCAGCTAACTCATCACGTAATTGCTCTGCTTCTGCATCTAGATCTATGTTAGATAACATCTCGCGAATAGCTTCTGCACCAATTCCCGCATTAAAAGCATCTTCACCAAACATATCCTGAGCATCTAAGAATTCTTCTTCAGACATCATTTGACCATAGTTTAGATCTGTTAAACCAGGCTCTATCACTACATATTGTTCAAAATATAAAACTCTTTCTAACTCACGTAATGTCATGTCTAACATTAGGCCAATTCGTGACGGAAGTGATTTTAAGAACCAAATATGAGCAACTGGTGATGCTAAATCAATATGGCCCATACGTTCGCGACGTACTTTTTGAAGCGTTACTTCAACACCACATTTTTCGCAAACTACACCGCGATACTTCATACGTTTGTATTTGCCACATAAACATTCATAATCTTTTATTGGGCCAAAGATTCTTGCACAAAACAAACCATCACGTTCAGGCTTGAATGTACGATAGTTAATAGTCTCTGGTTTTTTTATTTCACCAAATGACCATGACAGGATCCGCTCAGGAGACGCCAAAGATATTTGAATTTCATCAAACGTCTTTGGAGGCTGGACGGGATTAAACGGGTTATTCGTGATTTCTTGGTTCATTTTCTAGATCCTAATCTCGATTTCAGTTGAAGGAGCAGGCGCGAACGCCTACTCACTCTCCGCATCCAGCAGTTGGATATTTAAGCCCAAACTACGGATTTCTTTAATAAGCACGTTGAAACTCTCTGGTATTCCAGCTTCAAAGTTATCTTCACCTTTAACGATACTTTCATATACTTTCGTACGTCCAGCTACATCATCAGATTTTACAGTTAACATTTCTTGAAGTGTATATGCAGCACCATATGCTTCTAATGCCCACACTTCCATTTCACCGAAACGTTGCCCACCAAACTGCGCTTTACCACCAAGTGGTTGCTGAGTAACCAATGAATATGGCCCAGTTGAACGTGCATGAATTTTATCATCAACCAAATGGTGAAGTTTTAAGATATATTTCATTCCAACGGTAACTGGTCGGTTAAACTGCTCACCAGTTCGGCCATCAAATAAAATCGACTGACCGGATGTGTCTAATCCTGCACGTGTTAACATATCGTTAACATCAACTTCTTTTGCACCGTCAAACACAGGTGTAGCAATTGGAACACCATCAGTTACATTACCCGCTGCTTCAAGAAAGTTATCCTTTGGCATGTCTTTTAAAACTTCATCATAAATTTCATCACCATAGGCAACTTTCATTGCATCTTGTACTGGGGTCATATCACCTGATCGGCGATACTCTTGTAATGACAAATCTATAGATTTCCCTAAGTTTCTAGCTGCCCATCCCATATGAGTTTCAAGAATTTGACCAACATTCATTCGCGATGGAACACCCAAAGGATTTAAGCAAAAATCTACAGGCGTGCCGTCTGCCAAAAATGGCATATCTTCTTGTGGAACAACTTTAGAAATAACACCTTTGTTACCGTGACGCCCAGCCATTTTATCACCTGGCTGTAATTTACGTTTTACAGCAATGAAAACTTTTACCATCTTCATAACGCCTGGGGGTAAGTCATCTCCTCGACGAACTTTTTCGACTTTATCTTCAAAACGAGCATCTAATGCCCCTTTTTGTAAGTCATACTGTTTATTTAGAGACTCAATGTTTGCCGCATCAGCTTCATCTTCTAATACAAGTTGCCACCACTGTCCGCGAGAAAGAGATTCCAGAAGTTCATCATCAATTATTGAACCTGATTTTACACCTTTTGGTCCTTTAATTGCTTTCTTACCAGCAATCATTGACTTTAACCTAGCATAAGTATTTCGATCTAAAATACCAACTTCATCATCACGATCTCTTGCTAAGCGTTCAACTTCTTCTCGCTCAATTTGCAAAGCTCTTTCATCTTTTTCGATACCATGACGATTAAATACTCGCACTTCAACAACAGTCCCATAATCACCTGGTGGTAATCTCAAAGACGTATCTCGAACATCTGATGCTTTTTCACCAAAAATAGCTCTTAGCAGCTTTTCTTCTGGTGTCATTGGGCTTTCACCCTTTGGAGTAATTTTTCCAACTAGAATATCAGAAGGCCCTACCTCAGCACCAATATAAACGATACCTGCCTCATCTAAATTACGAAGAGCTTCTTCACCAACGTTTGGAATATCGCGAGTAATTTCTTCAGGGCCTAATTTTGTATCACGAGCAGCAACTTCAAATTCTTCAATATGAACTGATGTGAACACATCATCTTTAACAATACGTTCAGATATTAATATTGAATCTTCATAGTTGTAACCATTCCATGGCATAAACGCTACAAGAACGTTTTTACCCAATGCTAACTCTCCGATATCAGTTGACGGTCCATCAGCAACAACTTCACCCATAGATACACGATCTCCAACCTTTACTAATGGTCTCTGATTTATACATGTATTTTGGTTTGAACGTTGGAATTTACGCAACCTATAAATATCGACGCCAGGGTCACCAGCATCCATTGAGTCCGTTACTCGCACAACAATACGTGTTGCATCTACTTGGTCAATGATACCTCCACGAGCAGCTGTAATTGCAGCTCCGGAGTCACGTGCAACAACTTCTTCGATACCAGTACCAACATATGGGGCATCAGCTTTTAATAAAGGAACTGCTTGGCGTTGCATATTTGAACCCATTAATGCGCGGTTAGCATCATCATTTTCCAAGAATGGGATAAGAGAAGCTGCAACAGAAACCAATTGCTTAGGTGAAACATCTATATAATCAATATTTTCCGGCGTATTGAGCATATATTCACCAGCTTGACGCGTAGATACCAAATCATTGGCAAATTTTCCAGCATCATCAAGCTTTGCATTTGCTTGGGCAACAGTATATCTCATTTCCTCTGTTGCTGACATATACTGAACTTCATCAGTAACTTTTCCATCATCTACGCGGCGATATGGTGTTTCAATAAATCCATATTTATTCACTCTAGCAAAAGACGCCAAAGAGTTAATCAAACCAATATTTGGTCCTTCAGGTGTCTCGATTGGGCACATTCTTCCATAGTGTGTTGGATGAACGTCACGCACTTCAAATCCTGCGCGTTCACGGGTAAGACCACCTGGTCCAAGTGCAGATAAGCGACGTTTGTGTGTAACTTCTGACAATGGATTAGTTTGGTCCATAAACTGTGAAAGTTGTGAAGATCCAAAAAATTCACGCACAGCAGCAGCAGCTGGCTTAGCGTTAATCAGATCTTGAGGCATAATATTGTCAATTTCAACAGACGACATGCGCTCCTTAATAGCACGCTCCATTCGCAGCAGACCTACACGGTATTGATTTTCCATCAATTCGCCAACTGATCTTACACGCCTATTACCAAGGTGGTCGATATCATCAATATCACCTTTTCCATCACGCAATTCTACCAACGCTTTTACAACACCAATTATATCTTCTTTACGTAATGTTCGTTGTGTGTCTTCAGCGTCTAATTGTAAACGCATGTTCATTTTGACACGTCCAACAGCTGACAAATCATACCGCTCTGAATCAAAAAATAATGTGTCAAAAAGTGCTGATGCAGCATCAACAGTCGGTGGTTCACCAGGGCGCATTACGCGATAGATATCCATTAATGCAGTATCACGGCCCATATTCTTATCAATGGACATAGTATTTCTGATATATGGACCAACATTTACATTATCTATATCGAGTGTTGGGATATTCGTAACACCAGCTTCTAGTAACTCTTGTAGCGTTCCACCATTAACAGCACCATCTTTATCATATTCTAATGTAAGCTCATCACCAGCTTCAACATAAATGGCACCAGTTTCTTCGTTTATTATATCTTGGGAAACATAACGTCCAACAATTGTATCAAATGCTACACGTATTTCTGTAACTTTTCCTTCTTCGAGCAATTTTTTGACTGTTCTTGGAGTAACTTTAGCTCCTGCTTCAGCGATAACTTTGCCCGTTTTCGCATCAATAATATCCTCAGATGGTTTTGTTCCCCTTACTCTTTGAGGAAAAAACTTTGTTACCCATGAATTTTTCTTTTTATCAAACTTATAATCAACTGTATCATAATAAGCAGAACATACACCTTCTTGATCCAAACCTAACGCATACAATAGTGTTGTAACAGGAAGCTTACGGCGACGATCAATACGTGCGTAAACAACATCTTTTGCGTCAAATTCAAAATCCAACCATGATCCACGATAGGGAATTATGCGAGATGCAAAAAGCAATTTACCTGATGAGTGAGTTTTACCACGATCATGGTCAAAAAACACTCCCGGAGATCTGTGCATTTGAGAAACAACAACCCGCTCAGTTCCATTAACAACAAACGTTCCATTAGGTGTCATAAGTGGTAAATCACCCATGAATACATCTTGCTCTTTGATGTCTTTTACAGACCTAGCACCAGTTTCTTCATCAACATCAAAAACAATCAATCGAAGCGTAACTTTTAATGGTGCAGAATATGTCATATCACGTTGCATACATTCTTCAACGTCATATTTTGGTTTTTCTAGGTCATATTTTACATATTCTAATACAGCTGTTTCATTAAAATCTTTAATTGGAAAAACCGATTGAAAAACAGCATTAATTCCTTCACCATCTAATGGCTGCGATTGATCGCCAGAATTCAAAAAGAGGTCATATGAACTCTTTTGCACCTGAATAAGATTTGGAATGTCCAAAACTTCACGGATTTTACCATAATATTTGCGGATACGTTTTATACCTGAATGCGTCTGAGCCATGCTCGTCTTCACCTTTTCTAATGTTCACGTCATAGTTTGTGCGGGCATCACATCCTAATCGGCCACATGAAACATGGTCCACCCTATTCTTGCTAAAGTGCCACCTCTAGCTCCCGAATGAACCCTGTCTAAAACAAAGCCTTTTACAAAGGCTCTCTTTAAGACAGGAGTGGCCGGTTCTAAATAAATAGAACCAGCCAAAATAACTACACCCTAGGGTGTATAAATTATTTTAATTCAACTTCCGCACCAGCTGCTTCAAGTTGTTTCTTCAACTCTTCAGCTTCTGACTTAGAAACACCTTCTTTAACCGCTTTTCCGCCAGCTTCTACAAGGTCTTTTGCTTCTTTTAAGCCTAGACCTGTAATACCACGAACTTCTTTGATGACGTTGATTTTCTTGTCACCTGCAGATTTAAGGATTACGTCAAATTCATCTTTTTCTTCGCCAGCAGCAGCATCATCTCCAGCTGCAGCCATAACAACAGCTCCGCCAGCAGCAGGCTCAATGCCATACTCATCTTTAAGAAGTGTTTTTAGTTCTTGTGCTTCCAAAAGCGTTAAAGCAACGATTTCTTCTGCAAGTTTTTTGATATCAGCCATTTGATATTTCCAGTTCAATTTTAAATTCTGTTTTTCCAGTGATGCTCGCATTCACGAACACCGGTAATTCCATTTGCAATTAAGCAGCTTTCTCTTCAATCGTTTCTAAAATAGAAGCAATATTAGATGCAGGCGCACCAACGGCTCCCGCGATGTTTGATGCAGGTGCAGCAATACAACCAACGATAGAAGCAATAAGCTCCTCACGTGACGGCATGGCGGCAACGGCTTTAACACCAGCGCGATCCAATGCATTATCTCCCATTGACCCACCAAGAATTACGAGCTTGTCGTTTTCTTTAGCATATTCTTCCGTCACTTTTGCGGCGGCTACAGGGTCTTCTGAGAAAGACAATACAGTCATTCCATCTAATAAACCTGAAATATTCTCACATGGTTTACCTTCAAGAGCGATTTTGGCGAGCTTATTTTTGGCTACACGTACAGAACCACCAACATCACGCATGCGTGAGCGGAAGTCTTGCATTTCTGCAACTGTTATGCCGGCATAGTGTGATACTACAACAACACCAGAGTCCGTGAAGATCTGTCCTAGTTCTTTGACTAAGGCTTCTTTTTGGGCTCTATCCACAGTGTTTCTCCAAATTATAGGAAACGAAATGTTTCCCGGCTCAGTTTAACTGACCCACAAGGATCAGCAGTTAGGGTCCTAATTACGGGCCCCTTCCAAAATCACCCGAGGCTTAGCCAAAGGTATAATTTGTTCGGTTCCCATCTCAGGCAGGGATTATTTTGCATTAGCAAAACCCACCATCTCGGACAGTATCAAAACAATATCGACGAATCGATTTGGTTAAGAATGGTTGGTATATAGGTTGCTTTAGTTCAGTTGTGAAGGGGTTAAGTTTTTATTATGATTGAAAATTTATATTTATTATTTGAAAACCCACACAAGCCAAAATGAATGACGAATAAATATTACTAGATACTGACTTTAATCTTTATAATCTTTGTATTGAATATACAAAAGGGCTCTATAATAACAGAGCCCTTTTTTAAAAATATATAAATTGTAATTTAAGCTCCGGAAGCTGCATCAACATCCAATGTTACTGCTGGGCCCATTGTAGAAGATAAGACAATTTTCTTTATGTATGCGCCTTTAGCACCTTCAGGTTTAGCTTTTCGAACAGCGTTAACAAACGCCTGAACATTTTCAGCAAGCTTATCTTCACTAAAAGAAGCTTTACCAACACCTGCGTGAATAACACCAGCTTTTTCAACTTTGAACTGCACTTCACCACCTTTGGCTGCTTCAACGGCTGCTTTTACATCCATAGTTACAGTACCTACACGTGGATTAGGCATTAAATTTCTTGGGCCAAGTACTTTACCTAATCGACCCACAACACCCATCATATCAGGGGTTGCAATACAACGATCAAACTCAATAGTTCCACCTTGAACAATTTCCATTAAATCCTCAGCACCAACGATATCAGCGCCTGCTGCTTTAGCTTCATCTGCTTTTGCATCTCGTGCAAATACTGCAACACGCATAGTTTTACCTGTGCCGTTTGGTAAACCTACAACACCTCTAACCATTTGGTCTGCATGCCTAGGATCTACACCGAGATTCATTGCAATATCAATTGTCTCATCAAATTTTGAAACTGCATTTGCCTTTACTAAAGATACTGCCTCTGAAATTGATAAAGATGCTTTACCTTCAAATGAAGCACGAGCAGCTGTTGTTCTTTTTCCAAATTTAGCCATTACTTCACCTCAATTCCCATAGAACGCGCTGAACCAGCTATAATTTTCATAGCAGCTTCAATATCGTTTGCATTCAAATCTTTCATTTTAGCTTCAGCAATTTCTTGCAGTTGCTTTTTAGTAACAGAACCAACTATTTCACGGCTTGGCGTGGTTGCACCTGACTTTAATTTAGCTGCTTTTTTTAAAAAGTATGAAGCAGGCGAGGTTTTTATGTCCATTGTAAATGACTTATCAGCATAATAAGTAATAACAGTTGGGCATGGTGCACCATTTTCAAGTTCTTGGGTTTTTGCATTAAAAGCTTTACAAAACTCCATGATATTTATTCCACGTTGACCCAAAGCTGGGCCCACCGGTGGTGATGGGTTGGCTGCTCCTGCAGGTATCTGCAGTTTCATAGTGCCAGCAATCTTTTTAGCCATATTGGCCTCCTTTAAGCTCCGATCCTCCAGGCCGCGTGCCTTTTGGAACAATTTGGTGTGGTACGGTCATCATCGCGCGCGATAATTTCCTCCCACATGCACATCACATGATTATGATTGTTTCATAACCTGAGTGAATTCTAATTCGACTGGCGTAGCCCGTCCAAAAATTGAAACGGTAACCTTTAGTCGAGAATTTTCTTGGTCTACTTCTTCCACCATTCCAGCAAAACCTTCAAATGGTCCTTCAGTAACATTAACTTGTTCACCTATATCGAAAGTAATTAAGTTTCTCGGATTTTCTACACCTTCTTCAACTTGGTTTAATATGAACGCTACTTCTTTATCACGCATTGGGCTTGGTTTTCCTGGCTGCCCCAAGAAACCTGTTACTCTATTAATATTATTAATTAAGTGATAACCCTTTTCAGACATATCCATACGAACAAGTAAATAACCAGGCATAAACCTACGTTCAGCTGTAACTTTTTTTCCACGGCGTACTTCTATAACTTCTTCAGTCGGCACTAAAACCTGCTCAATATCATCTTGCATGCCTTCTTGCTCGACTGCTTCATTGATTAATTCAGCAACTTTTTTTTCAAAGTTGGATAGAACACTTACTGAATACCATCTTTTAGCCATAGCTTTTATGCCTCTACTAGGACCACATTAAGTCCGTTAATTCATTTACTTTCAAGGCCCCGTAAGGCCTTATAACCAAAATAAAAGGCACGCATTAAGAATCGTAGCGTGCCATTTTAATACGATTTATCGGCGTTTAGCGCCGAAATCGTGTTAATTCAAGTACCTATGCCCAGAATTATGTTTAATCCTAATTTAATAATTTGGTCTGCGCCAAAAAAGAAAATTGCAACCAAAGTAGCCATAATAAATACCATAACGGTTGTTATAGTTGTTTCACGGCGATTTGGCCAAACAACTTTAGAAACTTCTGCTCTTACTTGCTGCATAAATTGCAAGGGGTTGGTGCGTGCCATGTTGCACTCCTATGTGTAATCAAATGTGGTGATACAGCGCATATCATTTAATTTCAAGGCATGACATGACCATAATTTTTAGTATTTTTCAATTTTTAATATAATGGAATTTAAGTGATCTTAAAAGTTTATCCTCGTATAGATGCAATAATTTCTAACATAGCATCCTCGGGTATATAACCTCCAATTAATCTATCACCTATCACGAATGATGGCGTACCAGTAAATTGAAGGACATCGGCTAAATCTCGAGATGTTTGTATATGCTCAAAAACATTTGGATCATTCATATCTATAAGTAATTTTTCAATATCTAATCCAATTCGTCTTGCAATTTTAATAACTGATATCTTATTTAATTGTTGAGCATTCATTAATTCTTCATGAAAAACATTATACTTGTTTTGTGCTCGAGAAGCTAAAGCAGCTCTACTAGCATATATTGATCCTTCAGATAAAATTGGAAATTCCCTATAAACAATTCGTATGTTTTTATCATTTCTTAAAACTTCCTGCACCGCTGCCATTGCTTTTTTACAATACCCACAATTATAATCAAAAAATTCTATAATTGTTATATCAGCATCTGGATTGCCATAAGTTGGAGCATTAGGATCTGATATTAATAGATCTTCATTATCCAGATATGCTTGTTTTTTTGAAGCTTCTTTATCTGCTTCATCGCGATCTCGCAAAAGATTAACAGCTTCCATTATGATCTGTGGGTTTTCTAAGATAGCTTCTAGGGCAAGTTTTTTAATATCTGCCTCATTTAAAGTTTCTGACATTACAGGATTAACACTTACAAGCATAGCTGTAAGAAAAGACATAATAAATTTACGCAAATCAATATTCCTTAATTTTCTGTAACTTTGTACAAAAAAAATTAGCCACTAGTACAGAATAATTTATACTCATTCGATATTTGTTGGTAAATATTTTATTTTTTCATAGCATGGGCAACTTACTAGATGATTATTTACTATTCCACACGCTTCCATCCAAGCATAAACAATTGTGGGGCCGCAAAAATTGAACCCATGAGACTTTAAATCTTTTGATATTTTCGTTGATAAATCTGTAAATTTTGGCACTTCAGAAATTGAAATAAAATCATTTTGTATTGGAGCTCCATCAACAAAATTCCAAATATAATTATTAAATCCAATAGAGGACTCAATATCCTGCCAAATTTGTGCACCTTTTATTGTGGATATAATTTTACTTCTATTGCGAACAATACCATTATCAAGCATTAGATTATCAATATCTTTATCAGTAAATTTCGCAACTTCATAAGGGTTAAATCCTTTGAATGCATTACGGAAATTATCTCTTTTTTTTAGAATTGTTAGCCAGCTTAAACCTGCTTGAAACCCATCTAATACGAGCTTTTCCCATAATGCTTGAGATGAATAATCAGGAACGCCCCATTCCTCATCATGATATTTCACATAAAGAGGATCAACACCGCACCAACTGCATCGCTGCATCTGCAAAGTACTATACTAATTAGATAATCTAATTATTTCTTCTTTTATTTTTAATTTCTTTAATTTTATGGCCTTCAAATCTAGAGAATCTATTGAAGGAATTCTTTGCGATCGCTCAAGTTGATCAGAGAGGATTGCATGCTTCTGTTTTAGTTCTGATACATAAGAACTTCTTGTCATTATTAATCTCCTGTTTTTATATTTACTGCATAATTATTTATATATTAATAAAAGCACATAAGATTTTTTCTGTCATTTAATTTTTTTTAAATTCTAATTTATAGTCAAATCTTGCCTATAAATAATAAAGGTAAAAACGTTTCTTAGCTTTATACTAAATTTCAAAGCTTCATAAGTCCAAAGGATGTCCAAAACGTAAAATATTTTTCGCGCTTTTTGAATAATCACTTTTATCAATGTTATGAATATCACCATCATGTACAACAAAAGGCTCTAATAGTTTCATTGGCCCTTTTGAGCCTTTTATGCCTTGAACTATTATACGTTTTGCAGGCCGAGATTTTCTTGAGGATATGGGCTTAATGCTAATACTTCCACAATAAGCGGACAATGAAGAAAGAATCTCAGGCAGACGTTCTGTTAAATGTATGATGCTAAAACTTCCACCTGACTTTAAACGCTTCAAACTAAAAAAAATCCAGTCACTTAAAGAAATATTTTCAATATTTGCGATAGATTTTCCTTGAGCTACTGGTTTTGATAAAGTTTTGGTTACAAAAAATGGTGGATTTGTCATGACATGATCAAAACTCTTTTGACGAAAGTCAGCGGGTAAATCATTCAGGTTTGCATTAACAACTTTTAAATTAATGTTATTTTCAATTGCATTATGTTCTGACATTAAAAAATATTCTCTTTGCAATTCTATGCCATATAATCTCAAATTTGAAACACGTGCACCCAAACATAGAGATGCAACGCCAACTCCAGATCCAACGTCCAAAACTGATTGCCCACTGCTCGCAGGTACAGAAGCAGCAAGAAATACTGGATCAGTCGCTGCACGATAACCATTAGAAGGCTGGGTGATTTTTAGTTTACCATTTAAAAATGCGTCGAATGTCTTATTCATCATTAATCCGATAAATCAAAATTATTATCTTTAAGAATTTTATATGCCATATAATAATCTTCATCAGTCACCATCATACGTCTAGGCATAATTCCTATACTGCCCTCTAATATACTCATATGGACGTCCAGAGCAAAACAGGTTATCTGTTCGCCTTTTAATAACGCCGTTGCAAAACTTATTAAAGTCGGATCATTTGTTTTGAATAATTCTTTCATCTGAATTATTTAAACGATAGACATATAATAAGTCGAGACGTCAAATTTGAGAATACAATTGCCACAAGAAAAACCCCAGGATGTATTAGCTGCTTTATTAGCCCCAGAAATGGTTGAAGTTAATAACTTAATCAAAAATCGTATGGCATCTGATGCTGCACCAAGGATTCCAGAGGTTACTGGACACCTAATTGATGCTGGCGGCAAACGTTTGCGTCCTTTACTTACACTCGCATCAGCAGAAATGTGTGGAAATAAATCACCTTATCATATTCATTTAGCCGCCACAGTAGAGTTCATACATACAGCAACTTTATTACACGATGACGTTGTTGATGAAAGCAAACAGCGACGAGGCCGCCCAACTGCTAATTTGTTATGGGATAATCAATCTTCAGTACTTGTCGGAGACTACTTATTTTCAAGATCATTTCAGCTTATGGTAGAAACTGGCAATTTACGCGTCTTGGACATCTTGGCAAATGCATCTGCAACAATTGCAGAGGGTGAAGTATTGCAATTAACTGTGGCTCAGAATTTAAGCACATCTGAAGATACTTACTTGAAGGTAATACGTGGCAAAACAGCTGCATTATTTGAGGCGGCATGTAAAGTTGGCGGTGTAATTTCAAATGCGAATGAAAAAATAATTGACGCATTAGCATCTTATGGAGATGCTTTGGGGATTTGCTTCCAGATAACTGATGACTTACTAGACTACAATGGCAGCGCAGCTAATTTAGGTAAAAGTATCGGTGACGATTTCCGTGAAAGAAAAATGAGTCTTCCTTTAATAAAAGTTTTAAAAAAATCTAATGCTGCTGAAAAAGATTTCTGGAAAAGAACAATTGAAATTGGTGACCAAAAAAATAATGATTTAGATTATGCATTAGAATTAATGTCAAAACATAACGCATTAAATGACACATTAAATGATGCTGTATTTTGGTCTAATAAAGCAAAAGAATCTATTATTACATTACCCAAAAGCCCATTAAGAGATGTATTATTAGAATTACCTGACTACGTAGTTAGTAGATTATCCTAACCCAAAACTACCGGCCGAACCCACCAATTTGGATTCTGTAAAGATATCTCTCCAGCAGCTTTTTGAGCTAACTCAAAACTTTGAAACAACCCAAAGCATGTTCCTCCAGAGCCTGACATTCTTGAAAGGTTTGACCCACAATCATTTAATGAACCCAAAACTTTTCTAATACTTGGAACTATCTCAATTGCAGGCGATTCTAGATCATTTCGCAATTTACTCAAAAAATGAATTGTTTCAAAAAATGTTAATTTCTTGTTAGGTAAGCTAGAAATTTTTTTATTAGCTTTTGATTTTAAAATCTTAAATATGGTTGATGTTGAAACTTTATCACCAGAATTCACTAGTACTGCTGATAATTTTGGTAAAAATTCAATATCACTTAATATTTCACCAATTCCTTGCATTCTTTGATTTGTTGATTTGAGACAAACAGGTACATCAGCACCTAGCGTCAATCCATTATCTATTGGTAAAGATGTATTGCAATACTCTATTAGACCTCGGAATGTAGCAGCAGCGTCAGCTGATCCACCTCCAATTCCAGCTGAAAGTGGTAATTTTTTTTTCAAACCTATTTTAAAATCATCTGACAATTTTAATTCTTTTGCAGCTTTGTAGATTATGTTGTCTGTTATCGGGATATTATTTAGATCTTCGCTAAATTGACCATCAGACACTATTTCGAAAGTTTCATTTTTTCTAAAAATCAATTCATCACCATAATTAGCAAACGTTACAATACTATCAAGCAAATGATAACCATTCTTATCTTGACCGGTCACATGCAAGCAGAGATTAATTTTAGCTTTTGCTATTTGCTTATTAAGCACTTGATACTACTTTTTCTTTTCTTGAGCTTGAACTTCATCCAGACCAACCTCTAGTTTTTTTCTAATCCTTACTAATTCTTTCTCTTCAGGATCAAAAGAAATTGCTCGGCGCCACTGAAACTTTGCTTCTCTTTTTCGTCCAACTTTCCAATAAACATCACCCAGATGATCATTTACAATAGGGTCATCGGGCATGAGCTCAACAGCACGTTCCATTGGTTGTATCGCATCTTCAAATTTACCTAGAGTAAATAAACTCCAACCTAAACTATCAATTATAAATCCACTATTAGGTCTAGCCGCGACAGCTTTTTCAATCATCTTTCTGGCTTCTTCAAGTTTTTTATTTTTTTCAACCAATGAATATCCGAGATAATTCAAAATTAATGGCTGATTTGGTGAAAGATCTAATGCCATTCTAAAATTCATTTCGGCGCGAGGCCAATTACCCAGTCGCTCATTACAAATACCTAAAGTATAAAATAAGAACCAATGACTTGAATTGGGTTTACCTATTAAACTTTGAGCTTTGTCATATGCGCTTCGAGCTAACATGAATTTTTTTTGCCCTCTGTAAGCATCTCCCAATGACATAAAAACTCTGGAACTTTTTTTATAATTAACTGCTAATTCTTTTAACGCAGCAATTGCTAAATCTGGCTTATCTGCAGCAATTAAAGTTTCGGCACGACCGATCTCAGCACTTAAATATAAACTATTATCTTTTGAAATCGTTTCATAATTCTCAATTGCTAAATCAAATTGTTTTTGATCTCGTAACAATTCAGAAGTTAACAATATAGTTTCGGCATTATTTGGACGTAAACTTTGAGCTAATCTTGCATATAATAAGCTAGTTTGATCATTTTCTGAACCATTCAAGGCAAAAGCTAATGTAAATAATACTTCAGCTATACCCTGTTGAGCCGAAGTTATGTAATCATAACTTGATTTACCATTTTGTATATTTTGGCGAAGTAAATCTAATTCATTATCCTGACCTTTTAGAGCCATTTTATCTATAAGCTCTAATGCTTCTTCTTCTTTTGATAGCTCAGCCATTATTTGTGCATGCGCAATTAAACTACCTCGCGTTAATCGCAACGAACCATTTACATTTCCCGACAATATTTTATCTGCATTTTCAAAATCACCAACAGCTGCAAGAGCTAATGCTTTATGATACTGCCCTAATAATTTTGACGTAGTGTTACCATCCATTTCGTCAAAGGTTTTTAAAACAGAGCTCATTTTTCCACGACCTAGATCAGTCCAACCATTTAAAAGCCCAAAAAGTAACTCAGTGTAGTTTTCTTTATTTTTTTTCAATAAATTAGACGCTAGTACAAATCTCTCATTTTTTATGTAATCAATAAATATTAACAAATCAGCAAGATGATTATTATTATTTAAAGTGATTTCTTTTGCATACTTTATCGCAGTATTTACGTCTCCCATTGATAATGTAGACAACATCGCATTGTATTTTATGAAATTATTTTCAGGATCAAGTATTAGTGTATTTGCAAAGTATTTCGATGCGGCAACGTAATCGCCTCGCATTGCAGCATTGGAACCCGCTAAATAAGATCCAGCGAGACTCTTTGAATGCGCCATAGAAGAAAATAAGCCAAAAACAATGCCACATAAAACTGCTTTAAGTATCATAATAACTCTAATCCAAGGTAATATTACTTAATGCTAACCAATGGATAAGATGACCGCAATGTACCATTATGATTTTTATAATTATCCATTTACTAATAAAATTACATATTAGGGTAATTAGGCCCATCTCCACCTTGAGGAGTCACCCAAGTTATATTTTGACTTGGGTCTTTAATATCACAAGTCTTACAGTGTACACAATTTTGTGAATTGATCTGAAACTTTGGATCTGATCCATTATCTTCACGAACAATTTCATATACACCAGCAGGACAATACCTTTGAGCTGGCTCAGCATATATTGGCAAATTCTTATCAACCGGTATCGATAAATCAGTGAGCTTGAGATGAACTGGCTGACCCTCAGCATGATTGGTTCCTGAAAAGCTTACATTTGTTAATCTGTCAAAACTTAACTTTCCATCAGGTTTTGGGTATTCTATTTGTGGATAATCCGCAGCCTTTCCTGTGCTTTCTGCATCAGTTTTACCATGTTTTACAGTCCCAAAAATACTGAACTTTAAAATAGTTTGGCACCACATATCAAAACCACCCAATATCACACCTAAAACTGGACCATACTTTGATCGTAAAGGAGCAACATTTCTAACTATATTTAAATCTTTACCAACAGGTCCTGACTTCAATGCTTTATCATAATCTGATAAAGTATCTCCCATTCTTCCAGCCTTTATAGCTGCAACAACTGCTTCAGCTGCATGCTGTCCAGAATACATAGCATTATGGTTACCTTTAATTCTGGGTAGATTTACAAGTCCTGCTGAACATCCTAGTAATGCTCCACCTGGAAAAGCAGTTTCTGGTATTGACTGAAAACCGCCTTTTGTAACAGCACGCGCACCATATGAAATTCTTTTTCCACCTTCTAATACCTTAGATATTTTTGGATGATGCTTCCATCTTTGGAACTCCATATAAGGGAAAAGGTGAGGGTTTTTATAATTAAGGTCGACAATGAAACCCACATAAACCTGGTTATTTTCTAGATGGTACATGAAAGATCCACCACTATCTTGAGACATTGGCCAGCCCATTGTGTGTGTAACTTCGCCTTCATTATGATTTTCAGGTTTAACCTCCCAAATTTCTTTCATGCCAAGTCCAAACTTTGGAACATCACTTTTTGCATCTAATTCATACTTTGAAATTACTTCTTTTGATAAACTACCGCGAACACCCTCTGATAAGAGTATATATTTCCCATGCAGCTCCATACCAGGTTCATACCCTGGGCCATCTGTTCCATCTGCATTCTTACCAAATTCTCCAGCAACAACACCTTTGACTTCACCATTTTCACCGTAAACCAGCTCAGAACATGCCATTCCTGGAAAGATTTCCACACCAATATTTTCAGCTTGCTCAGCCATCCAACGGCAAACATTCCCCATGGATACTATGTAATTACCGTGATTATTCATAAGGGGTGGCATTAAAATATTTGGTATTTTTGATGCTTTTTTCTCAGTCAAATTCAAGAATATGTCTTTTTTCACTTTTACTTTGATTGGAGCACCTTTTTCTTTCCAATCAGGTATCAGAGCAGTTAAGGCACTTGGGTCAAGAACTGCACCAGATAGAATATGTGCACCAACCTCAGAACCTTTTTCCAAAACAACTACATCTAAATCAGGATCTAATTGTTTAATTTTAATAGCTGCAGATAATCCAGCAGGGCCTGCGCCCACAATAACTACATCGTATGGCATACTTTCTCGTTCAATATGGCTCATTTTTCCCCCAAAGAGATCTAAAGTGATTACTTACTTTAACTATATAGATTAAAAAATTACTCATCGACAACCACAACACGACATAAGTTTTACTTACACGACTTGTAAAGACAACTTGCGTGTTCCTAAACATGAATTTATGGTTAAGTCTTGTAATAATCTAAAGAGTTCGACAATGGACAAAATACCTATGACGCCTGCTGGTTTTAAATCAGCTGACAATGAATTAAAACAATTGAAATCTATAGACCGGCCATCAGTTATTAAAGCTATTGCTGAAGCACGTGAACATGGCGATCTTTCAGAAAATGCTGAATATCACTCTGCACGTGAGCTTCAATCGCATATAGAAGGCCGAATCAAAGAGTTAGAAGCTATTATTAGTTTAGCTCAAATTATAGATGTATCTAAACTCTCAGGAAATATAAAATTTGGAGCAACAGTACACTTAGTAGATGAGGACACCGATGCTGAGAGAACATTACAAATTGTTGGAGAACATGAAGCCAATATAGAAAATAACAAGATTAATATGAATTCCCCTATAGCGCGTGCTTTAATTGGCAAAGAAGAGGGCGATAGTGTCGAAGTAAGAACTCCAGGTGGAGTAAAAAGTTACGAAATTTTATCGATAAAATTTATATAATAAATCAAAAGGGAATATATTTTACTTTATTCCCTTTTTCTATAGATTCAGTGTTATGCTTTAATTCTACCAAGCCATCAGCCCACGACAAACCAGAAATCCTACCTGAGCCCTCAGAATTAAATATTTCAGCATGACCATCCGCATTTAATTTAGCGCGCAAATACTCAGTACGACCTGCTTTTTTATTTTTTGAAAATGCTGCTGGTACATTAATACCACTTGCTTCCAACCAACCAGCTCCTGCTAAAAAACTAAATGCAGGGAAAGCAAAAATATGCGTACAAACCATTGCTGCAACTGGATTGCCAGGCAATCCTAGAACCGGGATATCATTCCATAATGCCAATGCTAATGGGCGCCCAGGTTTTAAGGCAATTCGCCAAGTTTGCAAGTTAGCTTTTTGTGATAACAATCTAGAGATGTGATCCTCATCTCCTGCTGATGCCCCACCTGTAGTCAAAATAATATCAGAAGTTCTTGAAGCTTCGTTTAATACAGATTCGATTAACGCTTCTTCATCACCAACAATACCAAAATCTAAAATAGTGTAACCCCATTGTTCTATTTGTGCTTTTAGCATTGGTCTATTTGCATCTACTATTTGTGATTTACGATTATAATTCCCTAATTCGACCAATTCATCACCAGTTGATATAATTGCAACTTTGAGTTGATCATAAACCTTTATTGTTTTCACTCCACTCGAAGCCAATACACCTAAATCTGCAGGGCTCAATTTTTTACTTTTTTGTAAAATAGTTGAACCAGATAAAATATCTTCACCTTTTGCGCGAATATTCGCACCTTTTTTCAACCCTGAATTAAAATAAATAATATCTTTTATTTTGTTTACGTCTTCTTCAAGAATTACAGTATCCACACCATCGGGTATCTGTGCACCAGTTAATATACGCAGTCCATATCCTGCCGGCACTTTATCAAAGTAGAAATTTCCTGCAGCCGAGCGTCCAGTAGTTAATTTTAATGCTATTTCGCCCTTATCTGGCAAAGCACTTAATGCAAATCCATACCCATCTACAGCAGAATTAGAAAATGGTGGGTGATTAGTCTGTGCCACTACATCTTCAGCTAAAATTCTTCCACAACATTTGCTTACTGGAATAACTGAAGTTTTCGTTATATTTTTTAAACTTTTGTGAAGTTTTTCCAAGGCTTCTTCAACAGGTGTCCACTTTACACCTCGTGGCATAACAAAACAATCATCTCTTAAAGGTGGCGCATTTGTCATATCATACCTTGATTCTTTAGAATGAAATTAGCAATTCCAACTGTATCATCTAAATCAATATTAGGAATACTGACATCATCCATTAGCATGTCCGATGCTATCAAACAAACAGACCTATCAGATCTATAGATTAATTTTTCATTATTTTCTATCCTGTGACATTCCAATTTAGAATGTTTTTCTTTTTTGAATCCTTCAACTAAAATTAGGTCTACTGGTTTCATTTTTGAAATTAGATCAGAAAAATTTGGTTCAAGTTCTGCTCTTAATTCGTGCATTAATGCCCAACGACTATTTGATGATAACAAAACCTCTGAAGCCCCAGCCTGGCGGTGCCTAAAACTATCTCTGCCTTCATGATCAATGTCAAAAGAATGATGAGCATGTTTTATTGTGGATACTTTAAACCCACGTTTAGTTATTTCAGAGACTAGTCTTTCCATTAATCCAGTTTTTCCAGAATTCTTCCATCCAATAATACCGAATATGTTCATTTGATTTCTCTTTTTATAATCCATTCAGCATCAATCATATCGGAAGGAGTATTGATGTTAAAAAATGGGTCATTATCTTTTTTTTCCCATTCGATAGCTTTCCATTTATTTAATTTTACAAAAGCCATTACCTTCCTGATATCCCCTGACAGAGCCTTATGTAAACTTGAACGTAGCTTTACACTCCAAAGGCCAAATGTCGGGTGTAAGTTATTTTTATCAACTTCAGATATTGTTTTGGCTACTGTTATATCAAAAGTTTCATCAAATAGTTTATCACGCAAATTTAATGGAAAAAATGGCGTATCTGAAGCAGCAGTAATAACATGAGTATAATTATGAGCTGATGCATAATTCATTCCAGATAAGATACCTGCAAGCGGCCCCAAATGTCCGCCTATAGTATCGGAGATCAAAGGAAAATTAAATTTTTCATATTGATTATGGTTTTGATTAACATTTATTACTAAGCCGTCTACCTGATTTTCTAATCGATCTATTGTATGTTTGACTAATGGAGAACCCGCAAGACTTAGCAGTGCTTTGTCTTGACCTTCCATTCGAGTAGAAAGACCTCCAGCTAGAATGATCCCAAGAATTTTCATTCTACATCATAGATCAAACGATCTTTTCCAGCTAAACACATAAATCTTTTTCCTCTTAGACGCCCAATTAGTGTTAAACCTACTTGGTTTGCAATTTCCACCCCCCATGCAGTAAATCCAGATCGTGATACAAGAACAGGAATACCCATTAAAGCACATTTGATTACCATTTCAGATGTTAATCGCCCTGTAGTGTACAATAGTTTATCTTTAACAGATTCATTATTCGAATAAATCCATCCAGCTATTTTATCAACAGCATTATGGCGACCTACATCTTCCATATAAACTAATGGTTTATTTTTTGCACACAGAACGGTCCCATGAATCGCTCCAGCTTTTAAATATAAACTTGGTGTCTGGTTAATTACATTAGATAATTCATAAAGCCATGAAACTTGTAATTCGGTATTTGGAAGTTTGAGACCTTCAAGACCTTCCATCATATCTCCAAATACAGTCCCAATAGCACATCCAGATGTCCGAGTTTTCTTTTTTAATTTTTCTTCATAAACAGTCTGACCATCTGTCCGAACTACAACAGTTTTCAATTCATCATCATAATCAATTCCTAAAATGTTTTCAGTATCTGACAACATTCCTTGGTTCTTTAAAAAACCCAAAGCTAGATATTCAGGGTAATCCCCTATTGTCATTGCAGTTACAATTTCTTGTCCATTTAAAAAAATTGTTAATGGCTGCTCTTCAACAACATTAATCTCACAAGCTTGGCCATTTTGATCAAAACCCTGAACCAATTGGGTTAGATCCATGCGCTCTTCATCGGGCTGTAAAATATAATTCTTAAAAGTATTTGACAATTGCAGCTCCAATATAAATGAATTACCTAAAAATTAATCTTTTTAGAATCCTACCACATGAAATTCAGTCCAACATCCAAAAAATCGGCCTTTTGGCTAGGTTATCGCGACAATATCCCTTTTTGGTTAATTGTAGCACCTTTTGGCTTGCTGTTCGGTGTTGTTGCTACTGAAGCTGGATTTTCGATCCTGCAGACAATGATTATGACTTCATTTGTGGTCGCAGGGTCATCACAATTCACTGCATTGACCTTACTTCAAGACGATGCACCAACATTTATTATTCTAGCTACTTCACTTGCAGTAAATTTAAGAATGGCCATGTATTCAGCAGCGTTAGTCCCCCATTTAGGTAGAGCACCTCTTGGTATCAGAGCTCTTTTTGCATATTTCTTAGTTGATCAGAGTTATGCTACATCAATAAATATATATTCAGATAATCCTGAGATGACACTACCCCAAAAATGCCGGTATTTTATGGGAAGTTTTGCATGTTTACTTCCAGTATGGATTTTTTCAACACTTATAGGCGCACTTCTTGGAACAAAAATACCACCAGAATACGCTTTAGATTTTGCCATGCCAATTTGCTTTATAGCATTATCGGCACCAATGATGCGAAGTCTTCCACATTTTATTGCCGCACTAGTGTCAATGATTGGAACTCTAGTCTTTATATCAGCGCCCTACTCCACAGGATTATTAATGGCGGCATTTTTAGCCATGATTGCAGGAGTGCAAACAGAGAATTGGCAAAAAAGGAGGGTAAAAAATGACTGAACCAATTAAAATTTGGATAATCATTTTCTTTTTAGGTATTGGTACTTATTTAATACGGTTTTCTTTCTTGGGCCTTGTAGGTGATAGACAATTACCTAAATGGTTTATTCAACATTTAAATTATGTTGGTGTAGCTGTAATGCCTGGATTGATTATCCCTTTTCTAGTTTGGCCTGATGCTACTGGAGGCACTCTAGATGCGCCAAGATTACTTGCTGCAATTGCCGCATTTTGCTTCGGAATTTGGAAACGTTCTGCACTGTGGTCAGTTTTAGCAGGAATTTCAGTTTTATATTCTACTATGTTTATTTTAAATTAAATAACTGTAAACTTGACGCAATTCTATCAATCGGACATATGTTATTAAAACAAACAAATGTTGTAGTTAATGCCTAAGTTATCAAAAACAGAAAAAATTATTCTTGAATTAATCTCAAGTGACCCATTTATAAGTCAGGCTAAAATAGCTGCAAAACTTAAGCTTGCGCGATCTACAATTGCTGTACAAATCACACAACTAATCGACAAAGGCCAATTAATTGGGCGAGGTTATATATTGCCAAAATCACAAAAGATTACCTGTATTGGTGGTATAGCATTCAATCGCAAATATTTACTCAGCACTTCACCATTACTTGGAACTTCAAACCCTGCCAAAAGTACAAGAAGTTATGGAGGCGTGATACGAAATATTGCAGAAAATATGGCACGCATGGATATTGATGTTTGTCTAATATCAATTATTGGAAACGATGAATCTGGTAAAGAACTACGTACACAAATGCACAATCTTGGCGTTGATACTAGTCAAATTTTAATCTCAAATGACAGTCCAACTGCTGAATACATAGCAGTTTTTGATGACAAAAATGAATTAGTGATGGGAATAGCTAGTATGGATATTCTCGACCAAATTTCCCCTAAATGTATAGAAAATTCTTGGCAAAGTATAAGATCAAGCGATTGGGTGGTTTTA
Source organism: Rhodobacteraceae bacterium Water-Bin34 (assembly GCA_900197625.1). GTDB lineage: Bacteria > Pseudomonadota > Alphaproteobacteria > Rhodobacterales > Rhodobacteraceae > Amylibacter. The sequence goes on along the minus strand of FZLS01000002.1, from coordinate 39,727 downwards.
GACTGTAATTTACCAAAAGAAACAATCAAAAAAATTCTTGAGCTTAAAAAAAATGCAAACTTTATGCTTGCTATAGACACAGTATCAGTATCAAAAGCAAAACGATTACCCGATGATTTGTCCCAGATCGATATCCTTTTTACCAATAAAGCCGAAGCCATATCATTCCTAAATCTAAACAAGAACTCAAAAACACATAAGCTTAACAAGATCACTACTCAATTACGTAACAAAGGTGCAAAAGGTGTGGTACTCACAGATGGGGCAAATGGACATATTGTGAATATAGGTTCTGAAGTTTTTACTTCTCCCGCTATATCCAAAAATGTCAAAAATGTATCAGGTGCAGGCGATGCATTTGTTGCTGGATTTATTTCGAAGATTCATTCCGGAGCTTCAGTGCGTGAAGCATCTAATATTGGTGCAGCTTTGTCTGCTCTAACTGTAGAGTCTCAAATGGATGTTAGACAGGATTTAAGTAACAAGGTTTTAGATGAATACCTCTCAAAAGAAGAAATAATAAAGGAAAATTAATGACATTAAGCAATCTTCCCAGTTTTGTTGATATTCATGAAGACGTTTTGAATGCAATCGAACAAAGCGCTCCAATCGTTGCTCTTGAAAGTACAATTATCACTCATGGTATGCCATTCCCCGATAATGCTGAAATGGCAGCATCAGTAGAAGCGTTGATACGTGATTATGAAGTTGTGCCTGCAACAATTGCAGTAATTGATGGACGAATTAAGATTGGCCTTACACATAACGAACTATTGCAGCTTGCGAATGTAAAAAATGCATTAAAAATTTCAAGAGCGGATATGGCCTTTGCTATTTCTCAAGGGAAAACTGCTGGAACGACTGTTGCAGCTACAATGATTATTGCACGTATGGCGGGAATCCGCATTTTTGCTACAGGAGGTATTGGCGGTGTACATAAAGGTGCTGAAACTAACTTCGATATTTCTGCAGACCTAACAGAATTAGGCAAAACAGATGTTCTTGTAGTCGCAGCGGGGGCAAAAGCAATACTCGATGTCCCTAAAACATTAGAAGTATTAGAAACTCAAGGTGTTCCTGTTATAGGTTACCAAACTAATACGTTACCAGCCTTTTGGACAAGAGAATCAAATCTAGACGTTCCACTCAGAATGAATAATACATCTCAGATATCTGATTTTCTAAAGGTACGTGATGAGCTTCATCTAAATTCTGGTATTTTAATCGCTAACCCCATACCAAAAAAAGATGAGATACCATCAGAGATTATAAAAAGTTATATTGAGACAGCTCAAGAAGAAATGGAAAAAAGTAATATATCTGGTAAAGATGTTACACCATTTTTATTAAAACGAATATTTGAACTGTCAAAAGGTACCAGCTTAAAATCAAATATTGCACTCGTAAAAAATAATGCCCTAATCGCTGCTAAAATAGCTAAAGATTTTTATAAAAAATAAATTTTACCCTTCATAAATGAAACAATATGAAATCTATCTATAATTTTTCTTTTATTAGAACTTCAAACTGGCATAGCATTTGTTTTAAATACAGTTCTTAAAGCAAAACTGCTTTGCATTTTACTTACATGAGGAAGCCGAACAAGGTATTGACGATGTATTCTTGCAAAATCATCAGTATCTCCAGCGACTACTTTCAACATATAGTCAGCGGTTCCAGCCATTAAATGACATTCTAAAACATCAGGAACTAAAGCAACAGACTTTTCAAATGCTTCTAATATTGCATCAGCTTGCCCTGAAAGAGTAATTTCGACAAATACTGTTGATTTTCTATCAATCTTTCTAGGGTCTAATAATGCTACATAATCCTTTATGATGCCCTCATCTTCTAATCTTTGAACTCGGCGGTGACATGCAGAAGCAGAAAGGTTAATCTTATCAGCTAAATCTGAATTTGAGATTCGTCCAGATTTTTGAAGTACTTTCAAAATACGACGATCTGTATCATCAATTTTCATTTTTCGAATAATCCATCATAAATACATAAATTATTATATTAATATTCTAAAATTTAGATAGAAGATAGTGAAATGTGAAGCTTTTTTTATATTTAATATGCAATTCTTCCATTAATAATTTACATTATCTTGGAGAGATATCATGATTATAGGTTGTCCAACAGAAATTAAAAACCAAGAATATCGTGTCGGCATTACACCAGCAGCAGCAGCAGAAGCCACATCTCGGGGGCACAAAGTTTTGATACAATCAGGGGCCGGTATTGGTTCAGGATTCACAAACATTGAGTATTCAGAAGTTGGCGCAATTATAATTGAAACTGCTGAAGAGTTATTTGAAAAATCAGATATGATTGTAAAGGTAAAAGAGCCACAGGCAGTTGAACGCGCAATGTTGCGCGAAGGTCAAATTTTATTCACTTACTTACATTTAGCTCCTGACTTAGAGCAAACCAATGATCTATTAAAAAGTGGCGTTACTGCAATTGCATATGAAACTGTAACTGACCGCAACGGCGGCTTGCCACTATTAGCGCCCATGTCAGAAGTGGCAGGAAAATTAGCCCCTCAAGTTGGTAGTTGGGCTCTTCAAAAAGCTAATGGTGGTCTTGGAACTTTACTTGGTGGAGTGCCGGGAGTTAGACCTAGCGAAGTAATCGTTATTGGTGGCGGGAATGTTGGAGTACATGCTGCACGAGTTGCTTCAGGAATGGGGGCAAATGTAACAATATTAGATATGTCACTACCTAGAATGCGATATCTAGATGACGTATTCGGAAACGTATTTAAAACTGCTTACGCATCAAGTGCTAATACCGCAAATCTTATCAAGACTGCTGATATGGTCATAGGAGCTGTACTTGTTCCAGGAGCAGCTGCACCAAAATTAATTTCTCGCTCACAATTATCAACCATGAAACCAGGTGCAGTGTTAGTTGATGTTGCAATTGATCAAGGTGGGTGCTTTGAAACTTCTAAAGCTACTACGCATGATAATCCAATATATGAAGTGGACGGAGTAATACATTACTGTGTAGCAAATATGCCAGGCGCAGTTGCCCGCACTTCAACAATAGCATTGGGTAATGCAACTATGCCTTTCATGCTAGCTTTAGCTGATAAAGGTTGGGTAAAAGCATGTGAAAATGATTCCCACCTACTTAATGGTCTCAATACTCATAAAGGTAATTTAACCTATGCTGCGGTTGGGAAAGCATTAAATATTCCTGTGATAACACCACTAGAGGCATTATCTTTATAATTAACACTACCTTCTTAATAACAACATATATAGTTAAAAGTCTCGCACACTTGCGAGACTTTTAACCCTCAATTAAAAAATCAAAAAAAATGCAATTCTTGACAGTCTCGTCAAAGGCATCTAAAGCAAATTTAAATCATGGAAGTTATATCACTTCCGGTCTCAGGATCGACACCAGTCAGCGAGTTTCGCCCACTGGTGTTAAATGCGTTTGAGAAAATATTTTGGCGGAAAGGGCCTGACATATGTTTGCAAATTTATCTGATCGCCTTTCCGGTGTTTTTGACAAATTAAATAACAAAGCAACTTTATCTGATGATGATGTTGCAATCGCACTTAGAGAAGTACGTGTTGCATTATTAGAAGCTGATGTATCCCTACCTATTGCTCGTGATTTTATTAAAGCAATTCAAGAAAAAGCTTCCGGTCAAGCTGTAACTAAATCAGTTAAACCTGGTCAGCAGGTTGTAAAAATTGTTCATGATGAACTTGTTCATTTTCTGGCTGGCGAAGATAAAAATGCTGGTGATCTGAAAATTGACAACCCTCCTGCACCCATACTAATGGTAGGTCTCCAGGGCTCAGGTAAAACAACCACAACCGCAAAACTTGCAAAACGTTTAAAAGAAAAAAATAATAAAAAAGTATTAATTGCTTCCCTTGATACAAATCGCCCAGCCGCGATGGAACAGTTAGCAATATTGGGTAATCAAATTGGAGTTGACTCATTACCGATAGTTAAAGGTGAGACAGCTGTTAAAATTGCACAACGCGCAAAACAGCAAGCAATGCTTGGCGGCTATGATGTATTTATTCTTGATACAGCTGGCCGTTTATCCATTGATGAAGAATTGATGTCAGAAGTAGAGTCTGTTCGCAATATTGCAAAGCCACGAGAAACTATGCTGGTTGTAGATGGATTAACAGGCCAGGATGCAGTTCATACCGCACAAAACTTCGACGATCGTATAGGTATTTCAGGCGTGATTCTTACGCGTATGGATGGTGATGGACGGGGCGGCGCAGCACTATCTATGAGGGCAGTAACCGGTCGCCCAATTAAATTTGTAGGGCTTGGTGAAAAAGTTGATGCACTAGAAGAATTCCACCCAGAACGTGTCGCTGGCCGCATTTTAGGCATGGGAGACATTGTTTCCCTTGTAGAAAAAGCTCAAGAAACAATTGAAGCCGAACAAGCTGAAAAAATGATGAAGCGCATGAAGAAAGGTATGTTCAACATGAACGACCTTAAAGCGCAAATCGAACAAATGATGAAAATGGGTGGAATGGAAGGTATCATGGGAATGATGCCAGGCATGAAAAAAATGCAAAAACAAATAAACGATGCTGGCGGCATTGATGAAAAAATATTCAAACGCCAAATAGCGTTGATACAATCAATGACAAAAAAAGAACGTGCAAATCCTCAGATTATGCAAGCTAGTAGAAAAAAGCGTGTTGCCCAGGGTGCAGGCCTATCTGTTCAAGAATTAAACCAGTTAATGAAAATGCAGCGCCAAATGGGCGATATGATGAAAAAAATGGGCAAAGGCGGCATGCTTAAACAAGCAATGGGGACAATGTTCGGTAAAGGTCCAGGAAATTTAGGCTCAGGAATGCCTAATAGTATTAATGATATTGACGCAAAACAACTAGAAGAAGCAGCAAAAAAAATGGGCGGAGGTATGCCTAATGGATTACCAGGTCTTGGTGGTGGATTACCCCTTGGTTTATCTGGTTTTGGGAAAAAGAAATGACTGATACATCACGAGCACAATCAATATTAAAAGAACATCGTAAAAGTATTGATCGATTGGATTCTATTCTTGTATACACACTGGCAGAACGCTTTAAGCAAACACAGGCAGTAGGTCTTTTAAAGGCCGAACACTCATTGCCACCATCAGATCCAGAACGAGAATCGAAGCAAATTGAACGATTAGAGGATTTAGCAAAACAGGCTGACCTTGACCCCGTATTCGCGAAAGAATTTTTAAACTTCATAATTGCAGAAGTTATTAATCACCACAAGAAACATCAAAAATAACGGTCAAATATAAATGACCATATTAATTAGCACTTAGGAGAAATATCATGGCTATGAAAATCAGACTCGCTCGAGGCGGATCAAAAAAACGTCCTTTTTATAGAGTAGTTGCAGCAGACTCACGTATGCCTCGTGATGGTCGTTATGTTGAAAAATTAGGAACATATAACCCGTTATTAGCAAAAGATAGCGAAGAGCGCGTACAATTAAACATGGAGCGCGTGAACTACTGGTTAAGCCAAGGTGCTCAGCCAACTGAACGTGTAGTTCGATTTTTAGAAGCTTCAGGCGTGATGGAAAAAACAGAGCGCAACAATCCAATTAAAGCTAAGCCAGGTAAAAAAGCTCAAGATCGTTTAGACGAAAAAGCAGCAGCAAAAGAAGCAGCTGCTGAAGCTGAAGAAGCAGCTAAAGTTGCAGCAGCCGAAGCAGCAGCGGCCGAAGCAGCAGCACCAGCTGCCGAAGAAGCGCCGGAAGCACCAGTAGCTGAAGAACCAGCAGAAGCTCCAGTATCTGAAGAAGCAGCAGAAGAGAACGCAGCTGAATAATACATAAATGAAGTTTACTTCATGATTTTAAAGTAGCGCCATATTTGGCGCTACTTTTATTTTTGGGTATAAATCTATATTTTAAACAAAGTATAGAGTTAAGTTTAATTAATCAAAACATTAACCATAAGTTTCTCGAGTACTTTTAATTAAATAAGAAACAAGATATTATAATATTATTAAATTTTGCAAGTGATGATCAATAAATGACTATTCCAGAACGTGTTTGTGTAGGAGCTGTTATAGGTGCATTTGGCATCAATGGAGAGATACGTATTAAATCATTTTGCTCTGACCCAAAATCGATTGCAGATTACGACCAACTTACAGATGAGACCGGTGAAAAGACATTTAACTTAAAAATTATTGGCCCAATAAAAGGTGGCTTTTCAGCTCGTGTTTCAGGTGTAAGATATAGAGACCAAGCAGAGAATTTAAAAGGAATAGCACTTTATGTTCAGCGCAATGAGATGCCAAATTTAGCTGATGATGAATTTTATTATTCAGATTTAATAAATCTTACAGTATTTGATACTGGGGGAATAGAATTAGGCAAAGTAATGTCTGTAAATGACCATGGAGCAGGTGACTTTTTAGAGATTAAAGCTTTTGGTCAAAAAAACTTAGCATTACTTCCGTTTACAAAAAAATCAGTGCCAACCGTTGACCTAAAGCTTGGCCGCATAATTATCGACCCTCCAAATGGTGTATTTGATAACAATGAAGCAGAAGAACCTCCATCTCCAAAAAATTATTTGGAACTTGGCGATGAGTGAAAAATCTAAATCACATGGACGTCTTGCAATTAGACCAAGTCTGAAACCTCGTGTTTTAATGACAGATACGCCAGAACTTGAAAACGCATGGACTGTAAAGGTTATTACCTTATTTCCAGAATCCTTTCCTGGTGTTTTAGATCGCTCATTAACTGGTAAAGCTCTCCAAGAAGGTTTGTGGCAATTACAAACAATTGAATTAAGAGGATTTGGTCTAGGAAAGCATAAAGATGTAGATCATCCGCCAGCTGGTGGTGGGGCAGGCATGGTTTTGAAAGCTGACGTAGTGGGTCCAGCGTTAGAAGATGCTAGGCGTGGCACTCCAGTAGATCCAAAATTATGGCCAGTTATATACATGTCACCACGTGGAAAACCATTAACACAATCGATGGCACAAGCCTGGAGTGAAGCAAAGGGTATGACTATACTATGTGGTCGTTTTGAAGGTGTTGATGAACGTGTTTTAGAAGAATATGATGTTGAAGAAATTTCTATTGGTGATTTTGTACTTACTGGTGGGGAAATTGCTGCTCAAGCATTAATTGATGCAACTGTTCGTCTCATACCAAATGTATTAGGCAATGTTGAAAGTGCAAAAGATGAAAGTCACTCGAATGGGCTTCTAGAACACCCTCAGTATACAAAACCTGCCGAATGGAGTGGCCGAAGAATACCAGAAGTATTACTATCTGGACATCACGCAAATGTTGAGAAATGGCGTACAGAAATGTCCAAGAAAATAACAAAAGAACGCCGCCCAGATCTCTGGGAAAAATTTGATGAATTAAATGAAAAAGATTAACTAAATCTTAAACTAAAAATTATCCATCGAAGAGATGTGACTATATCTAATGAATTAGTTACGGAAAGAGGCCTTGATGTCTATATGCTTTCGACATATACCACGCAAACTTACATTAGGATTCGTTCCCAGGTAGGCAGCTATGAAGTCAATTTTAAGTCATATAAATAAAAACTTTCTTCGGTTTGGATAGTATATGAATTCTCTTTAAATTGACCAATAACTGAAACATGAAACGTCGATTTTAATCTCTGGCGGGCTCCAAGGAGTACCGGAAGAAGGCCAAGAGCTCTAGGATTGGAAAACCAAAATTCCCTCAAAGGGTGTAAAAGGAAAACGTTATGAATTTAATTGCACAGCTTGAAGCAGAGCAAATTGCTACTTTAAGCAAAGATATTCCAGATTTCAAAGCAGGCGACACAGTTCGTGTAGGCTTTAAGGTAACAGAGGGCACACGTTCTCGTATCCAGAACTATGAAGGTGTATGTATTGCGCGCCAAGGTGGAAACACTATCGCTGCATCATTTACAGTTCGAAAGATATCATTTGGTGAAGGCGTAGAACGCGTATTCCCATTATATTCAACAAATATTGATAATATTGAAGTGGTTCGTCGCGGTCGTGTACGACGTGCAAAACTTTACTACTTACGTGATCGTCGTGGTAAATCTGCACGTATCGCTGAACAAACAAATTATCGACCAAAGAAGTAAGGAGCCAAATCATGAAAAAAGAATTACATCCAGATTATCACATGATCACTGTTAAACTAACAGATGGTTCTACTTATGAAACTCGCTCAACATACGGATCAGAAGGCGATGTACTAACATTAGATATTGATCCTTCCGCACATCCTGCTTGGACGGGCGGAAATTCAAAACTAATGGATACTGGTGGTAGAGTTTCTAAATTCAAAAATAAATATGCTGGTTTGGGATTCTAGAGCACCCAAATTATTTAATATAATAGCGCCGCTTTTTAGCGGCGTTTTTTTATTCTTAGTAAGATGAACTAAAAAATATTAATGCTTAATGTTACAACTCATGATAAATTATGTGATGTAATAATAGAAATCGAACTTTGAAATAAACATCAAGCTCCTGGACCTATTATTGTGCAGGGCTGATTACGTGCTCTCAAACGAGCACATGCTTTCATTGCAGATTCCTCTGAAACACCAATAAAACGTGCACGATACAAATGGCGGCCATTAATTGTTGCAGGAGTTATTTTGCGAAGTGCTCCCTCTAAAGAATCTAAGTCAGTCAAGGCTGTGCGAAGTAACATTTTTTCTGCACTATATCTGTTTTTGTAGGCACCTAATTGAACAGACCAATCAATATCTTCTTCACTAAATTGCCTTGAAACCACCCTTGTTAAGTATGGCACAGGTTCAATATACCCTCGCTGAGCATGTGCCTTTGAAACTGCATTTACAATTGTATTTTGAGATTCAATAATTGAGCTAATTGGCTCTAAGATACTGACGTTTTCTGCAGAATTACGAATAATATTAGCCTGAGCAGAGGCTAATATTTCAGCCTCGAGATCTTCTCTAACGGCCGATGCCATTTCAATTATTTTTTTGTCAAAATTTGGTCTAATCTTTGGTCTAGGGCTTGAAGAAATAATTCGTGGCGACTTTATAGAAACATTTCCGGGTAATATCAAAGCAACAGATTCTAGTTGATTACCTCTCGTTGGTCGTGCGGGTATAGCAGTTGATGTATATTTTTTTGGAGTACGATTAAACCCCATGTCTAACAATTCAGCAACACGAGCATTTCGTGATTTCCATGTTCGTCCACCAAACACTGTTGCAATAATACGTTTATTACCTCGTTGTGCTGAAGATACTAAATTAAAACCAGCCGCGTTTGTGTAGCCAGTTTTAATACCATCAGCTCCTTTATAATTTGCTAATAATCTCCGGTTTGTATTAGGGACTGTTCGCAAGCCAGCATCAGTGTTTCTACGTGAGAAAAGATTGTAATAATCAGGAAAATCATACATTAAATGACGGCCTAATATAGACATATCCCGAGCAGTGGATAAATGGCCTTTAGCAGTTAATCCATGAGCATTTTTAAAAGTTGTTCGCTTCATTCCTAGTGCTTTTGCTTGGGCTGTCATAAGTGTAGTAAACTTTACCTCACTACCAGCTATCGCTTCACCTAAGGCTGTTGCAGCATCATTCGCAGATTTGACAGCTGCTGCACGAATAAGATGTCGAACCTTCACTCGCATTCCTGTTCTCAGGCCTAATTTTGAAGGTGGTTCTGACGCAGCATTTCTGGATACTTTTACTTTTTCATCTAATGATAAATGTCCTGATTCAACGGCTTTAAACGCTAAATAAAGCGTCATCATTTTTGTTAATGATGCTGGATGAAGGCGTGTATCAGCATTTCTAGAATGCAAAACTTCTCCCGTGCGTGCATCCATAACCAATGCCGCATATGGTGCGCCATATACTGACACCCCAGTAAATAGTAATACTACAACAAGGATAAATCCTCGAATTGCCTTTAATTGCATCGGTTTCCCCGATAACTGCTGCTTATTATAACGTATTTTGATACGCCTTTTTTTAAAATAGTAACATGTAGAGTCAAAACAGAAAACTATTATTTTATATACATTGCAAAATGATTCTCTGTAGAACACTAGATCTATATATTGTGTTTAATATATATAAAATTACACTATGTAGTGCCAAATTTCAAAAACTGGCCTTTGTAATTATACAACAGCTACTTTATAATAAATCTACTAGAATTAAATATTTAATACCCAATGCAGATTAACGAAAAAGCAATTATGTCAGAAGACGAAAATATTGATGTTGGTTTAGCCACAAAAGCAACTCCAAAAACCAAAAAACCAAAAATGTATAAAGTGTTGTTATTAAATGATGACTACACACCTATGGAATTTGTTGTTCATATTCTAGAAAGGTACTTTGGTACAAGTGGAAGCCAAGCCTATGAACTCATGATGGTTGTTCATCAGAAAGGACTAGCGGTTGTTGGCGTTTTCTCTCATGATATTGCTGAGACAAAAGTCATGCAAGTTACAGAGTTAGCACGAAAACATCAGCATCCACTCCAGTGTACCATGGAAAAAGAATAACTTAGGGCTTACAATAACATGGCAAATACAAATGTTAGATTATCACTTGCTTTGGATGCATGCTCATTGACAATACCTCAACCTGACTCATTAATTGTTAACGCAAATGACACAGCAGATTACTCGAAATTAGGAAATGCATCTTGCATTCAATGGTTCAAGCCTACATGTGATCGATTAATAGAAATAGGATTCAAAACATTTCAAGATTTTTCATCTGTAAATAATTTTGCGTTAGTAGAAATTACACGATCCAAACCACAATCATTAGGATTAATTGCACAAGCTTTTGATACGCTATCAAAAAATAGTATTTTAATGATTGATGGTAATAAAACTGACGGAATAGAAAGCCACCTAAAAACATTACGAAAGCTTTTTAATATTGAGGGAGTAATATCAAAAGCACATGGTAAAATATTTTGGATAAAAAAATCTACAAGACCTCAAATTCTTGACCAATGGTTGAAAGGCTTGGAACCTACAAAAATTGATCACAACTACAGTACCAAAGCAGGAATTTTTAGCGCTAACCACATTGATAAAGCCTCGGCACTGTTATTAGAAAACTTACCAAATCATTTGAGTGGAAATGGTGCTGATTTGGGCGCAGGCTGGGGTTACCTAAGCAGTGAATTGTTAAGAAGTAATGATAAAATAAAATCCATATGTTTAATAGAAGCAGATTGGAACGCGTTAGAATGTGCAAAGTTAAATATAAACGACAAAAGAGCAGAATTTGAATGGGCAGATGCAACTCAATATAAAAAAACTAAATATGATTTTATAGTAATGAACCCACCTTTCCACCTAACCCGAAAAGCAGAGCCAGATATTGGAAAATCATTCATAAAACAAGCCAACGAATTACTCTTACCAAAGGGACAACTTTGGATGGTTGCAAATCGTCAATTGGCATATGAAACAACACTGGATTCATACTTCACAACAGTAAACTCGATCACAGAAACGCCTCAGTTTAAGGTCATCAATGCCTCAAGGCCTAAAAAACAAATATTCAGGTAACAAATATTTGTTTATAACAGATTCTACTAGAATCAGGAAACAACACATGTCTTTTTCAATTCAAGGTAAAACAGCAATTATTACTGGTGCAGCAAATGGTATCGGGCTAGCGATTTCAAAACATTTTGTCCAAAATGGTGCAAATGTAATGATGGCCGATATAGACGAGGAAAAATTAGAGTCTGAAATTAGACTTTTATCAAAAGATTTTCCTCAGGCAAAAAGCTTTACTGGAGATTTACGCCAAAAACTATGTTTAGCTAATCTATTATCAGCAACTATTGATGAATTTGAACGGGTAGATATTTTAATTAATGCATCAAGACAGGTTATGCCTTCAAACTCTTTAGATCCAAAAGAAGATTGTTTTGAAGCCTTATTTCAACAAAATGTACTTTCCAACTTAAGGTTAAGCCAGATTGTTGCAAAGAGGATGATACAACAAAAAGAAGAAAGTATTGATGAAAGTAGTGTAACTGGAACAATAGTAAATCTCAGCTCTATAGCATCTGAAAGAACGCATCCAGACTTGCTAGCTTATTCAGTTTCATGTGCAGCACTTAATCAAATGACAAGATCCTTAGCTGTAAGTTTTGCTAAAGAAGGCATTCGCGTAAATGCAATTGCTATTGGCTCAGTTCAAAGTGCGAGCCTTTCAGAAGTTTTGTTAGATGATCCAGAGCTAAAAGATTCTATGGAGAAAGCAACGCCATTAGGTAGAATTGCTGAAGCAAAGGAAGTAGCAGAAGTTTCTCAATTTTTATCGTCAAATAGTTCCGGGTTTATGACAGGTCAAATAATCACTGTAGATGGCGGCAGAACATTGATTGACCCCTTAAACACACCAGTACATTAGGGCGGTTTAATAATTGAAAAGGCGAAATTTCATCGCCTCTTCAAAAAATCCATTTAAGTACGCTTATTCTTCAATATTTTTAAAAACATTATCAACGTTTATTTCAGGCTCTTCTTTTTCTTCTTCAGATGAATCAGCACCAAAAGTAAAGTTTTCCAAGCCACCAATAGATGACGGAATTTTAGGCTCTGCATCCATTGATAAAGATTGTTCTGTTGAAACTAGTTTGCTGCGTTCTTCATCTGATATAGAAACACCATCTTTTGCAGCCTTTTTAGCAGCTTTCTGAACAGCAGCATCTAGCTCTAATTGCTTACACAAGCCTAGTGCTACAGGATCAATTGGTTGAATATTAGCAATATTCCAATGAGACCTATCACGAAGAGCTTGAATTGTTGGTTTGGTAGTTCCAACTAATTTTGAAATTTGCCCATCAGTAAGTTCTGGGTGAAATTTAACAAGCCATAAGATTGATGCAGGTCGGTCTTGCCGTTTAGACAAGGGCGTATATCTTGGACCTCGGCGTTTTTCTTCACCATCAGCTGCGGCATTGTACATTAATTCCATTTTATAAATAGGAGACTGTTCTGCCTTTTGAATTTCATCAGCAGTCAATTGCTTGTTAGCAATGGGGTCAAAACCTTTGATGCCTTGACCAACTTCACCATCAGCAATTCCGTTTACTTCTAACTCATGTAGCCCACAAAAATCAGCTATCTGCTTAAAAGTCAGGGTTGTGTTATCTACAAGCCAAACAGCAGTTGCTTTAGCCATAATTGGTAGTGCCATATTTTATTCCTTTCACATAAATTTTTCCCGACCGAATAATCAGCTTCAAGCCATTTGAGCTTGTAAATTTCCGTTACTTGGGGGGAGAATTCTAGAAGTGTATATATGTAATTTCTTAAAAGTGAAAGCCCCTCTTTAAAATTTAAAATAGTATTAATATTATAATAAAATACACGATTTAAGAGTATTTAGACAAAGCAAAATCCCAGTATAGTTCGCGCGCATGTTTTGATAACTTAGTACTTTTCATTTCTTTATCTTCAAAACGTTGTACTGGCATAATTTTAGCAATATTTCCTGTACAAAAAATTTCATCAGCATCTTCAAAATCTTTAATAACCATAGGTAATTCATGAACTTTTATACCATCAGATTTTAATAACTTTATAATTCTTTGACGATTCAAACCATTCAAAAAAGTTCCATTTGGAATTGGAGTAAATACTTCACCATCTTTAACTGTAAATACATTGGTTGATGCAGTTTCAGCTACATAATCATCAATATCCAGAGATAAAGCGTTGTTAAATCCTCTCGACCTAGCATCAGCCATAATCCTACCATTATTAGCATACAAGGAACCTGCTTTTGCAAATGTAAGTGCCATATCTTGTCTAGGCCTCCTGTATGGTGAAGTTGTTAATGAAAATGACCCAACTTCTGGCATTGGTAGTTCTTCTATACAAACTGAAAACCCAGTACTTTCAGGAATAATATCAATTATTCCAGGTGTCCCTTGATTTGACCACATCATAGGCCGGATATACAAAGCTGAATTAGCATCAAACATTGCACAGCCTTCTTCACAAATTTCAAATATATCTTCTGCGCTTATCGGAGGCATCATACCAAATGCTTCTGCTGAATAAATGATCCTTTGACAATTGAGCATCATATCAGGCCTGACACCCTCAAATTGGCGCGCTCCGTCGAATACAGTAGATCCAAGCCAAGCAGCGTGATCAGCTGCCCCAATTATGGGTGTATTGCCTTCAAACCATTGATTATCATACCAAGTTAAAATCTTTCCACCAAGGACCACAGCTATCTCCTAAATTTTTGCAAGGGCTATCTTTATTGTTCAAAATTATCAATAAGGCCTTATGTAACCGTTATGTTAAATAAGCATCAATAAAAATAAGAAAGTATATAAATGTTTAAAAGAAAAATAACCAATATTTGTGAATTTTCAGGTTCAGTTTTAGCAATGGTATATGCAATCTTGATTGCCTCAAATACTGGAAATGAAATTTTAGGATTTAGTTTATTGTTAATATCAGCAATTTTATTCGCAATATGGGGTTATATTGATAAGCGATGGACATTTCTTGCATTGCAATTTTTTTATGCATCTTCAGCTTTAATAGGCTTAATCAGATGGGCTTAGCCGTTATAACCTGGAAAGTCTGATTTATGATCATCTGAAGGTTTTTGAAATAAATTAAGTAGATTAAACACACTTTGCCCAAAAGATGTTTTTTTTATTTTGGCTTTTGCTTTTTCTATTTCCATTACATTTTTTATTCGTCTATCTAAAAAATTCCAAGTATCTATAGCTTCATCACTTTCATCTCCCAACCAAAATAACACAGTAGACGAATAAACGGCACTTAGTGTAGTGCGTTTGGTATACCAATTACTGTCAGTTGAAGTGTCTCCTAGTATATTCCAAATTACATCTGAAGTATTCCATATAAGTTGCCCACCTTCATTAATATTAGGTGGTAAAGCAAACAAAGACATACCTTTTCGAACGGCTTCTTTGTGAGCTTTTGAAACTTGTATCCGAGACTTAACCAGTTCTCTTACTTTTTCTGAGTATTTTAATTTTGAAAAATTTTCTGGCTGATAGCCATTCTTCATCAATTCATCACCCTTTTTATGGAATGCCACCGCTAAATCAATAGCACCACGAGGAGCAGCTTGATGGGCTAAGCTTCTCTCAACTCCTGAGTCAACTATTGCCTGATCAAATGCTGTAGAAGACCATCCGTCAAAGTCAACATTAGGCAATATGGAAGATAATAATAAATCTTTTGTAATGTTAATATGATCTGTTTCAGTTTTTTTACTTTTAACCATGATTAGCTCCCACGCTGGACAAGTCATATTCTCCCTGTTATATGCCACTTTCCTGCAATTCTGCAACTCTAACTCTAGAAAGGTGGTGACACCACATGCAGGTATCAGTTCGTGATAACAACGTCGATCAAGCGCTTCGTGCGCTTAAGAAAAAATTGCAACGCGAAGGCGTATTCAGAGAAATGAAGCTAAAGCAACATTTTGAGAAGCCTTCAATTCGCAAGGCCCGTGAAAAAACGGAATCTATTCGTCGTGCTCGCAAACTAGCTCGTAAGAAATTACAGCGTGAAGGTATGTTATAAACTTTTTCGAGTTTTAAATTTACTATATATGATTTAAAAACCCCGGCCTTTACCGGGGTTTTTTATAACTCTTAAATATTCATAATATCTATATTATTTTTACTCTTAAACTTTGAAGTTCTAAGAATTAAAAATGGCCATAAAAATAAGAACGCCAATAGATATTAATGTAATTCGAATTGACCATCGGATAAATCCATCAAATGCGTGTTCTTGCGCAGATACATCCATTTCACCATGTTTGTGTTTTTTTGCCATTGGATAACCTTTTATTAATATTTTTTATCATATCTCACAAAATTATTCATTTGCAAAGAGTGAAAATCAATACAGGAAATTAAAGGTTTTAATTTTTTTTAAATTAAACAAACCACATCCATACCTTATTTTTGTTCATCCTTCGCTGAATCTTACCCGCTATGAAAAGATGATTTAAATGCGCAACAGCTTCGACTAAAGCTAATCCATACTCACCTTTACCAATTTTACGTTTATATAAAATCTCGAAACATCCAACTGCAGTTTGTGGAGTTTTTAAATGCTCAATTAATCTTGGCAATGAATTATTATGATTATCGATTAATTGTTGTAACCTTGTTGGTAAGCCCAAAAATGGTAATTTGTGGCCAGGTAATACAAAATGTTCATTTTTTGCGATTAATTTAAATTTTTCACAAGAGTCGATCCAATCAGTTAAAGGGTCAGCTAATGGCTCAGTCGGATAAACACCTATATTAGAAGATATTCCAGGTAGAACTTGATCTCCAGCAATTACAACATCATCATCTAAACTCCATAAAGTTATATGTTCTGGCGCATGGCCATCACCAGAACGTACATGCCATTTTCGTTTACCTATCTTTATTTTATCTCCATCTTTTATACGTGTATATCCAGATGGCATTGGAAAACAAACATCTGAAAAATTTCTTGGCCCACGAGAGAGCCAATATGAAAACATCTCTTCACTTATGCCTGTGCTTTTATAAAAATCTAATACTTCTTTTGGCCATTTTTTTTGGTTGTCTAATATCATCATTCTGCCATACATCCATGCAGTACGACTAGATATTAACTCAGTGTCTAATTTAGTTTGAAACCATCCAGCCATTCCAATGTGATCTGGATGATGATGAGTAACTAGAACTCGCGTAACAGGGTTGCCGTTTAATGGGCCTGAAAGTAAAGATTCCCATATTTTTTGGCTACGTTTTGTGAAATAACCAGTATCTACTATACACCAACCTTCTCCATCGCGAATTGCGTAAACATTGACATGATCTAATGCCATTGGAAGTGGCAAACGCATCCATAATATATCTTCAGCAACTTCAATTGCTGACCCTTCAGATGGTGGGTTTTCAAAAGGAAAACTGATTGGTATCATTATTACCTCACATTCTTTTTGCATCCGCTGGGATAACACTATATCTGATCTCGCTAACAGAGCAGGAAAGAAATGCAAGGTTAACTAGGCGGAAAAGTAAAAAATGGATACCAAAATATTAAAAACTAATTCAGATGGATATGACACTGCATCTAAGATCTTGCAAAGTGGTGGTCTTGTTGCTTTCCCAACTGAAACCGTCTATGGACTTGGCGCTGATGCATTAAACAATAACGCAGTATCGAAAATTTACGCAGCCAAAAAACGCCCAACTTTCAATCCTCTTATTGTTCATGTTTTAAATCTAGAAACAGCACAAAAATTTGCAATTTTTGATGAAGACTCACTTCTTCTAGCAAATAAGTTTTGGCCTGGCCCACTCACAATAGTTGCTCCAATTAAAGCTGATGCAAATCTATCAAAACTTATAACTGCAGGTTTAGAAACAGTCGCTTTTCGAGTCCCATCCCACCCTGTCGCACGCAAACTTCTAAAAGAATTTGATGGCCCGGTTGCTGCACCATCCGCGAATCCTTCTGGATCAATTAGCTCTACAAATGCAATCCATGTCAAAAATGGTTTAAATGGTAGAATTCAAGCAATCTTAAATGGTGGGAAATGTAATGTTGGATTAGAATCTACAATAATACTATCTAAGAGCGGGGAATGTAGTATTTTACGTTCTGGTGGTATTCCTGAAAGTGAAATTGAAAAAGTTTTAGGCTATAAATTATCATCAAGCAAAAATCCAGATTCGCCAATTGCTCCTGGTCAGTTATCTTCTCATTATGCACCTAATGCTAAGCTAAGAATGAATGCTGAAAAAGCTTATGATGATGAATACATGATAGGTTTTGGAGATGTTGTTGGACAATTGAATTTATCCTCACAAGGAGATCTAACAGAAGCAGCTACCAATCTTTTTTCTTTTCTTCATATGGCCGATGAAGATGCGATCACACTAGGAAAAACAAAAATTGCTGTAGCTCCAATACCTATGAATGACTTGGGAATTGCAATAAATGACCGATTAAAAAGAGCAAGTACTCCTAAAGATTAAGCAGTTCCACCAGTTGTGGAGAGCATACCAGACTCAATACCAATTGCTTTGAGAGCTATATCCCATTTTTCATCATCGTTAGTAGTAAATAAAAAATTATCTGGTGTGTCACAAATTAACCAACCATTCGATTGTATTTCAGCTTCTAATTGCCCAGGACCCCAGCCAGAATACCCAAGAGATAATAAATAATCATTAGGCCCTTTTCCTTTAGATATATCTTCTAATATTTCTAAGGACGCAGTCATGCTGATTTTATCTGTAACATTTATACTAGAGTCTTTTGCCACATAATCACAACTATGAAGAATGAACCCTCTACCGTGCTCAACTGGACCGCCTATATGGACTGTTTCAGTTAGCAATATACTTTCTGGTATAATTGATAATTGCTTAAACAAATCACTCAATTTTAAGTCAGTGGATGGCTTATTTATAACTAATCCCATTGCACCATCTTCTGAATGTGAACACATATAGATAACTGATTTATCAAAATTCTGATCGCCTATTCCAGGCATAGCTATTAACAGTTTTCCATCAAGATCTATTTTTTCTTTCATACAATAAATTTGTCTGTATGAGAGACAAAAGACAATAGCATTTATGCAAATAATAACATGCCTAAACAATTGTTACTTTCAATTGTACCATTATTGCTTATTTTTATTACTATGAAAAAAATAATGATTCTTTTGGTGCTACTTTTCAATATTGTTGGAAGTAGTGTGTTCTCACAATCGCCTATCATAGGTTTAAAATCAGTAGATATTATTCGTGGCTGGCGCCAAAGTGATGACATCCATATTGCCGCAATCAATATCAAATTAGAAGACGGTTGGAAAACCTACTGGCGTGTTCCAGGCATCGGTGGAATTGCACCAATACTTAACTGGGAAAAGTCTAAAAATATTAAAAATATTTCTCAAATCTGGCCAACACCAAATATTTATAACGAATACGGGTTACAAACAATTGGATATAAAGATGAACTATTACTACCTCTTCAAATCCAGCCTATAGATAAAAAGCAACCAATACATCTTTCAATTACTATTGATTTTGGAATTTGTTCCGATGTTTGCGTTCCTATACAGACTTCAGTTGAAGAAAGACTTCCAGAACGCACCTCAATTGGAAAAAAAAATATATTGGATACTTTAGAGAAAGCCATATTATCTGGAAATAAAAGTCCATTTAAAATTGTAAAATGTAATATTGTTCCAATAAAAGACGGATTTGAAGTTAATGCATTTTTTGAGGGCTTAGCTTCATTTGATAAAGATACTTTAGGGGTTGTTGAGTACCCTGTAAAACAAAACGGTTGGATCAACCAAAAAGCTAGCTTGATTTCCAGTAATCAACTTAGTGTTCATGCTATAGTTTATAATAAATCTATTCATTTCATAGATCGTAGTGACCTAACTCTAACCATTTTTACAAAAAATAAGGCTTTCGAATTTGACGGGTGTATATCTTAAAGGTTTTTATTTCGTGTAAAATAAGAAACCATATAAGTAATTATTAATGTAATTAACAATCCAAATACAAACACGATTGTTGAATCGAATAACGCATTTGAATTATTACCCATTAACAATGCGACTAATGGAGAAGCTTTTTGTGTTAATGCAAGTGGTAGCAATGTTAATCCAAGAACGGCAAAAGTGCCAAATATAGATAAAATAAGTAAAGCTTTTGATTTTTTTGGTACATTTCCACCAAGTACACCTCGTCTTAGTGATGTGAATAATCGTCCAAAATCTTTTTGCATAATAACTAGTGATGGAACAATTAATAGAACCAAAAACATCCCAAAACCTAAACCAAAAGATAGCGTTATAATAGTTGGCTTTAAAAACTGTGCTGCTGCTGATTTTTCAAATAACAATGGCGCTAACCCTAAAACAGTAGTTAAGGTTGTGAGTAAAACTGGTCTAAATCTGTCACAACAAGCATCAACAATAGCAGGTATTAAGCCACGTTTTTCTGAATATTCATCAATCGTTGTCACTAGCACAATTGAGTCGTTGATAATTATCCCACTCATTCCAATCATACCCACAATACTAAACATTGATAATGGGATTTCCATTACCCAGTGACCAAATATCATGCCGATTGCTCCAAATGGAATAACAGACATAACTATTATTGGGCGCATCCAACTTGAAAAAATCCAAGTTAAGGCAAGATATATGCCTAATAAGCAAAGCATATATCCAACTATTGCGTCAGAGAAAAATTCCTTCTCTTGTTCGGCAAGTCCAGCTAGCCTAAACTCAACTCCAAAATCTCTTGCAATATCTGGCAACACTTCAGTTTCTAAAAGAGTAACGATCTCTTCTGCTCGCTTTGGATCATCTTCTGGAATGTTTCCAGTAACAGAAGTAAGTCTTAACCCATTTTCACGTAATATTTCTGAGAAACCAATTGTTCTATCAACGGTTACGATATCTGCTAACGGAACAAAATTACCTGCTTTCGACAATAGTCGCGTTCGATCTAAGAAATCTGCTGATATTTCTTCTTCAGGAAAGCCGACTATAACTTCAGATGTACGCGTTCCAATTGGAAAACTTGCTGCTTCAATTCCGTTTAACCTATTACGTAATTCACGCCCTATGTCATCGATAGTAAATCCTAGAGCATGGCCTTGAGGTGTAAGTTCAAGAATTAACTCTTCTTTTCCATACGGCAAATCATCTTCCACAGATGTTACTTCTGGGAACCTTAAAGAAATATCAGTCTTTAATTTTTCCGCGGCTTCTTTAAGAATATAGCTGTCAGTACCTATTAGTTGTACATCAAGACTGTCACCTCCTGGCCCAAAACCCCATCCTCGAAAACTAATTGTTTCTAACAATGGGTGTTTTTGTATCGCATCTTGCAATTCACCAATATAAGCAAAATATGAGTAAGGACGTGCATCTGCATCAATTAGTTCAATGGCGACTGAACCTTTAAGATCGTTATCTTTATTTGCAATGCCAGAAATCCCACGGCCTGTATTTCCACCAATTTCAGTCATTGAAAAGGTAACAGGATTTGTTCCATATTTCTCTTCAAATGCTTTTGCAGTATCATTTACTGCACGTTGCAATTCATCAACCATAGCTTTGGTATCAGATCTAGATGCTCCATCTAACATTGCTATGTTACCTGATAATGATCCACGCTCTGGAGCGTTAAAAAAGCGGAAATTTACTTGTCCAGATGTAAATAATGCTACATTCAACATTAAGAGTAAAACCGCAAAAGCAAAAACAGGATACCTGAAGATCAATACAAATTTAATTATCTTGCGGAAGATATTTTTCTTAAACCAGTTAAACCCGCGATTAAAATGGTAGCTTGGTATATCATACCATTTAACAGTTCCATTAACTGTTAACGAATGACTCATATGATTTGGCAAAATCAGAAAACATTCAACTAAAGATGCCGCTAGAACTGCAATTACAGTAAAAGGTATATCCGATAATAAGCTACCAAATCTTCCACCAATTAGAGTTAGCCCCCAAAAAGCTAAAATTGTTGTTATTGTTGCTGAAAAAACTGGAGGAGCCATTCTACTTGCTGCATTCTCTGCAGCTACAACTGGACTTTCACCCAATGTTCTTGCACGAAAATCTGCGTGTTCACCCACAACTATTGCATCATCTACGACAATGCCCAATGTAATAATTAAGCCAAAAAGAGATATTAAATTTAATGTTAATCCAGCGGCATACATTATTGCTACAGCTGCAAACATTGCTGCTGGAATCCCAGCTGCTACCCAAAAAGCCGTACGTGCGGATAAAAATAAAAACAATAAGCCTATAACCAATCCTAGACCCATTAGCCCATTTTGGATCAGTATACTTAAACGATCTTGAATTGCCTGTGCGCGTGTCCGAATTAGATCTATCTTTACGTCTTTAGGTAGAGTTAATTCCATTTCATCTGCAACGCTTTGAACTATTGCCTGTACACCAATGGCGTCACCTTTATCAGAACGATCAACTCTAACAGAAACTGCTGGATTTCCTTCAACGAAATATGTTCTTTTTGCATCCGTGCCAGATACTGAAATATTAGCTACATCACCAACCAATAGTTTTGAACCATCTGCTTTTGATCTAATTATTATTTTTTCAATTTCATCTGCACTTCTTTTTTCTATTCCCGTTCTAACCCTTGCGGATCCACCAGCGACGTCACCTGCAGGATCCGCCTCTGCTTCCTGACTTATTGCGCTTGCAATATCGGATAATGATACTTTGTTTTGTATTAGGCTAGACTCGCTAACATCTACTGATATTTCTGGTGCAGATACTCCACGTATTGTTACTCGAGTTACTCCTTTGGAGAACAATCGAGCAGTCAATTCATCCGCAAAACGTGATAATTGATCTGCTGAAACTGGACCTGATATAATAACGTCAGTAACTCGATCACGCCAAGTTCCTCTTCTCACATTTGGAGCATCAGCGCCTGAAGGTAGACCAATGACAGCATCTACAGCAACTTTAACGTCATCTGCAGCTCTCGCCATATCCCAATCGGGTTGAAAATTTAAGCGTATTACTGCACGTCCTTCACTTGCAGTTGATGCAGTGCTCTCAATTCCCTCAACACCTAACAATGCTGGCTCAAGAAGTGCTACAATACCGTCATCCACATCCTCTGGGCCAGCTCCATCCCAGCGCATAGATACCGTAACATTGTCAATAACAACATCAGGAAAAAACTGTGATCTTATTTGCGTTGATGCTGCTACACCTAATACTAACATTACCACCAAAATCAAATTTGCAGCAGTACCATGCCGGGTGAAGTAACTAAGAATACCACTAGCTGATGAAGGGAGTACACGCATATTCATACTTTATGACCCCATGCTATCAGTTATGCGATCATACATACTTTTTGGAATAGTTCCCGTAGAAATTTTATCCATTATACGTTTTTTTACTCCATCAGGCATTCTACCTTTTTTTATGTGAGCAAGCATTTTTTCTTGTTGTTCAGATGTTAGTACAACATTTTTTGGAGGACTTGGTATTTCTACCACACCCTCAAATCGTGGTTCAATTAATATACCAGTTCCAAGTTGTGGCGTACGTTGCTTAACAATGCTTAATCCAGATAAATTATCAGATTGAATAATAATATTATCACCTTGTTTTCGTAATATATTTACGTTTGCAGCGCGTAATCTTTTATCATCTCCAACAACTAAAACCTCACCTCTTGAAGTCGATGCTGTTGAAGGGATTAAGCTTACGTTTTGTAATTCTGGTTCTATTAGTTTAACCGTAACAAAATCACCAACTCTTACAGCAGCAGCATTTTTACCAACAAGTCGAGCAAAAATCTCACGCCCGGTCATACCTTCACCAACAGCAGCACTTGAACGTTCAATAACAGCAGGAATTACAGTATCAAGGCCAGTAAAGTATATACTTACAGAAGCTGCTTTAATTCCACCTTCAACACTCTCTAAGTTGACAAATTGTTCCGAAGAAATTCTGAAAGAAACTTCTAACGCATTTGGGTCAATCAATTCACCTAAACGCTCGTTTGGATTAACCAGACCTCCCAGTACACCAGTTACATTTGCAAGTACGCCATCAAAACCTGCCTTAACAGCCAAATCTTTTAATTTTCTCTGAGATTCATTTAGATTAATAATGGTTCTTTTGAGGGATGTCTTAGCTCGATTTATTCTAGCTTTTGAATTAGCTACTGCTTGCCTTTTGCTCAAGGCTTGGGTCTCTGAACTTGAAGCCGAAAGCTCAGCAGCTTCAACAGCAGCCTCAGTGCCAACTCCTCTTTTTAATAAAGATCTCTGTCGTTTTGCAGCCTGAATGCGTAATTCGTATTGATGTGACGCTGCACGCAATTCATCATTTGACAACAGCAAAGCGTCTTCAGCTTCAGAAAGTTCAGCCTTCGCTTCCATTACATCCGTTTCAGCTAACTGCACCTCAGCGTTAGCACTCGATGGATCTGTCGCAAATAACAATTCACCTTCTGAAACTGCTCCACCTTTTCTAAAATTGTCAGACATTTGAACAAGTTTTCCACCTGCAGATGTCCTTAATTCTAAAGTACGACCTGACACAACTTCACCAAATACTGTTACTTCAGGATTTATTGATTCAATTTTAAGGGGCAATACATAAACTGAAAAACTACGCTCTCTATCACTTCGAGGTCTTTTTCTGTCCTCACGCTCGTCTTGGGCGTTTTTAAAAACGTAAACTGCAATTAACAGTACCCCAATAGTGAGCACAGTTAAAAAAAGTCCAAAAATACTTCTGTTAAAAAAACGCATTATGTCTTTCCCTGATAGAGGACAATATAATCAACTTTGAATATATGTAGTTTTTCATCACTAATTATCAAATTATTCTTTATCCATATCTAGCCTTATAATTAGATATACATAATTTCAGCATAACTATGATCTATTTTCTTTTTTTATCTTCATCAAGACGGGGCATTATCTCAACAAAATTACATGGCTTGTGTGTATAATCTAATTGATATTTTAAAATTTCTTCCCACCCGTCCTTACAGGCTCCAGGACTGCCCGGCAGTGCAAAAAGATACGTTCCAAAGGCAACTCCAGCACATGCCCTTGATTGAACCGCAGATGTTCCAATTTTTTTCATTGATATTATTGTAAACATGGTAGCAAAAGCATCTATTTCTTTTTCATAAATATCACGATGTGCCTCAACTGATACATCTCGTCCCGTGAGCCCAGTTCCACCAGTAGTGATAACCACGTCTATATCGTCCCTTTTGCACCATTCGGTTAATTTCGATGAGATTATAGCTCTATCATCTTTTAAAATTTCTCTATTTTTCAAAAAATGACCTGAATCATTAATATACTTGGCTAGCACATCTCCAGAACGATCATTCTCATGTGTTCTAGTATCTGAGACAGTAAGAACCGCTATGTTTACTGGGATAAATTTTCTATTAATCATGAATTTAACTGCTCTTTTAAGCTTAAAAGGTCATTCCAAGTATCTCTTTTTCTCATAGGATCTCTCAATAATGATCTTGGGTGAAGCATAGGAATAATTCTCTTTCCAAAGGCCTCTGTCCATTCACCTCGGAATTTATTAATGCCAACTTTATTCAAAACTGCAGAACAAGCAATATTACCCATTAAAACAATAAAATCAGGATTTATTAATTCTATATGGCGCTTCAAGAAAGGTACCATCATTGCTATCTCATCTGAACTTGGGTCACGACTTTGTGGTGGCCTCCATGGAATTGCCGTTGTGATATAAATAGCATCATTTGGATTACTTGCCCTTCTTGACAAACCTATAGCCTGAAACATTTTATCCACTAATTCACCCTCAGCTCCAACAAATGGCTTTCCTTGGTTATCCTCTTCACGTGTAGGAGATTCTCCAATCACCATTACTCTAGAATTACTTGGACCATCGGAAAAAACTAGGTTTTTTGCTCCTTTTTTTAATGAGCACATCTCAAAGAGCCCTATTGCATCCCTAAGTTCTGTAAGGTTATCACATTTTTTTGCTAGTATTTTTGCAACATCAGATGCAGTTTCTCTTGATGACAGAATGTCCGGCATAGAAGAAACATGCGCAATATTTGACTTAGGATTAATCTTCAGTTTGGGGGGGACGATTTCAATTTCATACCTATTTATGGGAGCGTCACTTATTGCTTCATCAACACCAAACTCATACTGCCATTCCAACGCCAATTTAGCTTCGTAAAAACTTTGTGAATTACTCATAAAAAACTCCCTAAATTTACAATATTCATAATGCTTACATTCGTAAACAGCTTGCTTGGAATTTTTCCACTGATATAACAACTTAAATTATCGAGGAAACTAACAAGATGGTATACTCATCAAAACATTTGTTAGGAATTGAACATTTATCTTCCACAGATATCACTGCCATTCTTGATTTGGCAGAAACATACGTAGACTTAAACAGAAAAGAACAAAAACAAGGTGGCACTCTTACGGGTATGACACAAATAAATATGTTTTTTGAAAATTCCACCAGAACATTAGCCTCATTTGAACTTGCAGGAAAGCGTTTAGGTGCAGACGTGATGAGTTTAGCAGTTGGAGCGTCCTCAATCAAAAAAGGTGAAACGCTTATTGATACGGCGATGACGTTGAATGCAATGAATCCTGACCTACTTATCGTTCGCCACCCACATTCTGGTGCAATCAATTTATTAGCAGAAAAAGTCAAATGTGCTGTATTAAATGCTGGCGATGGCCGGCATGAACACCCCACTCAAGCATTATTAGATGCGTTAACTATTAGACGTGCTAAAGGTAGATTGCATAGATTGAATGTTGCCATATGTGGGGATATTTCACATAGCAGAGTTGCTCGATCAAATATTTTTTTACTAAACAAGATGGAAAATCGCATAAGAATAATTGGGCCACAAACACTTATACCAAGTGGGATAGAAAAGTTTGGTGTAGAGGTCTATGAGGACATGAATGAAGGCTTAACAGACGTTGATGTTGTAATGATGCTACGCTTACAAAATGAACGTATGGATGGTGCATTTATACCATCTAGGCGAGAATATTATTATCGTTGGGGCCTAACACCCAAAAAACTTGCCAAAGCAAAAGATGATGCAATAGTTATGCACCCTGGGCCAATGAATCGTGGTGTCGAGATAGACGGTGAAATTGCTGATGATATAAATAGATCTGTTATTCAAGAACAGGTTGAAATGGGAGTAGCTGTTAGAATGGCTACAATGGATTTACTTGCTAAAAACTTACGTAACGAGAGAATAAAATCAACTTTACATGATTACACATCATAAAGTGATACACAGAGGGTTTCCCAATGAGCAGTTTTAAAGAACAGGCAGATCAATTCATTGAGGATGTAACTATTATCCAGCCATCAAATGAGTGGCCTCCAGTCTTAATAAAAAATGAAACAATATCATTTGAAGGTAAGTTTAATAAATCTGCATGGTTACATAAAAATGTAACTTTCAGCGCCTTAGCATTTTTTCTGATAATTGTGCTGTCCAATGCAATCGGTCATCCAATAAAAATTGAAGGTATTGGGTTTGTGGTTTTATTATCTATATTTGGAGCAATTATTATATTTTTAATGTATAATAAACAGAGTTGGATAATTACGAACAGAGCAGTTTATTTAAAAAAACGCCGCCCAATGTTATCCTCATCAATTCGAAAAGTAGTTGGCTTTGGTTCAACCGTTCGATTAATTGGCGGATGGGGGACAGGTATCACATTATTAGGCGTAGAAAATGCGTCAGAAATCCGGCAATATTTGCAAGGTAAGAAATCATGAAGACGCTCTTTTCTAATGCTAGAATAATTAATCCAGAAACGCTGTCTGATACACTTGGCTCTGTATTAATAGAAAATGAAACAATAACTGGAGTATATAATAATAATCCATCTTTTGATTTCAAAATAGATAAAGTTATAGATTGTGAACAAAATTGTTTAGCACCAGGAATTGTCGACATTGGCGTTAAAATTGGTGAGCCTGGAGAACGTCACAAGGAAAGTTTTAAATCAGCAGGCCTAGCTGCTGCAAATGGTGGCATAACCACAATGGTTATTAGACCAGACACCGATTTAACTGTAGACAGCCCTGAAATCTTAGAATTTATTTACCGAAGAGCCGTAAGTGATAGTATAGTAAAAGTTTTACCCATGGCTGCGTTAACAAAAGGTCGAAACGGCGCGGAAATGGCTGAAATAGGCTTTTTAAAAGATGCTGGAGCCGTAGCTTTCACAGATTGTGACCAAGTAATCACAGATAATAAAGTTCTTTTAAGATGTTTGACTTATGCAAAGGGGTTAAATGCCCTCATTATAACACACCCACAAGAACCAATATTATCTCAAGACGCTTGCGCAACAAGTGGTGCTCTCGCAACAAAGCTAGGCTTACCTTCCGTCTCAACTTTTGCAGAATTAATACAACTTCAAAGAGACATGTCACTTATTGAAATGACAAACTCAAAAGTACACTTTGATCAAGTAACCTGCTCTGACAGTATCGCAGCTTTGAAGCAAGGTAAGGACAAAGGCTTATCAATTAGCGCTGGGGTTTCAATTCATCATCTGACGCTTAATGAACAAGATATTGAAGGGTACCCAACCTTTTTTAAGGTAAAGCCACCATTACGAAATGAAACAGACCGTATTGCAGCAATAGAAGCAGTTTCATCTGGTACAATAGATATAATAAGCTCAATGCACACTCCGCAAGATGAAGAAAGTAAACGTTTACCTTTTGAAGCTTCGGCATCAGGCGCTGTCGGTCTTGAAACATTGTTGCCAGCAGCTCTTCAATTAGTTCATGGAGATTATATGGATTTGCCAACACTCTGGAGGGCATTATCATTAAATCCTGCAAAATTATTAGGCTTAAGCACTGGTCGAATTAAAGTTGGTTGTCCTGCAGATTTAGTATTATTCGATCTAGATAAACCATTTATATTGGATAGAACAAAACTGCATTCAAAATCAAAAAATACTCCATTCGATGGAAGAACAATGCAGGGTCGAGTGATAAAAACGATTGTTTCAGGACAAGAGGTTCATAGCTGATGATACCAGCATTAGAATTAGGTTTGATGAATATTTTTTTAGTAATTTTATTTGCATATTTGATTGGCTCCATTCCTTTTGGGATAATTATATCTAAAATAATGGGACTGGGAAACTTACGTAATATTGGGTCTGGAAATATTGGCGCAACAAATGTTCTTAGAACAGGAAATAAATTAGCTGCAATTTTAACTTTAATTTTTGACTTATTAAAAGGTGCTATAGCTGTAATCATTACATATTATATATTTAATGATACCACAGCTCAAATAGCTGCTTTGAGTTCTTTTTTAGGGCATTGTTTTCCGATATGGCTCAAATTTAAAGGCGGAAAGGGAGTTGCAACGTTTATTGGAATTTCTCTTGCATTATATTGGCCCGCTGGGATTCTAATATGCTTGACTTGGGTTTTAATTGCTTTTCTAAGTAGAACTTCATCACTTTCTGCACTTATAAGTAGCCTAAGCAGCATTTTATGGGTCTGGGTTTTAGGCGCTCCAAGTGCAGTATTTATCATGACAGTTCTAACAATATTAATATGGTACCGTCATATAGAAAATATAAAAAGAATAATTAAGAATACAGAACCTAAAATTAATAACTAAAATCAGAATAAATTCTTGTTAAGTCTCCATTCCAATCACCATTGAACTTATCTAAAAGTTCATCTGCAGGTGTTTTCCCTGTATCAATACTTTCTTTTAATGCGCTTAAAAAGTGTGTCTCATTATATCCACCTTTACCAATGTGTGAACGTGATTTTAAACCAGCGTTTGATATTGATAAAACTCTCGATGCCAAATCGAGCATTTTAATATTACCAACTCTAGCATTTAATCCATCAACAGAAGCTTTTATTCGCATATCTTCTCTTGTGTCTAAATCCCAGCTTTTACATATATCCCATGCTGCATCTAATGAATTATTGTCATACATCAAACCAACCCAAAAAGCAGGTAGTGCGCAAATCCGATTCCAAGCGCCTCCATCAGCGCCTCGCATTTCCATAAACTTTTTTATTCGAGCTTCAGGAAAACAAGTAGTTAAGTGATCCGCCCAATCTGACATAGTAGGTAATTCACCTGGGAGTGCCGGTAGGTTTCCATTTAGGAAATCACGAAAAGATTGACCTAATGCATTGATATAATGTCCATTTCGGTAAACAAAATACATTGGAACATCTAAAGCATAGTCAACATATCTTTGGAAACCCATACCGTCTTCAAAAAAGAATGGCAGAGTTCCAGTTCTATCTTCGTCTAAATCACGCCAGATACGAGACCTCCATGATTTATGGCCATTTATTTTACCATCAAAAAAAGGTGAATTTGCAAATAATGCAGTGGCAACTGGTTGTAATGCCAATGCTACTCTCATTTTTTTAACCATATCAAGCTCTGAACCAAAATCTAGATTGACCTGAACAGTACAAGTTCGATACATCATTTGTTTGCCATGTGTGCCAACTTTATCCATATAATCTGTCATTAATCGATACCTACCTTTAGGCATCATATCCATATCTTCATGTGCCCAAATAGGTGCTGCACCCAAACCAAGGAACCCTGCTCCAATTCCATCTGCGATCTGTTTTACTTCTTTGAGATGTAAATTTGCCTCATCACAAGTCTTATGAATACTTTCCAGTGGTGCTCCAGATAGTTCCAATTGCCCACCCGGCTCTAAGGAAACATTTGCACCATTCTTTTCCAATCCAATTAAATTTCCTTGCTCGTATACTGGAGCCCAGTCAAATGTATCTCGAAGATTTTCGAGCATGACTTTAATAGAACAATCACCTTCATATGGTAATGGCTTTAAGGTATCTTTATTAAAGCCAAATTTTTCGTGCTCTGTTCCTATACGCCAATCTTTTGGGGGCTTACATCCACTTTCAAGATACTCGGTCAATTGATTTATATTTTCAATTTGACCACCACCAGTTTGAGGTATCGACATTAAATATTTCCTTATAGTCCTAGAATTTACCTAGTCTGAATTGCGTGGATTATGCAAGCAAACAAACTGTTTTTATAGACTCTTTTGCCATATAATATGTTTGCCAGAAGTAGAAGCATTAAGAGAATTTGTTATTTGATCAAATAAAACACCTTTTAAAGAGGATATTGAATCAAGTAAGTTTTCATTCCCTTTTACTGTTGTTGGAATTCTAATAATAGAGCCATAGATATCCGTAATAACCCAATAAAAACTTTGAGTTTCATTTATAGTAATTTCCACTTCAACCAAAATAAGATCTTCTAGAGAAAGTGACCAACTTTGCCCAAGACTAAAATAAGTTATTTGGCGCTCATCAACCTCAACGAAACCTGACTCAATATCAACTTCTGATAAGTGCCGTGCTCGCCTTATGGCTACAAACATCAAAAACAAAAGAGCTAAACTAATTGCACCGTATATAAGTGGTAATATTCGGCCAACAGATTGCAAAGCCATATAGCCAAAAAACAAAAACCCTAGTAAAATTAATATTACTTCAAGCCAATGCCTCAATAACTTTTTAGCCGCTGGCCTCACAAAACTCACTTCCAATCACCTATTTCCTTTTGCCATATGGCTAAAGCAGCCACTACTGCAGTATCAGCTCTCAGTATTCTAGGTCCAAGGCTTATTGAGGTAACAAACTCTAGAGATTTCAAGTATTTAATTTCATTCTTACTAAACCCTCCCTCTGGACCAATTAAAATCGCCCATTTGTCACCCACGCTAGATTTAAATGTTTTTACTGCCTCTCCAACTTTATTTTCATCACAAAATATCAAGCATCTGTCTTTTGGCCAATCCTTTAATATCGAAGTTAATTTAGATAATTCATCAACAGGAGGGACATAAGTGCCTCCACATTGTTCAGCAGCTTCAATTGAATGTGATTGTAATCGGCTTTGTTTGATACGATCTGAATTGGTATAATCAGTATTTACTGGAAATATGCGAGATACCCCCATCTCTGTAGCTTTTTCTACGATAAAATCTGTTCTAGTTTTTTTTATAGGTGCAAATAATAACCATAAATCAGGTGGATTTAATTGTTGCATTGATTGGTATTTTGCAACGAGGATACCTTTACGTTTGTTTGCATGAAGAACATCGGCTTGCCACTCACCATCTTTTCCATTGAATACAGAAATATAATCACCAATATTTAACCTCATGACATTAAATAAATAATTAGCTTGATCTCTATCAAGTAAAATTGATTGCCCTTCTCCCAAAGGTGTGTCTACAAAGAGTCTAATTTTTGAACGTATATTCATAAGGCAAACATATGTCTGAAAAAAGACAAACACCAGATCAAACAGATAGAGTTGCGGATGCAGTTAACAAAAATTGGGTAGACCTTTATGCCCCAACACGTTTTCGTCCATATTTACGCTTATCGAGAGCAGATCGCCCGGCTGGTACTTGGCTGTTATTAATCCCTTGTATTTGGTCATTGTGCTTGGCTTCCTTATCAATTGATATTGGTTTCTCTACAAATATCAAATATGTAATATTGATGTCTATTGGCGCATTTTTAATGCGAGGCGCTGGGTGTACTTGGAACGATATTACAGATCTAAAGATTGATGCTAGTGTAAAGAGAACGAAATCTCGGCCAATCCCTTCTGGCCAAATTACAGTTAAACAAGCATTAAATTGGATGCTAATTCAAACATTAGCAGGAGCAATTATATTATTTTCATTTGACAAATTCACAATTTCACTTGGATTAATTGCATTAATTCCGGTGGCAATTTATCCATTTGCAAAACGATTTACATGGTGGCCTCAATTATTCTTAGGAATTGCCTTTAACTGGGGAGCATTGATAGGATGGTCTTCGCTTATGGGCTCATTATCACTTTCACCAATTCTTTTATATTTATCAGGCATTTCATGGACTTTATTCTATGACACAATATATGCGCACCAAGATAAAGAAGATGATGCATTAATTGGTGTAAAATCAACTGCGCGTCTATTCCAATCAAATACAAAAAAATGGCTTTGGTTTTTTCTAATTATATCAATAATATTTATGACTCTTGCATTTACTACAGCTCTTAAAAGTGAAAATAGTATCTTCTGTTTCATAATTGGTATCACAGGAATATTAGCTTTTGGAATTCACCTAATTTGGCAATTAATAAATTTAGATATAAACAACGCGGATAATTGCCTAATGATATTTCGCTCTAATCGCAATGCTGGACTTTTGCCAGTCCTTGGGTTTACTTGCGCCATCATTTTACAATCAATAATTTTAACTAGCTAAAGTTAACAATTTAATTAAAATAAAGCTTTGAAGTAATATATTTAGGCAAATAAATGCACCGTACAGCCCTTCTTTTTGGATTAATTTGTTTCATCCTAGCAGCAGCAGGATCATATTTTGGAGCAATTCATGCTGTTGATAGATTTGAAAGAGCTACAGAAGAAAAATTAGAAAAAACAATGTTTCTCACAGGAAACGAATGGAGTAACATTAGGGCAAACGGCTTACGTTTACACCTTACAGGTCTTGCCCCTAATGAGTCAGCCAGATTTGAGTTAATTAAATCACTCGGTAAACTTGTTGAAGCGTCAAGATTAAGAGATGAAATCACCCTCCTCGAAGAAGAAAACCTGATACCACCAAAATTTTCACTAGAAGCGTTAAGAAATGATGATCGCATTTCATTAATTGGTTTAATTCCAAAAAACTCTGGTAGAAAGAATATTCTTTCAACTGTCAATAATATCTCAAGTGAAATAAAAATCACTGACATGTTAGAAGAGGTGGATTATCCAATTCCTGAAAATTGGAAAAAATCACTAAATTTCGGCTTAGAGAGCTTATCAAGTCTTAATCGTTCAAAGGTTAGCATATCTGGAGAGAATGTAGTCATTTCGGCAATTACTGACTCTCAGGATGAGAGATCAAGATTTGAACGCATGCTATTAAAAAATCAACCAACTGGTATTAAACTTACATTAAATATCTCAGCTCCAAGGCCAGTTATATCTCCATTTACAATCCGCTTTAGTAAAGAAGAGGATAACATTAGATTAGATAATTGTTCTGCCGATACAAAAAATACTGAGGCAAAAATTTTAAAAGCAGCCAAATTAGCTGGTATGCTAAAACCCAGAAATTGCAAGATTGGTTTGGGCGTACCAACTCCTGATTGGGCAGATGCAGTAAGAATGTCAATTGAAGCAGTGGTAGAATTAGGTAATGGATCTTTAACATTTACAGATTCAGACATATCATTGATTGCATCACCAGACACATCACAAAAAATATTTGATAACGTAATTGGGAAACTTGAAAATGATTTGCCTGGATTATTTTCTCTTTCTGCCATTTTGCCAGAAAAAAAAGCCTTGGACGGAGAAACTGGTGAAGTATTTATTCCAGATTTTACGGCAACAATTAGTCCAGAGGGCTCAGTTCAATTACGTGGAAGGCTACCTTCAAATATTTCAAGAGACGCAGTGGAGGCCTATGCTAAATCATTATTTGTTGGTAAAACTGTTTATGTCCAAACACGCCTAGATTCAAACTTACCAGATGGTTGGCCAATGCGCGTCCTAGGAGGATTAGAGGCTTTAGGCCAACTGAATTATGGTGTTGTTATAGTTGAGCCTGATGAAATAAAAATAAGTGGTGTATCAGGAAGTAAAGAAACTGCAGGGAAAATCTCTCGGATACTATCAGTTCGTGTTGGATCAAAAGGAATATATAAGATCTCAGCTAAATATAATGAAAAGTTTGCACCAAAACCAAAAATTAAATCTGCCCGTCTCTGTGAAAGCGAAATAAATACCATAATATCAAATACTAAAATTCGATTTGAGCCTGGAAAAGTTGTGCTTAATGATGATAACTTTACAGTTATTAAATTAATTGCTGACGTATTGCGTACATGCCCTGAAGCAAAATTTGAAATACAAGGTCACACAGATAGTTCTGGCTCTGAGGAACTTAACCAAAATCTCAGCCAATCACGTGCAGAAGCAGTTTTGTTTGAATTACTAAATCGTCGAGTACTTACATCTGGTATAAGTGCTAAAGGATACGGCTCAATTAGTCCTATAGCCGATAATAAAACCGAAGAAGGCCGGGAAATTAATCGAAGAATTGAAATTAAACTAGTTGAAGAGACAACAAAAACAAACTCAAATTAAATTAATAAAAAAGAATAAAAGAGGAATACTTTAAAATGAATAGTGATGAACTAATTGGTGTGCTTGCTTTGGCTTTTTTCTTAAGTTTCATCTTAGGTTGGGTATTAAGATGGGGTTACAGTGGATTTAATAAAATAAATGCTTCCGATATGGGGGAAATTGATGACCTCACAAATCGATTATATGAAATGGAACATGCAAAAGACGCCGCAGAGTCGCAACTTAAAGAACGCGAGTGGGAGCTTACAAATAAGATCTCTCAGCTTGAGGCCGAGTTATCAGCTGCTATGGAAGGTTTAGGAGCTGCTAGGCGGGAAGCAGAAAAAACTTAATTCACCATCGAGCTAATGATTTTTCATCTTCAGGATTAGCATCTACCCAAGTACTTCCAGTATCACTATGTTCTTTTTTCCAAAACGGTGCGCGAGATTTTAAAAAATCCATTATATAATCAGCTGCCTCAAAAGCTTCACGTCTGTGTTGCGACGCAACAGCAACCATCATTATTTGTTCACCAAGTGATAAGTATCCAAATCTATGTATAATTCGCACATCAATGAGTTTCCATCTACTTATAGCTTTATCTTGAATTTCCTCTAAAGATGAAAGTGTCATATTAGGATAATGTTCTAATTCCAAAGCCCTAAGAGACTTATCCCCACGGACAGTACCTATAAAACTTATTATAGCTCCAGCATCACCTTTACCTGCCTTCAATAACTTTAACTCATCTGATAAATCAAAATCTTCTTCTTGGATCAAAACAGCCATTTTATCCCCCAGTCATTGGTGGAAAAAAAGCTATTTCAGATACATCTGTTAAACTTGTGTCAAATGATACTAAAGTTTGATCCAAAGCTACGCGAACTGAGGACAGATCTGAAAAAGCAAAATCATATCTTTGATCTTTTAATCTCAGTTCTTTAACCAGCTCATCTATTGTTGACGCTTCAGTTTCTATTTTCTCAGAAGACTTACCTATTCTTTCACGCATCCAAGCAAAGTATAGAATTTTAATTTTCATTTTGCTTTACCTTTTAGATATGGGCTCGCTTTGGTTAAATAATCTATACCTGTATAAATAGTCAGAAGCATTGCAATCCATAATAATGTTATACCAATATAGTATGAATAATAAGCAGTTGAATAATAAACCATCAGATTTGTTTCATCGGATAGTTGATTGGATATAATTTTTGCAATAAGATTTTTATCCATTTCTCGAGTTATAACTCTAAGATTATGTTCAAAAATTCCATGTGAAAATAATACAGAAATCGCAACCATTTGAACTGTAGTTTTCCATTTTGCTACTTTAGTTACTGCAAGTCTTCCAGCATCTTTACCTAAAAACTCACGAAGCCCTGATACAAAGACTTCTCTAAATAGAATTAAAATCATTGGTATTACAATTAATGGTTTCAAGCCATATAACCCAATTATTGCAACGATTGCCAAAATGACCATTGCTTTATCAGCAATTGGATCTAACATCGTTCCAAATGCACTTTGTTGACTCCATTTACGCGCCAAATACCCATCAATATAATCAGTTATTGATGCACCAATAAAAAGAAATAGCGCCACCCAATCGGCGTATGGTCTGTCTAAACATAGGAAAACAATTACAACTGCTGGCGCCGCAAGCATACGAAATGTAGTAAGTATATTTGGTATATTCCAGTTCACTCTAGTCTCCTAAAAATCATTTTCTTAATTTAAATTAATGTTTAACCTTTATCATGATAGAAGTCATAGATAATTTGCGCCATCTTACTTGATAAGCCCTCAACAGCTTTTAAATCTTTCAGGGATGCACGTGAAGCAGACTTTGCAGAACCAAAATGGGCTAAAATTGCACGTTTCCTTGCAGCCCCTACGCCTGGAACTTCATCTAAGGTAGTGATGCCAATTGCCTTTGACCTTTTTGCTCGGTGCGTAGTAATTGCAAAACGATGTGCTTCATCACGCAAACGCTGAATAAAATAAAGTACTGGATCATTGCGCTGTAAAGCAAAGGCTGGTTTGCCTTTACAATAGAATTCTTCCTTACCTTGATCTCGATCAATTCCTTTTGCAATACCAACAAATGGCACATCATTAACACCAAGTTCACTCAATATTTCATCTACTGCACTTACCTGCCCTGCACCGCCATCAATTAATAATAAATCGGGCCAAATCTCAGTTTTTTTATTCGGGTCTTCTTTTATTAAGGATTTGAATCGGCGCTCTAATACTTCTTTCATCATTCCAAAATCATCACCAGCAACAGTATCTTCATATCTTATATTATATTTTCGATATGAAGATTTCATGTATCCATCTGGGCCTGATACGATCATTGCACCAACTGCAAATGCGCCTTGGATATGGCTATTATCATAAACCTCAATTCGATTTGGAATACTTTCTAATGAAAATGCTTCTGATATTCCTTTTAGCAATTTCGCCTGTGTTGCACTTTCACTCATTTTTCGCGCTAAACTTTCACGTGCGTTTCTTGCTGCGTTAAGTACTAATTCAGAACGTTCGCCACGTTTTGGCACAATAATTTCTACTTTATTTCCACGTTTAACTGTTAACGCGTCTATTAAAAGATCTACATTTGCAACAGAACAAGAAACCAATATTAATTTAGGTGGAGTTTTATTATCATAAAATTGTGCAAGGAAGCTTTCCATTACCTCATCTGCATCGGCTCCTGATGTATTACGTGGATAAAAGGCTCTGTTGCCCCAATTTTGGTTTGCCCTGATAAAGAATACTTGAACGCATGCTTGCTCACCCTCCATATGTAATGAAACAATATCTGCTTCATTTACAGTCTGTGGATTTATCCCCTGACTCGATTGAACTGTAGTTAAAGCCTTTATTCTATCTCGCAAACTAGCTGCTTTTTCGAATTGTAAATTTTTACTGGCCTCAGTCATTTCTTTAGCCATGCTTTCTTGAATCTTAGTACTTTTACCTTTCAAAAATTTCCTAGCATCATCCACAAGTTGGTTATATTTTTTTTCACTAATTTTCCCAACACACGGCCCAGAACATCTAGCGATTTGGTATTGTAAACAGGCTCGTGTGCGAGAAGAGAAATCATTATCTGTACATGTACGAAGCAAAAATATTCTCTGGAGGTGGTGAAGAGTTCTGTTTACGGAGGTTACTGATGCGAAAGGGCCAAAATATTCAGAGTCTTTTGACCTGCGACCTCTATGTTTTGCAATTTTAGGGAATTCATGGGAACTTGAAATCATTATATTTGGAAAGCTTTTATCATCTCGTAATAAAACATTATATCGAGGTTTTAGTTGCTTTATTAGGTTTTGCTCTAGGAGTAGTGCCTCTGTTTCAGTCTGAGTTGTTAAGAACATCATACTAGATGTATTAGAAATCATCCGCCCAATTCGTGCAGAATGCCCTGTAGGCTTAGCATAATTTGATACACGTCGCTTTAAGTTTCTAGCTTTACCAACGTATAATACCTCACCATCTTGATTAAGCATACGATATACACCTGGACTTCCATCAAGTGTCTTTAAATATGATTTTATAACCTCATGACCTTTAGAGATATTAAATTTTAATTTTTGTTCAGACTCAGTCATTTCATATCTTTGCCAGATAATTGAAGGTTCTGCACTTACTTCTTGTAAAAAAAATTAAAATTTCTATCCACAAATTTTGTGGATAACTCTGAGGATAACTTAGTTATAAACTGATTTTTACGTTTAATTATGGTATGTTCTGCACTTTGCTTAAAATTTAATCATAGTCTAAGCTATTGATATTAAACAACAAAAATATTTTATCTTGCAAGCCATTGATATCATTGACTTTTAAGTATCAAAAAATATACAGTTTTATCAAGTGGACAAAATTTTGATTTAATTTCAAATCTATATAACAATAATTATCAGCTCTTAGTTTTACAGCTGCAATCAATACCTTTAAATATATAGCTACCACAGCCCTTACATTTTTTAGTTTGAGCCATAGAACTTTTACGCTTTAAATTAGGCAAAGATGGTAATCTCAACTTACCAAATATACCCAATAAAATAATAAATATTAAAAAAATCAAAACAGCTTTAGACATAATTCTTTCATAAAGTCTTTAAAGTATGTCTACAAGTAGCATTAAATCGATTGATTATAATTTTATTTTTATCCAAATTATTGGCCTACTTTTTTACGCCAATGTTTGCGACAAAGAGAGACATAAGTTTCATTGCCACCAATTTGAACTTGCTCTCCATCAATCATTGCATCTCCGTTTTCATCTTGGCGAACAACCATTGTCGCTTTCTTTCCACAGTGGCAAATTGTTTTTATTTCTCTCATTTCATCCGATAATGCTAATAAAGTAGCAGATCCTGGAAATAGATTGCCTTGAAAATCCACTCTTAGTCCATAGCACATTATTGGAATATTCAAATCATCAACTGCTCTTGCCAATTGCCATACTTGTTCATGTGATAGAAACTGTGCTTCATCAATAAAAACACAGGCGCAAGGTCTCTTATTAATTCGTTTCTCAATTTTATAAAATAAATCATCTAAATGTGAAAAAGTATCAGCATCTTGTCCGATACCTATGCGAGAACCTATTCTGCCTTCTCCAGCTCGGTTATCAAATTGTGCAGTCAATAAGTAAGACTCCATACCTCTCTCTTGATAATTATGAGCTGCCTGCAGTAGTAAAGTAGATTTACCTGCATTCATTGTAGAATAATGAAAGTATAATTTTGCCATTTATAATTAATGATATGTAAAAGAGCATATTTCAAGCATAGAAATATATTCAGTAAATTATTGATTGGTTGCGGGAGTAGGATTTGAACCTACGACCTTCAGGTTATGAGCCTGACGAG
>FZLS01000187.1 GCA_900197625.1 Rhodobacteraceae bacterium Water-Bin34 | reverse complement strand
GTCCTACAGATTAGTTTTCTATAAGACTATTTATATGTTTTTAAATCTAGGGTTTAGAGTTTATTTATCAAGTGCACTGGTTTATCACGCTATAACATCAGTGATCGTAAGATTGGAAATCTCTGCCCATGTATTTGTACCTGTAGATTCATATATGCCAAACCCAAAATACCCCGAGCTATTTGTCCAGGAAATCCCTGAAATTGTTCCATAAGTATAAACTGAGCCGTTGAGCTCATGTACCTGCATCCTAAGTGTACTTGCTCTTTTTTGTATCATAATTTTACGTTTTGTTCCATCATGGAAATTAGGTATACTGCTGCCCTGTGAAGAACCTACCGTACCTGCAGGTCTGTCAATTCGAACCATGTTTAGGTTAGAATCACCGTAACGCTGTCTAAGCACCAAATAATCAAAGTTACCGGTCTCTGAACCCACATGATTAAGAGCAATACCAAAATGTCTATACGTAACAGTGTCTGTTGGACTTACTAATTCAAAAGAAACATCATATTGTTTTGGCATATATCTATTGAGTAATAACATTTGTGTATAGCCACTCACATTTCGTGTCTTTTTAAAGTATAATTTATTACCATAATCATATTCATATACTTCACCAAAGTTGGTATTAGTTGTAGACCACCACTTTCTATTATTACCAGTGTTGCTAGAATAACGTCTTCGTACACCATCTGTTTGATTGTATCTTACAACTTCATTGGGTCCACCGCCACCAGGAGATCCAGTAGCAATAATTACGTTACGATCTGACCCGAGGTTAGCAGGATAGGCATTCGCTGCAATGTAAACATCACCGTCTGTACCGTTAGTTCCAACATAGCCGTGGGTGTAGCCACCATCACCAATAGAAATTCCATCATCCACAATAACGTTGTAAACTCTAGTACTACTACCGCTTACATTAGGAAACCCACCACCAAAACTTACTTTTTGATCGTTGTTTGTTCTCATTATATATTGGCTATCGGTATAATCATACATTACTAGCCCGTTAGATTCATTATTTAATCCTATTAGGTTTGTACCACTATCGTCATACCCAGTCAACACAAGTCTTCCTGCAAATGCTGTACCACCATTTAGATCTAAACTACCCCCAGCTGCACCGCTAACGCCAGAACTGGTTTCACCATGTTCTGGTTCTATACTTACGGTACCACTACCTGTTATAGTCATTCTTTGGCTTGCATTTGTAGAGAAATACATGCTGTTATCGTTGTGTTGATACCACAACATTCCAGCATTTGGATCAGCAGCATCGCCAAAGAATATGTGACTATTATATCCATTGCGCACCATAAACTGAAGATCTGCACTGGCAGTTGCACCAGCATCAATCATTAATGTTGCTTGACGTCCACTGTTTTGAGGTGCTCCAGCATTAGTACCGTCAGATAAATGTAATCCACTTAGTGGACTCGTTGTACCGATGCCAACATTACCGCTAGCATCAATAGTCATCCTGACGTTAGATGTTATTCCGTCAGCAGCATTAGCAAATCTTAATGAATTAGTAGACGGTTCATATCCAATACTAGCTTCGGATGTGGCTCCACTTAGGTTAATCCAACAATCATTATCTTCATCAGTTTCTAAAGTTAATTTTACATCACCGGTACTTTTAACATGTAAGTTACTATTTGGACTAGCTGTACCAATACCAAGTCTACCATCACCGTCTAACGACAAGAAGGCAGCAGAATCGATGTTGTCGAGTAAGTCTGCGTCTACCTCACCTGTTGATGAGATATTGCTGCCAGCTAGGGCGATTCGTGATGCTTTAGTTGCCATCTGTTATTATCCTATTCTGGCTTAGTTGGCCACTCAAATGATTGAGGCGTTATACCACCTTTTTGATCCTCTGTCATTGAGTTCCCTGTCCCTCAAGTTTTTTATGTTATTTATAATGATTATTCTGGCTTAGGATTAGAATCTTTTATTGCTTTAATTGCTTCATAAAATGTAGTAGATTTTTCTACAACACCATTATTCATATCATGCCATAACATATCTAACTGATCACCTATATTAGGGTAAGATTCTAATCTATTTTTTATAGCTAGTCTCTCTGGTTCTTCAGCCCGTATTCCAGTTTCATCTATAATAATCTGATCCAAATATTCCTTAGACGGTTTACCATAATCTGTGGGCCACGTTAAAGTTTCATAGTCATTATCATCTGTTAACTGCCACTCAATAGGAGCATATTTTAATTCTAATACTGTTCTGTAAGTAACCATAATTATATTCCAAACCTCTCTCTATTATTATCAAAGTTTTGTCTAATTTCTTCATTAGTGAGGGCTCTGTTATAAACTCTTGCGAGGGCAATGTAACCATTTAGACCTTCTGCTCCACCAGAATCTCCTCCCATATAAAGAGTACTGCCTGCTCCTGCTAAATTTCTATTCAACACATTGTATCCTTTAGCAACTATTTCTCCATTAAAAAACATTCTGACTGAATAGTTCTTAGAAGTGTCATCAATTGTATATACAGCTTGAAACCATTTTTGACCTCTTATCACATCAGCATTGATTCCAGCAGTATAAACATTAAGAATATTTGTGCTTCCTTGTTTTCCAAATAATACTGATTCAGTCGCATTATCATCAAAATAAGATTCCCAATTTCTAGTGTTTGGATTTGCATCTTTGTGATATATCCATATTTCATATGTTCTAGGAGTTCCTTGAACTTTTCCTGCCCACGTAACACTACCGTTATCACTAAGTTCTAAACAATTTACACCGCCAACCTGTGCTTTTGTTGTACTAGCTGAACCATTCATAGTAGCGGTTGTACCAGTAATTAAACAATAGGGTGCTTGTCCATTTATGAATCCACTATGAGCGTCAAACAATAACTGTAATCCGTCATGAACATAGTTATGTCCAAAGCCACCTTCGTGAGCTCGACCCATTGTGAAGGAAGATAATTCTGGTCTTTTAAAAGTTATATTACTATCAGTTGTTACAGATGATATATATGCATTTTGGATATTATTAGCAAAGCCATCTTGAGATGATTTCCACTCAAGTGTTATTGTGCAAGAATTACCTGAACTTGTTAAATGATGCAATCCTAAATAATATTCATTGTTAGAGCTGTCCCAACTAAAATAATTTTCCAATTGAAAGTGATTAGCTACGACACCGGTATTTTCTAAAATTTGACTACTATTACTATAAACAGCATTACTAGGATTTAAACCAACTGAATAAACTTTTGAATAACTTCCTGCAGCATTTGCACTACTAAAATCAGATGTGACAGTAACTTTTATC
Source organism: Rhodobacteraceae bacterium Water-Bin34 (assembly GCA_900197625.1). Taxonomy (GTDB): domain Bacteria; phylum Pseudomonadota; class Alphaproteobacteria; order Rhodobacterales; family Rhodobacteraceae; genus Amylibacter. The sequence goes on along the minus strand of FZLS01000187.1, from coordinate 457 downwards.
TGTCCCCAAAAAGAGTTTGTACCTAAACTAATTCTTGCTGTTTGATTAGAAGTACCGTTTGAAAAAGATCGTGCTAAGTTAATTGTTCCTGTGCGAATAGTTTTAAAATCACCTGCTACATCTAATTTAGCACTAGGACTCGTCGTACCAATACCAACGTTGCCACCAGATAAAATAGTTAACCTATCTTGCATACTACCACCACCTGGGTGAGTTCTTAATCTAAGAGTATCGCTATATGCTTGAATTTCTACTGGACTGCCTGCAGTATCAGACATTCTAAGTGACATAGTAGAGTTGCTATTCAGATCGCCAAATTGGGCAACATTATTACCATCTACAATATGCAATTTAGAGGCTGGACTTGCCGTACCGATACCAACATTACCGAGGAACCAACTGTCACCACTTGTGTTTAATCTTATACGATCTTGTGCATTTGTTTGCGCATATATAT
>FZLS01000090.1 GCA_900197625.1 Rhodobacteraceae bacterium Water-Bin34 | reverse complement strand
AACCCAATTTAAGTTTACTCCTGTTTCAGCAGTATAAGCTTCTGCAACTTTTTGCATGTTAATCATGTGACCATTGTTCACAATTGCAATAGTCAGATCATCTGCCATTGCGAATGATGCACTAGTAACGCTTAGCGTTAATCCTAGTACAGTATTACGTAAAGATTTCATATTTTCCTCCCAGGGAATTTTACATCAAAAAAATCAGTTCAGAGAGAACTAAGTGAAAATAACTTAATTTATAAATTTCAAAGACGCCTATACTGAAACGCCGAAGATATGTACAAATAATTCACTTTAATTTAGATTATATGAAATATTTGTATATAAATGAAATAAAAAAACGTATGTAGTTTTTAAAAAAACCCATATAAATATACATTTAACTAAAGGATCTTCTTATCCAATATTAATAAAAGTGTTTTTTTTTGTATATTTACAATTATTTATTTTTACAAATATCTATACAATTTTAAGAATATAATGATTCTTATTATAAAATATTATGAATTTTTTAAAAAATCTTTAACGATTTTATTAAAAATTTCAGGCTTCTCAAGATGAACAGCATGAGCACAACCGGGTATAACTGAAAGGTTTGAATCTTTAATGTTTTTCCAAAGCTCTTTAATTTGAGGCCATAAGTAAGTCCTATCCTTGTCACCCCAAAGGATAAGTGTTTTATTTTCTATATGCTTTAAATACTTCTCACCTGACCATCCACTCATTGCATCTAATCCTGCTAAAATCGCTTCTATAGAACTATATTTAGCTATACGCGCACATGCTTCATGAGCAGGAAATTTCTCATAATCTAGAAACCAAGTGGAAGAAATTCTAAACGCTGTAGAGCTCGCACCATCTTCTTCAGCACGAATTTTACTTTGAGCGATTGTCTCGAAACGGCCAGGCAAAACGCCGACTGATCCAGTACCATATAATATTAACTTATTAATATTATTATAGTCTGATCGTACCATTTCCTGCACTATCATTCCCCCCATTGAATGACCCAGTAAATGATATTTTTTGATATTACGCCTTCTTAACTCAGCTATTATCCAATCTGAAAAACCAATTATTTCATTTATAACAGGAAGATGATTATTTTTTCCAAATCCTGGTAGATCTATGGCTATGACTTCAAAATCTTTAGATAAACTTTTTATTTGTTCTTCCCATTGTTCACTGCCTCCCATAAATCCGTGAACTAATACAATTGGGATCATTTTCGTTTACCTTGAACAATTCTATCCAAAATCATTGCACAGAATAAAATTGAAAATCCTGCAAGTATTCCTTGGCCCACATTGGCGTATTGTAAAGCCTCAAGCACATCTTCACCTAATCCCTTAGCTCCAATTAAAGACGCTACAACAACCATTGCAAGTGAAAGCATTATTGTTTGGTTTATTCCTGCCCGAATTGAAGGACTTGCGAGAGGCAAGTCTACCCTAGTTAGTAAATACCACTTATTCGCACCGAATGAAATTGCAGCTTCCCTGACGCTATCTGGGACACCCCTCAATCCAAGTACAGTTAATCTAACAACAGGCGTTCCACCAAAGATCATTGTAGTTACGACTGCCGCTGGCTTTCCTGTTCCAAAAAAAGCAATCACCGGTATCATAAAAACAAACGCAGGCATTGTTTGCATAAAATCCATAATAGGCTGTATAAATGAATAAAAACGGCGCCTTCTCGCACAAAACATTCCAAGTGGAATGCCAATAACAATTGAAAGGCATGCTGCTGTACCCAATAAAGCTAAGGTGGTCATAGCTTTTTCCCAAAATCCTAAAAGGCCCATGTAAGATAAAAATGCTCCAGACCAAACAGCCGTTCTTATTCCAGCAGTTAACCATGTTAAAACAACAATTAAACTTGCAATTACAATCCAAGGCGTAGTTACAAATGCTAATTCCAGTGCATCTAGAAGCAATCGAATGCCATAAGTAATAAAATCAAAAACTATTTCTCCATTTGCAACACAAAATGAAAAGAATGATTCAACTTTTGCTATACTAAATAACCTGTATTCTGGATTGGTTGGAAAATTACTTAAAATTACAAATTTTCCAGGAAAACTATAATGAAATACTGCTGCTGAGATTATCAGAGTGACAAATAATGCACTAAATATAATATTTGGCACTGGGAGACTTGAACGGATTGTTCGATCTGAAAGCCAATCTGAAAATCTTGCCTCTAATGCCCAATTTGCAACAATAGCTTGAATAGCCTTTGAGGTTAATAAAATAATCAAACCTATAAGTGCAATTGTTACACCTTGCTCAGACAAAGCGACTGCTTCTTCTCTTATACCACCAATAGCATCTTCAAGTGCTTCTACAGTACGCTTATAAACATCAACTTTACTTGATCCACTCTCTAGAGCAGCAGCAAGTTGTTGGCGACGCAAATCCAAAGTATTTTCAATCGAAGCAATACGCGCGAAGGCATCAGCAGCTAAATCACCAAAAAGGCCTCGAAAAATTTGCACAAACGCAAGCATTTCAAGTATAAGAAATGGCAATGCCCAAGACCACAGACCACGAGCACCAAACCAAATTGGACCAAATAATCCGGCCATAATATTTAATGTTGGTGTAAAATTGGCATTTTCTCCAATGTGGTCAAATTGAGAAATATAGTAATCAGGGTTTGTTCTGACAAAATCTTTAATATTTTCACGTCGCTCTTCTGCATATGCCAATGCTGCATCAGAATCTTTTGCATCAAGTGGATTTTCAACATTATTGCTCATGACATTTCAGTTCCTTCAACAACTATTCTCAAAATATCAGATCGGGTTATTACTCCAACAGCTTTGCCTGAACTTTCTACAAGAATATGATTTTCGTTATCTATAGCCAAAGATATTAAGTTACTTAGTGTCTCATTGTCCTCAACATGAGGCATAGCAGAAGATAATGGTCCATTTTTTTGAATATATTGTTCAATTGGTTGCATAACTGCATGTGCATGAACAACTTTTAATCGTGATATACCGGCGACAAAATCTGCAACATAATCATCTACTGGATTCATAACAATATCTTCTGCTGTACCGGTTTGAACTAATCTTCCATCCCTCATAATTGCTATTCTATCTCCAATTCTAACGGCTTCATCTAAATCATGAGTGATAAATACTGTTGTTTTTTTTAGAATTTTCGAAAGCTTTATAAATTCATCTTGTAACTGTCTACGTATTAACGGATCAAGAGCACTAAATGGTTCGTCCATTAATAAAACATCTGGATTTGCTGCGAGAGCTCTGGCTAATCCAACACGTTGCTGCATCCCCCCAGATAATTCATGTGCATATTTTGAGCCCCAAGCTCCAAGCTCAACAATATCTAAAATTGCTGCCGCTTGTCGCATACGCTCATTTTTACTTATTTTACGAATTTCCAAAGGCATTGCAACGTTATCCAAAACAGATCTATGCGGCATAAGAGCAAAGTTTTGAAAAACCATACCAATTTTTTGATTCCTGAATTTTTGAAGATCCTGTGTCCCCAAACTCATAACATCAGTGCCTTCAATCAATATTTGGCCATCCGTTGGTTCTAATAATCTATTAAAATGCCTTACCAATGTGGACTTTCCACTACCAGAAAGACCCATGATACAGAATATCTCGCCTCTATTAACAGATAAGCTTACATCAGCTACACCAACCACTGCATTGTATTTGCTTAATACTTCAGATTTACTAAGTCCATCATCTCGTATTGCACGCAATGCCTCTTCTGGACGATAACCAAAGATTTTCCATACATTGGAAATTTCAATTACTTTATCGTTATTCATAATTTGATGGTGCTCCATAACATGGTTTAATACCGATGTTTATTAATTGATGGCTCCAGCTCACTGGAACCATCTTTTTTTAAATCAATCTTTTTAAATCTTAAAGACCCAACCAAGCGTCAACACGATCAGGGTTCGCTTCTACCCATTCGCGAGCAAATTCTGCAGGGTCGCGGCCATTACCACTAATTTCAAAAGCAAAATTACTTACATCATCAGCAGTAACTGAAAAACGCTCAAAGAATTCAGCAATTGCCGGTGAACGATCTGGCAAAGACTTTGAATAAGCGATTTGAACCTGCTTTAATGCATCTTTTGTGCTCACGCTAGATTTTTCATACCAATCAGCATCATCAGAAGGTTGAACCATTGTATATTTAGCAGCGTCATAAGTTGGCTCACTTAACATTACTACGTCAAACATAAACCAAACTGCATGAGGCTTGTAGCAATAGAATGCATAACCTTCACCTTTTGCAATTGAATCTTTAATTCTTGCTGTTTTTACACTTTCTTCTGCTCTAATTGGCTCAATAAAGTCTAATAAACCATAATCACGAACTTTTACTTCATTTACATTAGCTGATGCCCAACCTGGAGCACCTATCCACATTTCACCTTTTCCATTGCCGTCACTATCCATAAGCGCTGCAACATCAGGGCGACCTAAATCAGCAATATCAGTGATGTTATTAGCTTCTGCGAAGTCTTTAGACACACAAAAACCTTGGTTGCCTTCATATGGTTGTTGGTTCAACACAACAGAACCTGCACCATCTACATATTTCTTTGTAAAACTTTCTTGATTTGGCAACCAAACATCAGGATGTACATCAATATCGCCCTTTCCTTGGTCCATACCTTGGAAAATTGTAGCATTATTTCCTGGTACATAATCGACTGTACCACCTATTCGCATTTCAACAACAGCACCCAATAAGTGAGCCATTGCTTGTGCACCAGTCCATGACGGTACGCCAATTTTCACATCTTCAGCAATAGCAGGAACGCTCATTGCAGCAAGAAGTGATGCTGTTATTAGTGATTTTTTAAGTAACATATTCTTTTTCTCCTAGTTAAGTTAATGTTTTAGTTAGTGTATTAATTTGCGTACCCAGGTAGCTCAAACGTTTCTGGATATCCAAATAGTGCGGCGCTCCCGCCAGTATGCAAGAACACAACATTATCCATTCCTGCAAAATAACCTTTTTTAATTTGATCTATTAAGCCATCTAATCCTTTGCCCGAATATACAGGGTCAAAAAGTAATCCCTCAGATTGAGCCAATAATTTAACTGCTTTTATCATACCGTCAGTTGGCAACCCATAGCCAGCACCAACATAATCACAAATAGCACGCACCTTATCGCGTTCTATTTCTATACCTGTATCTAAATAATCTGCTGTTTTTTGTGCTAAATCAAAAACCATTTGTTCTTGCTTGTCTTTGGGTGCTCTTACACCAATACCTAATAAATGAATACTACTTTGGATAGCTGCCAAGCCCGTTACTAACCCCGCCTGAGTACCAGCACTGCCAGTAGCATGCACTAGTGCATCTATTTTTAATCCTATTTCTGATGCTTGCTCAGTTAACTCTCGGGCACAGTTTACATATCCAAGTGCACCTATTGGATTGGAGCCACCACCTGGGATTATGTATGGTTTTTTACCTTTTTCAATTAAAGCATCAGCAAAATCTTGCATTTCTAAATTCATATCTGTACCGCCACTTCGCTTTGAAACTGAGGCCCCATGCAAACGATCAAGCAAAACATTTCCATTTAGAATATAATTATTGTCATTTGACCCTGTCCTATCCTCTAAAAGGATATGGCATTCCATACCAAGTTTGGCTGCAGCAGCAGTTGTTTGTCTCGCATGATTAGATTGTGTTGCTCCTTGAGTAATAATAGTATCTGCACCCTTTGATTGAGCATCAGCCATTAAAAATTCAAGTTTACGCGTCTTATTTCCTCCAGATGATAAACCTGTACAGTCATCACGCTTAACCCACAGCCGCGGTCCACCTAATATTTCACTTAATCTATCCATTGGTTCTAATGGTGTAGGCAAATGACCAAGTCGAACTTTGGGAAATTTTGCTAATGTTAAAGATAAATCCTTACACAGACTTTGCTCCATTTCAGGTGATAATGACATTTCAAGTTCATTTATTTGAGTTGCACTGGTCACAAGATTAATTCCTTTAATATGATTCACTAATACCATTACAAATACTAAAAGAAAAAAATAATGCTTTATTCTTGGCCTACCCATACCTATTGTATTAGCAGGAGAAGCAATATGGATATGAATTGGTTAGATGATGTCTTAATTCTTTTAGAAGAAGGCAACATGACACGTGCGGCAGCTCGAAGAAATATTACACAGCCTGCCTTCTCAAGGCGTATTAGAAGCTTTGAAGATTGGCTTGGGGTTAGTGTATTAGACCGTGGCACTAATAAAATTAACATCAGTCCAACTTTACATTCTAATGAAACTGAAATTAGAGCCTTAGTGGCTAGAATAAATGACCTCAAAGGTAAATTAGCACATTTTGACCCTAAAAGCACTACAGTTACCATTGCAGCCCAACACTCACCAATTTTTACTACATTTCCTGATATGTCACTGCATGCTAAAAAACACTTTCCATCTCTTAAATTTCGACTAAGGGCTGCCAATTTAAGAGATTGTGTAACGATGTTTCTTCGTGGCGATACAAGCATGTTATTGTGTTATGAATCAAGTAAAGTAGGGTCACTTCCATTCGGAAAAACAATTAAACGCGAATTATGGGGGAATGATTATTTAGTGCCCGTGGTAGGAGGGAAGTTGCGATTCTCAGTAAAAGATAATGGATTAATACCATTAGATACGCCCTCTATAGCTTATCCTGAAGATAGTTATTTTGGACAAGTTTTAAGTTCAAATAATAGAAACTTTGGAACACCTAATCTCAGCAAATCACCAGTTTGTGAAACTGCATTTTCAAACGGAATAAAGGAAATGGTAACAAAAGGTATTGGAGTTGGCTGGCTGCCTGTAAGCATGATACATAGGGAGCTTGAAAATGGGCAACTTATATCACTATCAAATTCTTATGGAACGGAATTACTGGAGGTGGCTATATATGCAGATACAAAGGACGTAATGTCCTTATCATTATTAGATATTTGGGGATACAGACAACGTACATCTAGTAAATTGATTTAAATAGATATCAACCGAACTAGAAATTACACAAAACTGTCGTTTTATGAGTTTCAATATAAATAAAATATATCTACTTAGCATTAAAACTTGGTGGAATATAAATGAGAACTGTTGATATTATTAAGTGGGTTGCTACGGCAATTCAATTGATTGGCTACGGATTAACTGGCTTGAATATTGTTCCTTGGAATGTTTTTGCATTCTTCATTGGCATCTTACTTTGGTTTTTGGTCGGTTATTTGTGGAAAGACAAAGCAATTATGGTTGTTCATGTTGGTGCGTTCGTAGCCATTCTAGCAGGCTACTTAAGTTCATAAATAAATAATTATAACTATAATTCAATTACATACGATCCGTAGGTAAAGCAGTAGTATCTTTTATATCATCCATAACAAAACTGGCCGAAATTTCAGAAATAGAAATTTTACTAATCAAATTTTGATAAAATTTATCATAATCACTTACATCCTTAACACGTACTCGCAAGATATAATCTAGATCTCCAGCCATTCGATGCGCCCCCATAATCTCTGGAAAATTAGAAACAACACTTTCGAATTTCTTTGCCCAATCCGATTCATGTGAATTTGTCTTTATCATTACAAAAATTGATAAGCCTAAATTAACAGATCTAGGCTCTACTAACGCTACGCGACCTTTAATAATACCCTCGTTCTCCAATCGCCTTATTCTGCGCCAGCATGCATTTCTGGATAGATTAACTTTTTCAGAAATTTCATCCATACTTAAGGATGCATCAATCTGCAAAATTTTTAATATTTTTTGATCTATTTGGTCTGTATAATTATTCATATGAGAGATAATATCCCAAAATAACAATATTTAAAAGGATATATGGGATAATTTTTGTAAGCATCTAAGATATCATAAGTCACTATTAAGATTCACAAATGGGGAGCATGATGCTAAGTTTTGAAAATAACAATCAAAGTATAACAAAAAAATCACAATTAAAGATTTTAAGCTTTTTTACAGATCATCCAAAAAGCGTTGGAGAAACATACATACAACATTTTTTTGTGGCATTTAGGTTTTCATTAAAGCTGTTTATGTCTTCGATAGCTGCATTAATTCACGCATTTTTTCCAGCATTATTTAAAAAAACAGCAAGTACACAAATAAAAAATATGTACCGTGAAATGACTTCAAGAAAATAAACTACATAAATTATTATTTTTCGTCCTTTTGAACAGCTACAAGTTTACTAAATTGCTTTGCATATCCACCCATACCAAGACCATCAATCCAACGCTTGTGCCTTTCTTCAATTAGGTCCTCAAAAGATACAACTTCATCACTTAGATCAAAGCGTCCATCTAACCTTAAAAAATTTTTTGGATGATCTTGCTTATGCGCACCTAAATCCCATGTATAAAACTCTATATGGCTTGTATTATCATTTATTTCACCAACACACAGTATGTTGTCTATATACTGTTTTTTCATCTCTATCATGTTCCCAAAATTACATATTTACTCAATGTTATACTTCTGTATCATTTTAATACATTAAATTAATTTTATTAAAGGATGTAAAATATGACATATGCAAGAATAAATACAATAACTTTTGTATCAGAAAAAGCAGCCAATAATTTACAGGAAAATTATGCCTTAACAGCTGTTGAAGGATTTCCAGAAGCTCAGTTACTTGTTGCAGTAAGAACTGGCCCACTGACCGCTTCATTAACATCAATATATGAAGATAAAGCCGCATTCGATAGATCAGCTAATGAACGTTCAGCACGAATGTCAGCTAATGGCCACTTGATGGAAGCTGTTGATGTCCAGGAAGGTGAAGTATATTTATTTCATAAAAAATGATTTTTAAAATTTTAAAATTAAAAATTTATAAATAACAAGCTATCAGATACCCAATTATGAGGCCTTTGATAAATGCTATCCAAGTTATAGCATAATCACTTATGCCAATTCTTTCTTTAAACCACTCAATCTGCCGTTTATGAAATTCTATCATACTATAAAGCCTTTCTTAGCGATACTCATTTAAGAAACAGCCTCCCATTGAGGTGAATTGAAGTATATAATCGTTACTATTCAATTGTATTTTTTTATAAATACTGGAGCTTTGCTGAATTAATTTACCCGTTGGGAAGTGTTCCATGCATAGAGCTTTTAGTTCAAATTTATCAATTTTAATGTGATATAGTCGTAGCCCACTTTTATCATTTGCAAAAGAAGTGCTCGCTAAGCCTAATAAGGCTACAAAAGTGATTGTAAAAATAGAGATTTTCTTTTTCATATAACTACGCCCAAAATTTTATATATTTACATAATATTAGGCTAATCTATCATTATGATATTAGCAATAAAAAGGAATATTACATGTCAGTAACATGGGAAAAATGGGTTGATGCATGGCGTCAAGGTACAGATAAAAATGACTCAACATATATTGAAGCACTAATAACAGATGACTTTAATTGGAATACTTCAGATTTTAACAGACAAACTACAATCGACTGGGTAAATTCTACGGAATTTAGGGTAGTTGGTGACGTGACGACGTTATATGAAAATGATGAAGTGATTGTAGGAATTCATGAGGTTAATAGCGGTAAAAGTTATGACACCGTCATGGGAATTGCTTATCTTAGAGATGGTAAAGTATTCAAATACAGTCACCAAAGAAAAACTCCCTAAGTACTGAAATATTTAATAATTCGCTATAAGACTTAATGTTTAATTGAAATATTAGCATAAACTCACTTTTGTTTTGAAAAGCAAACAAATTTATCTCGATGCCAATTTTTAAAAGTTAGAAAGGAAAAAGTGGGATTATATACATGGCTCCGACGGTAGGGGTCGAACCTACGACCAATTGATTA
>FZLS01000047.1 GCA_900197625.1 Rhodobacteraceae bacterium Water-Bin34 | reverse complement strand
TGATATACTTCAGTAATCTGGCTTAACATAATATTACGCTCAGCTACATCTGTTCCAAAATAATCACGAAATCCCTTTGGTGGAATAGCTTTTGGCCTCAATGATTTTTTCTTTTTATCTTTAGGCATAATTTATTAATCCTTGTGTTAAGGTATCTCTAACTTATCGTGCAAACTGGGGCAAGCTAGCCTTGTAAAATTTGCTAATGAAATATATTGAAATTGTATGGAACAAGAAGAACGAATAATTGAACTCGAAATTAAATTGAGTGAAGCAACAAAGTTGTCAGAAGAATTATCTGACATAGTTGCTAAGCAAGCAAATAGACTTGATATTGCTGAAAGACGGATCCAGCTATTGATGGAACGTGCTGCGCAGGATGAAGCTAATTCTTCAAATGGAATTACTATAAATGATAATCTACCACCTCATTGGTAATAAAAATACCCTAAAATTCCATAACTTCTAATACGCCATCAATATGTTTTATTGCACCTTTAATCTGTGGATTTAAAGGATAAGAACTTTTTAGAGCTATTTCAACTTCACCAGGCAGTTCAGGGTGAGATAACACCAAATGAACCGGACCTAATGCACGTTGAGGCATATCTTTTAATATTTCATTCAATCGCGTTGAAATTGATTTTACTGCATCCTCATTAGATACAAATATTTTTAAGCCCATTGCTGCTGCATCTTGAACAGAGACATCAACCGGCTGTGCGCTTCTTACTAAAAGTTTTAATTGATCTGCATCTACATTCGCTTCAACAGTTAAAGTTACATTTTTCCCAACGTCAAAATTATCTCCAAATTTTTCTAGAACATCTGAAAATATTGTCACCTCATAAGCCCCTGTTGGGTCAGTTAATTGTGCAAAAGCAAATCGATTTCCTTTAGCTGATTTACGAACTTGTTTCCCTGAAATAGAACCAGCAATTTTTGCAACAATTTTTCCTCCTTGTGCTTTTTGTTCAAGTTCTTGCAATGTCAAAATATTTTTTCGTTTTAAGGCCCCCATATAGTCATCTAACGGGTGACCTGATAAATAAAATCCTATTGCTTTATGTTCTTCAGATAATCTCTCTATTGGTAACCAATCTTCAGGCATTGGTAATCTAGGAGCAGGTAAGTCTTCACCTGCATCACCAAAGAGCCCACCTTGAGATGAATTCATTTCGTCATGAGTTGCAGATGAATAACCTACCAAAGCATCCAAACTATCAAAAACTTTTTTACGATTATTATCCAATTGGTCAAATGCACCGGCTCGAACAAGCATTTCCAAGGGACGTTTTCCCACTCGTTTAAGATCAACTCTTCGAGCAACATCGATCAAATCCAAGAATTGTCCACCATTTATTCGAGCATCAGTGAATAACCGCATTGCCTCAGATCCAACATTTTTTAATCCCCCCAAGGCATAGGCTATCATTCCATTATTAACACTAAAAAGGGCTTCAGATCTATTTATACAGGGCGGAATAATTTCTATACCCAATCGTTTTACTTCATCAAAATATACATGAAGTTTATCCGTCAAATGAATATCACAGTTCATAACTGAAGCCATAAATTCCACTGGATGATTTGCTTTAAGCCAGGCGGTTTGATATGAAACAACAGCATAAGCTGCCGCATGCGATTTATTAAACCCATAATTTGCAAACTTATCAAGAAGGTCCCAAACCTCTTCTGCTTTTTTTAAATCAACACCGTTTTGCGATGCTCCTTCAAGAAATTTTGGGCGTTCTTTATCCATTTCAGCTTGGATCTTTTTACCCATCGCTCGCCTCAACAAGTCCGCGCCTCCAAGTGAATAACCAGCCATTTCTTGAGCAATTTGCATAACCTGTTCCTGATAAACAATAATGCCTTGAGTTTCTTCCAATAAATGGTCGATTGAAGGATGCATCAATTCTCTATCTGCACGCCCATTTTTCACATCACAATATTGCGGAATATTCTCCATTGGACCAGGGCGATATAGGGCCACAAGGGCTACAATATCTTCAATGCAGTTTGGCTTCATACGTCTTAGCGCATCCATCATTCCACTTGATTCAACTTGGAATACTGCAACAGTTTTGGCGCTCGCATATAAATCAAATGTAGCCTTATCTTCTAGGTCAATAGTATCAATGTTGACTTTAATGCCGCGCTTATGGATTAAATCAATCGCACCTTTAACTACTGTAAGAGTTTTTAACCCCAAAAAATCAAACTTAACCAAGCCCGCTTGCTCAACCCATTTCATATTAAATTGTGTTGCTGGCATATCTGACCTTGGATCTTGATATAGTGGTACAAGCTCATCTATGGGGCGGTCAGCAATAACTACACCTGCAGCATGTGTAGATGCATTTCTCAATAATCCTTCAACTTGTTGAGCATATGTGAGCATTCTATCAACAACTTCTTCAGATTTTGCCATTTGTCTTAATTGTGGCTCTTCTGCTAATGCTTTTTCAATACTTACTGGTTTTACACCTTCAACTGGTATTAATTTAGATAATCTATCGACCTGGCCATATGGCATCTGAAGGACTCTTCCAACATCTCGTATTGCTGCTTTTGAAAGTAGTCCTCCAAAAGTAATTATTTGACCTACACGATCACGTCCATATTTCTCTTGAACGTAGCGTATAACCTCTTCTCTACGATCCATGCAAAAATCAATATCAAAATCAGGCATTGATACGCGTTCAGGATTTAAAAACCTTTCAAAAAGTAAGGAATAGCGAAGTGGATCTAAATCAGTAATTGTCAATGCATATGCGACTAATGAACCTGCTCCTGAACCACGCCCTGGCCCAACTGGAATATCATTTGATTTTGACCAGCGTATAAAATCTGCAACTATTAAAAAATAACCTGGGAAACCCATACCTTCAATTATATCTAATTCAAAATTCAAACGTTTTTGATAAACATCAATTGAAGCAGCCTGAGGAATTACCTCTAAACGCTTTTTCAATCCATCATTCGCTTGGCGTCGAAGTTCTTGAACTTCATCTTCTGCAAATTTAGGAAGTATTGGATCACGCTTATAAACTTTAAAAGCACAACGTTTTGCGATCTCAATAGTATTATCTATTGCTTCAGGTAAATCCTCAAATAATTCAATCATTTCACCTGATGATTTAAAATAATGCTCTGGGGTTAATTTTCGTCTGTCATCTTGTTGGTCAACATATGAGCCTTCAGATATACACAGAAGTGCATCATGTGCAGCATACATTTCTCGATTTGGAAAATAAACATCATTAGTCGCAACTAATGGTAATTCCATGGAATATGCCATATCTAAAAAATATTGCTCAGTTTTTTTCTCTTCTAAAGTATACTTTTCTCCATTACTTCCGTGACGCTGAATTTCAACATATGTACGGTCAAGAAAAATTTCTGAAAGATGCTTTAATAAAATTTTTGCTTTATCGATATGGCCATCTTGTAACAATTGACCAACTGGCCCTAATGCACCTCCAGTTAGACAAATTAATCCTTGATTATGCTTCTGTAATTGAGCTGTCGTAATATGGGAAGGCTCTTCACCTGACTCAAGAAACAAACAAGAACTTAACTTCATTAAATTAAGATACCCAACTTCAGATTGAGCCAATAGCACAATTGGTAATGGTAGAGGATTTCTATCTCGTGGATTATCAGCAGTCATATATGCTAAATTCATCTGACACCCAATTATTGGCTGCACTCCCTCGATAGAGGCTATCTCTGAGAATTCTAAAGCACCAAACATATTATTAGTATCAGTCAAAGCGACCGCTGGCATTTGCTCTTTTATAACTACACTTGGTAATTTCTTTACATGCATTGCGCCTTCTAAAAGAGAGTATGCAGAGTGTAATCGCAAATGTATGAATCGGTTTAAAGTTGTCATTCTTTTACAATACATCATACGATCACTTGTCGGAACAAGAAACGAGAATAAATCTAAAGTTTTAATGATTTAAATTTGATATTTTTACTGCTCGTGACCTAACGTCTTTAATGTATTCAAATTAACCAAATGTTAAGAGTAGAAAAATTATAAGGAATCAAAATGTTTGATGCGTCAGAAAATGATCTAAGGTTTGCCATTCAACATGCACTTGGTCCAGAAATACATAAACTTGTTTCTGAAATTCATGATATTTCGAATGATACAGTTGATGTAGTTTTATCTGAAGCAGCAAAGTTTGCACGAGACGTGATAGCACCCTTAAATCACTTAGGAGATAAAGAAGGCTGTAAATGGCAAGCAGATAATACAGTGCAAACTCCACCAGGATTTAAAGAAGCATATAAAGAAATGAGTGAAGCAGGTTGGTGTTCAATCGAAGGCTGTGAAGAGTTTGGTGGTCAAAATCTATCAAAAATGATTTCTGCTTCTACTGCAGAGATGTGGCATTCTGCGAACATGTCATTTTCATTATGTCATCTATTAAGCCAGGGACAAATCCATGCATTAGAAAAATATGGAGACCCACAGCAAAAACAAACTTACCTACCAAAATTAATAGATGGCTCCTGGACGGGAACAATGAATTTAACAGAACCTCATGCCGGAACAGATTTAGGTTCTTTAAAATCTACGGCACTTTCAGAAGGTGATCATTATCGTATTAAAGGACAGAAAATTTACATCACTTATGGTGAACACGACATGTCAGAAAACATTATTCATCTTGTACTTGCACGTGTTGAAGGAGCTCCATCAGGAATAAAAGGTATCTCACTTTTTATTGTACCAAAGTTTTTAGTAAATGCTGATGGGTCATTGGGAGAAAAAAACGATGTAAAATGTTTATCCATTGAACATAAACTTGGAATAAATGGATCTCCGACAACAGTTTTGCAGTTTGGTGAAAATGAAGGCGCAATAGGATTTTTAGTAGGTCAAGAAAATCAAGGTTTATCAATCATGTTTGCAATGATGAACGATGCTCGCTTTGCAGTAGGCCTTCAAGGTTTATCAATTTCAAATCGAGCATTTCATCAAGCAAAGTCTTATGCAGCAGAGCGAATTCAAGGCATACCTTTGGATCGAAAAAAAGGCGATACAATTCACCATCACCCAGATGTAATGAGACTTTTGGCATCAATGCGATCAGAAATTGAAGCTATGAGAGGTATTACAATTTATACGGCAGCAGCAATTGATCTGGCAAAAACTAATCTTGATAATAATGGTTTTTGGTCTTCAAGATCAGAATTAATGATACCAATCATGAAAGGTTGGCTGACTGAAAGATCTATCTCTATTACATCAGATGGAATTCAAATTCACGGTGGAATGGGATTTATTGAAGAGACCGGCGCTGCCCAACATTACAGAG
The DNA here is from genome assembly GCA_900197625.1 of Rhodobacteraceae bacterium Water-Bin34. Classification (GTDB taxonomy): domain Bacteria; phylum Pseudomonadota; class Alphaproteobacteria; order Rhodobacterales; family Rhodobacteraceae; genus Amylibacter. The sequence goes on along the minus strand of FZLS01000047.1, from coordinate 14,501 downwards.
ACGCTCGTATTTTAACAATTTACGAAGGAACAACAGCTATACAAGCAAATGATTTATTGCATAGGAAAATACTTCGTGACGAAGCAACAAACATATTAGAACTAATTAACGATATTAATAAAGATGCAGAGAGTATAAATCAATCATATGCCAGCCTGAATTTCAGTTCAAAAAAATTACTTGAGGCAACTGATTTAGTTAAGGAGTGTATCCAATACATTATGGATAATAAAGAATCCTTACGAGAATTGAGTGCAATATCCGTTCCTCTATTAATGATGATGGGCACATTATGTGGTGGATGGATGACACTTAGATCTGCTGATGCGGCATCTAAACAAAAAAATAGTTCCAATTGGAATAAAGAGTTTCTTGAGGCAAAGCTTACATATAATCATATTTATACTTCACATTGTTTGCCCAGTATTCATAAATACTACGAAATAATAAAAAATGGTGGTGAAGCTGTAGAATCAATTTCTCCAGAAATGCTATGGACATAAAGATTGTTAGCGCAATCAAATGATTATTATTTTTATTAAGTGCTTTCCAAATAGGCAAAAAACGAAATTTGTCGTATTTCTGTGTATTTTCGTCGCGCAATAAAGCCCAAAATTATTCAACAAATATTTATCTTTGTCATTAATAGGTTAATGGTGCAATCTAACCTACGGATTCGTTGTAGAAGCATCGAAACTAGAAAAGTCGCAATAAGCGATAGACTTGCAACAAAACGGGAGATCGCAAGATGAAGATTACAAAAACACTTACTGCCATGGCAGTTGCATTAGCAGCAACTACAGGCACATCAGCAGTAGCTTTAGATGAGCTAGTTGTTGGTTACTTTATGGAATGGCCAACTGCCAACCAATACGCTCAGCACAATAAATTATACGATGAAGCACTAGGCATCCCTGTAAAGTGGGTTTCTTTCGATGCTGGTACTGCGATGTCAGCTGCAATGGCATCAGGTGATGTTCACATTTCATATTCACAAGGTGTAACACCTTTCCTAGTTGCAACAGCAGCTGGTCAAGATTTACAAGTGATAGATATTGCGGAAACATATTCTGACAATAACAACTGCGTTGTACGTTCATCACTTGAAATTGATGCAGACAACACTGACGAATTAAAAGGCAAGCAAGTAGCACTACCAATTGGTACAGCTGCACATTCAGATTTCTTAGCTCAAATTGGTCATTTTGGTTTAGCTGAAAGTGATTTCAAAATTGTTGATATGACTCCAGTTGATTCAGCAGCTGCTTTTGCATCAGGTGAGTTTGATATGGTTTGTGGTTGGGGTGGACCTTTACGCCGCATGAAAGAACATGGGAATGTATTATTATCAGGCCCTGAAAAAGAAGCAGTTTCAGGTGTTATTTATGATGTTACATCAACACCAAGTTCTTTTGCTGAAGCAAATGCTGATGTTGTGACTACATTCTTAAAAGTTACATCAGATATGAACGCTATGTATGCTGAAAATCCAGAGCCAATGTATGAAGCAATTTCTATTGAGGCTGGAATGGACATGGAAGGCACAAAAGCTATCCTTGGCGTTATGGCATTTATGTCTGCTGAGACACAACTTTCAGACCGCTGGATGGGTAAATGGTTAGCAGGTGATCTGAAGCGTCAAGCTTTGGCTCTTGAAGCTGCAGGAAAAATTACAGCATTAGACGATTATGATGCATTAGTTAATACAACATATTTAGCAGCAGCGGCTAAGTAATTTAACAATATTTTGGGCGTGACATATAATTTGTCACGCCTTTTTTTACAAACTTTATTTATGGACACATTCATGTCAGGCTTGAATATAAATGATGTTTCAATGACTTTCGAGTTGCCAAATGGTGGTTCTGTAGAAGCTTTGAAGAATATCAATCTTAACATCCAAAAAGGCGAACTCGTTTCTGTTCTCGGCCCTTCGGGTTGTGGTAAAACCACTTTATTAAATATACTTGCGGGTTTTTTAGCACCCACTGAAGGTATTATTGATCTCAATGGAGAGCAAGTAAAGAAACCAAGTTCAGAAAGAGGAATGGTATTTCAACAAGGTGCATTGTTTGAATGGATGAACGTTTCGAAAAATATTGGGTTTGGCCCAAAGATGAAAGGTACTCCACAATCAGAAATTGATAAAAAAGTAACCGAGCTATTAGATATTGTTGGCCTGAAAGACTTTGCTGATAAAATGATTTACGAAATGTCCGGCGGAATGCAACAACGTGTAGCGTTAGCTCGTTGCTTAGCAAATGATCCAGACGTGATTTTAATGGATGAACCGTTAGGTGCGCTTGACGCACTGACTCGAGAAAAGATGCAATCATTAGTTCTAGATATTTGGAAAAAAACTGGGAAAACCATTATTTTGATCACTCACTCAGTAGAAGAAGCACTTTTATTAGGCGAACGCTTGATAGTAATGGCTCCTCGGCCTGGTAGAATTCACAAAGAATATAATCTACCTTTTGCTGAATTGGGTGTTGGAGCTGATTTGCGGGAAGTAAAGCGCCACAAAAAGTTTGGCCCAACTCGAGACGAAATACTCAACATGATTTGGAATATGGAAGAAGAAATTATGGGAAGAGCGGAGAACTAGTATGATATATTCAATTACACCTATCCCAGCATCAATAAGTGATTTTTTTTGGTTTAACATGCCTGAAGGAAGTGAAGTTGCCAGCCTATTATCTACAACTTTTTGGATGATCCTCGGAATTGCTATAATTTTTCTGATCTACATGGTATTTAGTGCAGCAAGTTGGATAGCGCATAAGTTTTTTATCGATAGCCGTAATAAAGCTAAAGGTTATACCAGTTTAAAAACAGTTACATTCGGTGACGAAAGCGCAGTAGTTGCGAATAGGTTTGCTTCTGTTGCTTCCGTTGTAGCAATTTTCTTTTTCTGGGGACTAGCCACAGGATCAAGCTTATTAGGCCCAATACAATTACCAGCGCCCTTCCTCGGTCAAACAAGTTTTGAATACACCGCAGAAGATAGCTACGGGAAAAAAGATAAAGGGACTGTAGATTTATTAGTCCATACATTTGATGATAAGCCGAAATTAGAAAAGGCTGATAATACCGCATCAGGTTTTGCCAAGAATAGTGCCCTTAAAGTGCGCGAAAGGCGCACGGCGTTGCTTTCTGCAAAAAAGATTGGTGCAAAAGAAACTGAGGGTTTTAAAATTATAGAAATTAATGGCCAACCAATATCTAAAAATCAAACAGTGAGCTTTGGAAATGGTGAAGTGTTATTAACTTCAAAAGGTAGCATGCAAATTCGTCCATATGCTGGCATGACAATGGAAGCGTTGTATCTTCCCGCACCAGAAGACGTTTGGAAAAGCTTTATTAAGTTAAACAAAGAAGGCTACACAAATGTTGGTTTGTGGGAAAATGTCTTCTGGTCTTTAATTAGAGTTGTTTTAGGTTTCGCTTTAGGATGCTTATTTGGCATACCACTAGGTTTTGCTATGGGGCTATCAAATTGGTTCCGAGGATGGTTTGATCCAATCGTTGAATTCATGCGTCCAGTTCCTCCGCTTGCGTTAATACCATTAATCATAATTTGGTTTGGGATAGGTGAACAAGGTAAAATTAGTCTCTTATTTCTTGCTGCACTTTGGATCATGACTATTGCTGCTAGAGCTGGAGTTTCTGGCGTAAATATTTCAAAAGTTCATGCTGCTTATTCATTGGGCGCTACAAAGAAACAGTTATTGCTTAAAGTAATTTTACCAAATTCACTTCCTGAAATTTTTACAGGAGCACGTGTTGCAATGGGAGTGTGTTGGGGAACGGTTGTTGCCGCTGAACTTGTTGCTGCAGAAAAAGGTGCCGGTAAAATGATTATTGCTGCATCTAAATTTCAATTAACAGATATCGTAATTATTGGGATTATAATTATTGGAATTATAGGATTTGCAATCGAAGTCTTAATGCGCAAAGCAGAAAATCGTCTCATTCCTTGGAAAGGTAGAGGGTAAAATAACATATGGCCATGATCTAGAATTAGATGATGGCCATAAAATTATTTCTAAAATCTATAAATTTATCTTTTGAAGTAAAGGTAACATCTTTGACATATCCGGGCCGTGCTCAATACCTGTCAAAGCTTTACGTAATGGCATAAAAAGTGATTTTCCCTTTCGTCCAGTTACTTTTTTAATTTCTGACGTCCAATTTTTCCAGGTGCTTTCATCAAACGTTCCAACTGGTAACAATGATTTAGCAATATCAATAAACTCAATATCTTCTTCATCTATTAATGGTGCTACACCTTCAGAGCAAATACTCCACCAATGTTTGATTTCAGTGCGAGTATTAATATTATCCCGTACCATTATCCAAAATTTTGGTGCAATATCAGATGGGATTCCTGTTTTTATTAAATCATCAGAAACTTCGGAAATATCTAAAGTCGAGATATATTTTTTTGTAAGCGGTATTATATCATTTAAATCAAATTTTGTTGGTTGAGCTCCAAAATTTGAAATATTGAAATTTTCGGCTAAGTCCTCCAGGTTATCAAATAATTCTATAGGTTCAGATGAGCCTAAACGAGACATATAAGACAATATCGCCATTGGTTCAAAACCACTTGCCCTTAAATCTCTCAAAGATAGTGTACCTAATCGTTTAGATAAAGGTTCACCTTTTGATCCAGTTAGTAATGAATGATGCGCAAAATGTGGAACATCACCGCCCAAAGCTTCTATTATTTGTATCTGAGTAGCTGTATTTGTAACGTGGTCAGAGCCTCGAACTACATTTGAAATACCAAAGTCCACATCATCACAAACAGATGCTAACGTATACAGAAATTGCCCATCACCACGGATCAAAACTGGATCAGACACGGATGCTGCATCTATAGATAAATCTCCTAAGATCCCATCATCCCAATTTATTCGTGATAAATCTAGCTTAAATCGCCAATGACTTTCACGATTTAATCTTAGTTCTTGAATTTCAGCAGTTGATAACAATAAAGCCGAACGGTCATAAACAGGTGGTTTTCCCATATTCAATTGTTTTTTACGCTTCAAATCAAGTTCAACAGGTGTTTCAAAACATTCATAAAGACGGCCTGAATTACGTAATTTTTCTGCGCTGAAATTATAACGATCTATTCGATCTGATTGCTTTTCTACTCTGTCCCAATGCAAACCAAGCCAAGCTAAGTCTTCTTTGATAGCATCGGCATATTCCTCAGTGGACCTTATTGGATCTGTATCATCTAACCTAAGAATAAATTCACCACCACTTTTGCGCGCAATTAAATAGTTAAATAACGCAGTACGCAAATTTCCAACATGGATATATCCTGTAGGACTTGGTGCAAAACGTGTTGTTTTCATTATACTCTCTTTTATTGTTTGAAATTTATTAGCCTGAATTACCAAAGACTCCAAGGGGCATAAATTATATTAAAAAAAAATTTAATTTCAGCTTTTAATATTTATTTATTGTCTCGCCATTTATTTACAATCGGATACCGCCTATCTAACCAAAAAGCTTTCAAAGAAAGTCTTGCTCCAGGCGCTGATTGGAAACGTTTATATTCTGAAAGATAAAGTAGTTTTTCTATTTGCTGCACAACACTTCGTTCGTAACCCGCCGCTACACAATCAGCAACAGATGCATCATTATCCATTAACATCTCCAGAATTCCATCAAGTATTTCATAATCTGGCAAACTGTCCGAATCTTTTTGATTATTTCTTAATTCAGCTGTTGGGGGTTTTTCTATTATTTCATCAGGAATAACTACGCCTTTTGAGCCCTTCATCCATGGAAAATAATTTTTATTTCGCCACCTAGAAGTCTCAAATACTCGCACTTTATATAAATCTTTTATGGGATTAAAGCCACCTGCCATATCTCCATAAATTGTAGAATAACCAACCGAAACTTCTGATTTATTACCAGTGGTAAGAAGCATTTCATTAAATTTGTTAGACAAACTCATCAATAACAAACCTCGTAATCTCGATTGAATATTTTCTTCTGTTGTATCTTCATCGAGACCATCAAAAATAGGCTCTAGAGTTTCCAATACTGAATTAAAACTTTCAGATATTGGAATTGTTTGTATCTTAGCTCCTAATAATTTTGCACAATTTGTGGCATCATCTAAACTATTTTTACTCGTATATTTTGAAGGAAGCATTACCAAACGTACATTATCAGAACCCAAAGCGTCACAGGCAATTGCAGCTACAAGGGCAGAGTCAATACCTCCAGACATCCCTAAAAGTGCTTTCTTAAAGCCTGTTTTTTCCATGTAATCTCTTAGAGCTAATACCATTACGTGATAATCTTGCTCCCAATGATCAGGGTATGAGGCTTTTTTACCTTCATCAGCCACCCAGCCATTCTGTGTTCTTTTGAATTTGATCGTTTCAATATTTTCTTCAAATAAGGGCATTTGAAGCGCTAATGCACCATCTGAATTAATGACAAATGAACCTCCATCAAAAACTTGGTCATCTTGCCCGCCAACGAGATTCAAATAAGCCAATGGAAGCCTGTTTTCCACTGCTCTACTTACCATAAGAGATATACGTTTATCAAATTTCCCTCGATAGTAAGGGGATCCATTTGGAGTTATTAAAATTTCTGCTCCAGTTTCTTCCAATGTTTCACAAACATCAGGAAACCAAGCGTCTTCACAGATCGGGGATCCAATCCTAACACCATTTACAACATATGGACCATGAATTTCACCACTATCAAAAACACGCTTTTCATCAAAAACTTTATAATTTGGCAAATGATGTTTAAAAATTTGTGTTAAAATTTTGCCATCCTGTAAAATAGCATACGCATTATATAGTTTATCTGCGTCTTGGAATGGCACGCCAATTCCAATAGTTGGGCCATCAGAACACTCTTTTGCAAATTCAATTAATTTATTTTGAGCATCGTCAATGAAGGCTTTTTTTTGAACTAAATCTTGAGCTTGATAACCTGTTAAAAACATTTCAGGCAAAACCAGCATATCAGCACCTTCTTTACACGCTATATAAAATGCTTCCCTTGCTTTTTTTAAATTACCATCAAAATCACCTACACATGCATTAAGTTGAGCCATAGTAAGCTTAAATTCATCAGTCATCCGTGGTCCTTTGAATATTATTTGTTTATTTATATGTAGCAGAGTTTCCAATCTTTAAAAGTGCACAATTAAAACGATTGCCCCTAGTTTTAGTTGGTTTTAGAGTCTAAGGAGAATTATAATGCTTTGCTACGATAAACAGGGATAACCAATGTCGAGAATCAAAACACTAATAGTTTGCATCACTTTGAAAGCTCTAATGCTTGTGGCCACACCTATTTGGGCTGAAAATGAAATAATATTAAAGCAATATGATGATGGAAGTGTTTACGAAGGTACATTTAAAAATGGTATTCGCAATGGTCTCGCTACTTATACATCACCAAATGGATTTTCATACACAGGTGAGTGGTTGGATGGTGAAATTGAAGGGTATGGTAAAGCCAAATACCCAAACGGATCAATCTATACTGGGCAATTCTTTAAGGGCGAACCAAATGGCAATGGTAAAATTGAATTTACAGATGGTGGCAACTATGAAGGTGAATGGTTCAATGGTAAAATTTTAGGCACTGGAAAAGCCAAATATGCAAATGGATCAATTTATATTGGCGAATTCAAAGATGCCAAGCAACATGGTAAAGGTGTTTTAACAACACTTTTAGGCACAAAATATAGTGGTGATTGGTTGTATGGAAAACAAACTGGAAATGCAGAAATAATATATAAAGATAAAAGTGTTTATTCTGGCAATGTTTTAGACGGCAAACGTTATGGTATAGGTGAAATTAAATATACAAATGGTACATCTTACAAAGGGGAATGGATTAATGGCCAGTTCTCAGGAAACGGCCATTTAAAAAAGATTAACGGTGAAAATTATAAGGGAAATTTTCTTAATGGCGAACGCCATGGTTCAGGTGAAATAAATTATCCAAATGGTGATTTTTATGTTGGAACTTTTAAAGAAAATAAACGTCACGGCAATGGTATCTTCACAAGTAAAAAAGGCCATATAATAGATGGCCAATGGCAAAATGATGTTGTTCAAGGCTTAGCAGAAGCTACTTATTTAGATGGCTCTATATACATTGGTAATTATTTATCAGGTAAGCCTCATGGATTAGGAAAAATAATATATTCAGATGGTGGCAGTTATTCAGGGTCCTGGGTTAATGGTAGAATTGAAGGTGCAGGAAAAGCCTTTTTTGCAGACGGAACATTTTATGAAGGTAATTTTAAAAATGCCAAGCAGCATGGGATGGGCAAAATCATTTATAATGACGGTCATTCCTTTAATGGCCAATGGGTTGATGGCTTAAAGCAAGGCCAGGGCTTAGAAATTCAAGCTGATGGATCAACCTATCAAGGAACATTCATTGCTGGACGCCCACATGGAAAAGGCAAATTAAAATTATTAAACGGATTTGAATATTTTGGCGATTGGATAGACGGTGAAATATCCGGATATGGGCAAATTACTTACAGCAATGGCAATGTTTACGTCGGCAATCTTATACAAGCTCAACCTAATGGTTTGGGTAAGATGACATACATATCGGGAAAGATCTTTAATGGTATATGGGATCTTGGAAAAGAAAAGAAACCTGTGGAATGATTTGATAGAAATTTTATTCACCATTCAACTTGATTTCCAGCCCAATCAAAAAATTTTCCATTATCGCTAAGATTAAGTTCATTAATTACATTTAATATATTTATTGCCGCTTGCTTTGGTTCAACACTTGGGTGTTTGCCTACATATTTTTGAGTAAGTTTTGTTTTAACGGTTCCAGGATGCATGGCGATACATATTGATTGTTTAAACTTGTTTCTAATTTCTAGAGCTGATGTTCTAATTATCTGATTTACAGCTGCTTTTGATGTACGATAGCTAATCCATCCACCTAAATAATTATCACCAATTGAACCAACACGTGCTGTTAGAACTGTTAAAATACCTCTGCGATTTTTAGGTAAGAACTTATGTAAATGTTTTATTAACAAAGCAGGCCCTAGAGTATTTACTTCAAAATGCGCACGAAGGTTCTCTGGCGTCATTTGTAAAATAGTTTTTTCAGGTCCGATTCCGTTTATTTCCAATGCGCCCGTTGTAACAAAAATTAAATCAAATTCTCCATCTAATCTACTCAGAACATTTTTTATACTTTCTTCATTTGTAATATCTAATCCATCAGTTGATCGTGAAATTTCAACAATATCATTAGTGCCATATAATCGATCAATGGCAGCAGGTAGAGATGAACCAATCCCTCCCGATGCCCCAATTATAAGTGCTCTGCAATTTGAATCAAAATTTAGTGTTTTGTGCATAACGATCGAGAAGCTTTTTAATAAGATATATATATAAATAGATTTTATTTCCCATAAAACCATAAGACCAAAGCGTTTTTTTCTAAAATTAATGTATTAAGGGTTTTAATCTCTATAAAATGAAGTATTATCAAAAAATGGTTAAACAAAAGACAATCTTAATACCTGATGGTAAATTATATAATGCTCTTCTTGCATTATCTGCACTCCTGTTACTTAGTTACCTCTGAGCGTTCTTTTATCTGGGCGCAAAGCTCAGGGGATAGACAACGCGCCAAATAATCTTAAAAGACATATAAATGAATAACTATGGCTATATTAATTTAGACGCTGATTTATAGAAATATACTTAGCATTTAATAGACAGCTTTAGAGACGAGGTACAAAATGACAAAACAAGATCGTGTATTAATATTTGATACAACACTTCGTGATGGTGAACAATCTCCTGGTGCTACCATGAGCCATAATGAAAAATTAGAAATTGCAGGTATGCTCGATGAAATGGGTGTAGATATTATTGAAGCTGGATTTCCAATTGCATCTGAAGGAGATTTCAAAGCCGTATCTGAAATTGCATCAAATACAAAAAACGCGCAAGTTTGTGGCTTATCTAGGGCAATCTACAGAGACATCGATAGATGTTGGGAGGCAGTAAAAAATGGTGTTAATCCTCGTATACATACATTCATAGGAACAAGCCCACAGCATAGGGCTATTCCTAATCTTAGTATGGATGAGATGATAGATCGCATTCATGACACAGTAAGTCACGCCCGAAATCTATGCCCAAATGTTCAATGGTCACCAATGGATGCAACACGAACTGAAGAAGATTATTTATGCCGTACAGTTGAAACCGCGATAAAAGCAGGAGCGAATACAATAAATATTCCCGATACTGTTGGCTATACGGCTCCATCTGAGAGTGCTGATATAATTCGAATGCTTATTGAAAGAGTTCCAGGTGCAGATCAAATTATTTTTGCAACCCATTGTCATAACGACCTTGGCATGGCTACAGCTAATGCACTTGCTGCTGTATCAGGTGGTGCTAGGCAAATTGAATGCACTATCAATGGCTTGGGTGAGCGTGCAGGCAACACCGCCCTAGAAGAAGTAGTGATGGCGTTGAGAGTCCGTAACGATATCATGCCTTACAAAACTATGATTGACTCAACTAAGTTGATGAATATTAGCCGCCGCGTTGCAACTGTGTCTGGTTTTCAGGTCCAATATAACAAAGCAATAGTTGGGAAAAATGCTTTTGCTCATGAAAGTGGAATACACCAAGATGGTATGTTGAAATCTGCAGATACCTTTGAAATTATGCGCCCAGAAGATATAGGATTATCGGAAACAAATTTAGTAATGGGGAAGCATTCTGGACGAGCAGCACTTCGCTCAAAATTAAAGGATCTTGGTTACGATTTAGGTGACAATCAATTAAAAGACGTATTCATAAGGTTCAAAGCGTTGGCAGATCGCAAGAAAGAGATTTATGATGATGATTTATTGGCATTAGTTTCAGATGAAGAAACAAATGCTGCTAATGACACAATTCAAGTCAAATCACTGCAAGTGACTTGCGGTACAGAAGGGCCACAAACTGCATCCCTAGTTTTAGTTATTGATAAAAATGAATATGAACATAAAGCAATTGGTGATGGCCCAGTGGATGCAGTTTTCAAAGCCGTTCAAGCTTTATTCCCCCATCAGGCTCATCTCCAATTGTACCAAGTGCATGCAGTTACTGAAGGTACTGATGCTCAAGCAACTGTTTCTGTAAGAATGGAAGAGAACGGTAAAATAGTAACAGGGCAGTCTGCAGATACAGATACAGTAGTGGCGAGCGCAAAAGCATATGTAAATGCACTAAACAAACTTCTAGTTCGACGAGAAAAAACAGCTCCAAATTAATTTTTTAAGCATATAATAATATTTGATCTGAAATCATATAATTTGTAAGCATTATTTGGCCTAAAGGTCACTCTATAAAGAGAAATCAAAAGTCTATGCTTTCAATATAATCTTTGACTACGTATAATTTGTTATACGAATAATTCAAAATAAGGAATAAAAGCAAATATGTTTGGTTCAATGAGAAATATGTTTACTTCTGATATGGCTATAGATCTGGGAACAGCCAATACATTAGTCTACGTTCAGGGTAAGGGTGTTATATTAAACGAACCATCAGTTGTTGCTTACACAATTAAGAATGGAAAGAAAGAAGTTCTAGCTGTAGGTGAAGATGCTAAATTAATGCTTGGTAGAACGCCTGGCTCTATAGAAGCAATAAGGCCTATGAGAGATGGTGTAATTGCTGACTTCGTGGCAGCTGAAGAGATGATAAAACATTTCATTCGTAAAGCTAATGCAAGATCAAAAATATCTAAACCTAGAATAATTGTTTGTGTTCCGTATGGCGCTACTCCCGTTGAAAAGCGAGCAATCCGCGAGAGCGTATTGAGAGCTGGTGCAAGAAAAGCAGGATTAATTGCAGAACCAATAGCAGCAGCAATTGGCGCCGGAATGCCAATAGCAGACCCTACTGGATCAATGGTAGTGGATATTGGTGGAGGAACAACAGAAGTTGCTGTCTTATCTTTAGGTGACATTGTTTATGCTAGATCAGCAAGAGTTGGTGGAGACCAAATGGATGATGCCCTTATAAGTTATTTAAAAAGGCATCAAAATTTATTGGTAGGTGAAGCAACAGCAGAACGCATAAAAAAAGCAATTGGAACAGCTAAAATGCCAGTAGATGGCAAAGGTAAGGCAATAAAGATTCGTGGTCGAGATTTATTAAACGGCGTACCAAAAGAAATTGAAATAACTCAGGCGCAGGTTGCTGATGCCTTATCTGAATCAGTTCAACAGATTGTTGAAGCTGTAATGACAGCATTAGAAAGTACCCCTCCAGATTTAGCAGCAGACATTGTCGATCGTGGGGTCATGCTTACAGGAGGTGGTGCACTATTGGGTAATCTAGATTTAGCATTACGTGAACAAACCGGCTTATCAATTTCTATAGCTGAAGATTGCTTAAATTGTGTGGCTTTAGGAACCGGGAAATCATTAGAATATGAAAAACAGCTTACTCATATTTTAGATTTTGAAGCCTAATTAAACCCCTCTTGGAATAAAAATTGGTAGATAGAAAAAACGAAGATGGAAAATTTATAAGGCCACTAGCCTATGTAGCTATGGCGGTGATTATAATGATATCTTTTTCTTTTTTTTTACTATGGCGAATTGATAATCCACGTGCAGAACTTATAAGAATTTCTGTTATAGATAAAATTGTTCCTAATTTAGACTGGGCAATGACACCTATGACTAAAGCATCTCAAATGGTGCAAAATTTTCAAAGCTATAAACGTCTTTATGATCAAAACCAAGAATTGCGTAATGAATTACAAAAAATGAGATCATGGCGTGAAGCTGCATTGCAACTAGAACAAGAAAATGCACGTTTATTAGATCTAAATAATGTTAAATTAAATCCAAAATTAAATTATATTTCAGGAAAAATATTAGTAGATAGTGGCAGTCTTTTCAGACAATCCGCAATAATAAATTTAGGTACTTTAGACGGAATAGTAGAAGGCTGGGCAGCAATGGATGGGTTAGGCTTGATTGGCCGAATTGCTGGTGTTGGTAAAAATACGTCTCGAGTATTATTTTTGACAGATACATCAAGTAATATCCCAGTTTTGATAAAACCTTCAAATCAGCGTGCAATTCTTTCTGGAGATAATAGCATAGAGCCAAACTTGTTATTTATAGAAAATAATAAACAAATACAGCCAGGGGATAGAATATTAACATCTGGAGATGGTGGAGTTTTCCCTGCTAATTTACTTATTGGCCAAGTGTCACTTAACAGCTCAAACCAGCTTAAAGCCCAGTTATCAGCAAATTTTAGTGGTTTGGAATATTTGAGAGTTATCAGACACTCGCCAAATGCACCAATTAATCAGCCAAGTCGTTTAATTGGCCCTTCATTATCTAAGGCCAATTCCGATGATTAAAACATACAAATCAAGAGTTATATTTAACCAATTTTTATTTTTCTGTATATTTGCTTTTGGTCATTTTATTTTATTAGCACCAATTTCACTTTTACCTGTAGATATTTTAATTCCCGAAGTTACGCTATTAATAACACTGGCTGTAATAATTCGTAACCCAGATTACATACCCTTTTGGCTTATATTTTTAATATTCTTTTTGAGTGATTTTTTATTAACTAAGCCATTGGGATTAAATACATTTATCGTATTAATTATAACAGAATTTGTTAGAAGAAATCGCCCTGCTTTTATAGAAATGTTATTCTTAAGCGAATGGTTTATGATTTCCATTTTATTATTCTTCGCAAGTCTATCAAAGCAAATCTTACTTATCTTGACATTATCTGAAAGAAGCACTTTTGTAGATATTCTCCAGCAATTGGGATTGGATATATTTATATATCCAATAATTGTAATACTTGTGAGAATTGTATTCCAAGTCAAGAAATCAGAAAAAAGCATTTCATATTCTATAAGGAATAGAACATGAAACTTCCTGTCAAAACTCCAAGACTCTTCAGAAGGCGAGCTTTGTTATTGGCTGGAATGCAGTTAGGAGTAACTGGTACTCTTGCCTGGCGAATGAACCAACTAGGAGTAAAAGAGTCAGACAAGTTCAGATTATTAGCTGAAGAAAACAGAATTAATATTCGCCTACAACCTCCATCAAGAGGTATAATATATGATCGCTCAGGAAATACTTTAGCCCTTAACCGCCAAGTATATACGATTGAGATAATACGGGAACAAGCCACTGATCCTGAAGCAGTATTGAATCGTCTTGCAGAATTAATTCCACTCTCAAAATCACGAATTTCAGAAATCTTAGTTGAGATATCACAAAGACGTGCATTTGTACCAGTAACTGTTGCAACAGGACTTGAATGGGAACACATTGCAGCTGTTTCTGCAAACTCCCCATCACTGCCAGGAATTATACCAAAATTAGGATTAAACAGAAAATATCCAATTGGTGCAGATTTTGCGCATGTTATTGGATACGTTGGACCAGTTAG
>FZLS01000207.1 GCA_900197625.1 Rhodobacteraceae bacterium Water-Bin34 | reverse complement strand
AAAACCACTACCCTTCACAGCTTTCTGGAGGAATGCAGCAACGTGTCGGTATTGCTCGAGCATTGACTTCTAATTCAGACATAATGCTCATGGATGAAGCATTCTCAGCGTTAGATCCACTGATACGAACAGATATGCAAGATTTATTATTAGAGCTACAAGTGGAACTCAAAAAGACCATTGTTTTCATCACACATGATTTAGACGAAGCCTTAAAACTCGCAGATCATTTGGTAATTTTGAAAGATGGAGCGGTTATTCAACAAGGAGAACCACAAAGTATTCTAATGGCACCATCAGATCCTTATATTGAGGATTTTGTTTCAGACATTAATCGCGCGCGAGTTTTGCGCATCCGTTCCGTAATGCAGGACCTCACAACGGGTGAATTTGCAGGTGATGTGGATGCGAATGATAATCTTGAAAGCCTAATTGCAACTTCTGGAGGTGATACTTCCTTGAGATATAGGGTAATTGATAATGGAAAACCTGTTGGAGAACTGGATATGCGCGAACTTGTGAAAGCTCTAGTGCCTCGTATCTCTAGTTCTGTAACTGGGACACGCTATCACTAAACAGTTTGATCAAAATACATGAGCTTTACGATAATAAAAATTTATATTTAACATATACATCTGATATATGGATCACTTTTTCTTTTCTGATTAAAAAACCTAATCTAAAACGCAGTAAAGAACGATATTTGATCACTACATATTATGGGCATTTGCTCATAATATATTTCAGAGACCCAAAAATATTTCAATGAGTCATACCTCTTGGGTTGGTTGATGATATTATTGGTATAGGAAATCTATCTAACATTAATCTTAGTCCAAGACCAATATCCTCAGAGCAACTTACAATCTCTTTTACAAGATTACCTGAAACTAAATTGTATGCCATAAGTTCAGCATCTTTAATATTACCCATTGCTGAAAGAGATATCATATTTGCCACAACACTTTCATCACCACCAAAACATTTACAATTTAGTTCATGGTGCATTATTTTTCTTCGTGATTGAGTTGCAAGCTTTATGTAAAATTCTTCAAATTTGTTCAAATAATAGAGACCATGATCTTCTCCTAAAGCTAACAAAAAATCTTTCTTGAGGGCTTGTCTTGTTTCTACCGAACTTGCCATCATTCGAAAATAAACAATGGCAGACATTTCCAAAAGTGGCAATTCGTCCATTTGCCCAACCGGTGCACCACCTCTAAATTTTTGATGTATACTCATAATATCACCTCAACAGTATTTGTTTCGCGTTGACTAAAATAATACCTTATTATTTTAGTCAACTATTAATAAATCTATGAATTTTCACTGTTTGTCAACATAATTTAATCTCCCAATAAACATGAGATCAAAAAAATATAATTAATTTTCAAACTGAGAAGTACTTTAAAAGTAAATGAATAAATTTTCATACTTTTAAAAAAGTTGATTTGTTAAAAATTAGCTAAGCAACCAACCACCATCAACATCTACGGTAGTTCCGGTTACAAATTGGTTCTTAATCACGTACATAAGTCCTTCAGCTACTTCTTCTGATGTTCCAGCTCTTGGTATTAGATTATCTTTTGTCATACTCTCGTATAACTTTTCTCTCTCAGTTCCTGTAAGAGTAACCATTGGAGTATTAATGGTCCCTGGAGAAACAATATTAATTCTTATCCTTGGAGAAATCTCTTTTGCTAATGCACGAGCCATCGCCTCCACTGCACCTCCAACTGAAGAAAGCGCAATTTGACCAGGCCTACAATTTCGTGCCGGAGAACCCGATACAAGAGTAATTGAGCCCCCATCAGTTACATGTTTTGCTCCATGGCGTACAACATTTGCATATCCCCAAAGCTTATCAAAGGATCCTTTAAAGCCATCCATATCCATTTCTAGGAATGGACCAATAGCTCGTTCTCCACCAGTAGCTGAACTTATCAAAATATCAAAGGGTGCAAGCTTCTCTAAAAGCTTCTTAACATTCATTTCATCTCTGACATCACAAGCCACAAACTTAACCCCATTTGGTAATTCTGATTTTTTCTCAGATGATCGTCCTATAGCAACAACCTCTGTACCAGCAATTTCCAGCATCTTGACAGTTGCTAAACCAATCCCAGATGTGCCGCCAAATACTATTGCTTTTTTATTCATAAAATCCATCTAAAATATCCTTACGAGTATCATCAATTTTCTTATGTTCGGGCTTTCTCAAAATCATTCCAAGCCGCTTCAAATGCATTAAAATCAAAGCCCTTTTTACGTGCTGGGTCCAATACCAACCTTTCTGTTTCCTGCATTTTCAAAATAGAGGCTTCTAAGTCATCTATAACATCAATAGGGACTACAACTGCACCATGCCGATCAGCATGTACTAAATCTCCCGGCTTTATATTCATCCCAAAAATATTCACTGGCTGATTAACACTGCGGACATGAACAAACCCATGGCTTGGTCCTATACTTCCAGCAACAACAGGAAAACCTTTTGCCATATCACCTAGATCCCTCATTACTCCATTAGTAAGCGCACCTGACATACCGAAACCTTTATGGATAGTTGTATTTACTTCGCCCCAAAATGCTCCAATACAGTTTGGATAATCCAGATCTTCAACCACTGCAATTGACGGTTTAACACTTTCTGACATTGCTCTGTAATAGCCCATACGACGTTCTCTAATTACAGAAACTGATTCTGTAGGAGGTTCGATTGCCGCTATTTGAGCAGTAACTGCGTAGCCAACAATGACACCTTTTATATCAGAGGCATGCATAGTTCCTCTCGTAAAATCATTAAAGCCTCTCTTTCCTTGGGCAACCTCTATTGCGTTACAAACAGTTGGAGTGTCCACAGATTGTAATAAATTTAATAGTGATATTTTCATGTATCCTCCAGCCAACTAGCAAGCGCCATAGTTGTAATTTTAGGTTGTTCCAATGTTGGAAGATGGCCCGCATCTTCAATAATTTCTAATTTACTATTTTCTAAAAGAGTATGCATTAATTCGTGCCGTTCAAGTGGGCATAAAACATCATGCTTACCACAAAGCACTAAAGTTGGTCTCTTATATGATCGTAATATATTTTTTTGATCAAAACGATCTCGCAGTGCAATGGATTGTCGAATAAATGCATCAGGTCCGATATCAAGTGCCATATCCATACAAAGCTTTAATATCTCAGTTTTTTTAACCCCATCAAAAAGGTAATTCGGTTTCATTTCATCACGAATTATTTCTTTGAGTTGCC
>FZLS01000095.1 GCA_900197625.1 Rhodobacteraceae bacterium Water-Bin34 | reverse complement strand
CATCGAACCAAAAGTGTGGTATAATATAACAATATTAATCGAGGAGTAAACATGAAAGAATCATTAAAAGTTTTAAAAAAAGCTGCAGAAATACAAACACAAAAATCAAACGATTATCAAAATCCTAATTCACGTATTCGTCAAGCTGATTACTATCAGCATGGTTGTGCTACGTTATTAGACTTAATGTATGCAAAAGTATTACGCATGCAATCAGTACTCGAAGCTATGGAATCTGATCCAGATTATCAACCAAACTTCGAATCATTAGATGATTCATGTATTGACATTATCAATTATGCATCATTCTTTGTTAGCTATTCACGTGGTACTATGGATGGTCAAGATCCAGCTCGTGATTTCTTAAACAGATTACCTAAACAAAATGCTAGTACGTCCGTATAAAGTTTCTGACGTTCGTGACTACTTCATTGGTGCCAAGCAAGGTGGTGGTTATGGTCGGACTATAGATAAGACTGGTGTTAAATGTTTAGAATTAATTGGTGCATCATTTCTCGCAGATGAACCTGCAATATTTGGTACACCTAATGTAGAATATATACAAGCAGAAATTGCTTGGTATCTATCGCAATCTTTAAATATTGAAGATATATACGGTAAACATTCTGGTAAAGAACCACCAGCAGCATGGAAATATGCAGCATCAGATCGTGGTTATATTCACTCAAATTATGGTTACTTAGTTGGTCATGAAGAAAATGGTAGCCAATACTCTCATGTTTTAGGTGAATTAAAACAAAGTCCAGATTCTCGTAGAGCTGTTATGATTTACCAAAGACCATCTATATGGTCAGAATATCATATTGATGGTTGTAATGATTTTATATGCACTAATTCAGTTGCTTATTATATTCGTAAAGGTAAACTACATTGCTCAGTCTCAATGAGATCTAATGATGTAGTATATGGTTATAAAAATGATTATGCATGGCAACAATATATGTTAATGAATTTAGCTAATGATCTTGATGTAGAACCAGGCAATATGATTTGGCAAGTACAGAATTTACATGTATACGAAAAGCATTTTGATTTAGTTAAACCAAAAATGCCACCATCATGAAGAAATGGTTAAATCAAGAAGCTATAGATGTATTGTGCGATTATTATTATCCACGTGCAAAATGGTTACAAGACAATGTTAACTGGGGTCAATTAGATTACGAAGGTCCTGAAGCAAATGAAATTATTGATGATCCTTTAATGCAAAAGATTGACATCTATGATTGTTATACGAGGAATGCAGCAGGCTTTCAAAACGTATTACAAGATTTAAAATTTGGTTCAGAGACTCCTAAATCCAGATGGCATGATAGTCGTCGTAAAGATATTAATAAATGGAATAATGAAATCACATGGGGTTTATCTACATGGTTTTTCGTGTTTATGTGTCATCGTATTACAGGTTCTGGTGCATCATTTGAGAATGACCACGGATATCGTAATAATATTATGCAATATTGGGGTACACAGTTTGGTAAGTTAGGTGTAAAAGAAATGTGTGAAGACTTAGTAAAAATGAAAGCTAATCAGCCAATCTTTACATCTATTGGTAATCAACCTCCAGCACCCAAAAAAGGTACAACAAATGTAGACTTTATGACAAAGGAATTACCTCCATTAATTTATAGATTTACTGATTGGTTATTATATGAAAAGATAGATGGCAGAGAAATGAAAACTCATAAAGAAATTGTTGACTATTTAAATGCATATAATAAAACTGCAGGTCATAGAAAGTTTAATTTCCAATATGCGGCATTCTCTATGGATTGTTCAGACTATTATCCTACAGCAGTGGATGTAGATTCACACTGTTATTTAGGTAATAATGCTGTACGCTGTATGCAAAAGTTGTCATCAGGTTATTCTTCAGATGAGTTTATGGACTTATTAAGAGAAAGAACAGGTGGTAAACCGAAAGATCTTGAAGATGTCATGTGTGATTTTGTAAGGTTCGGTCAGAATTATGTACCTCGTGGTAATGGTACATTCGACCATATTCCAAATGATTTATCTAATAACAGTGGTTGGGAATCAGGTTGGAGACAAAGACAAGGCGAACCACCAGAACTTAATAATACATTACCAATTTAATGCTATTTAATAATCCAAATAATATAGTATATCCAAATACTACAGCTGTAGAATTGAATGCTAAAAAGAAACCTACAGATACGTGGATGCAAGACTATACTTTGGACCAAAGAAAAGAAAAGTTCTTTGAGTTTTGTGAGAAGTTTGATAAGAGAGAAGATGATTTATTACGAGATGATTTTCAGATCTTCTCACATCGTTTGCATTGGCATGAACATCCTTATGTAGAATTCTTTCAAGGTAAAGAAACATCTTCGTTTGACAAGATATGGTTTACAATGGCATTCTCTTTTAGCAATGAGCATTGGTTAACATTTAAAACATTATATGACCATGGTAAAGAAGGTTTACGTGAAAGATTTGAAAACCATCGTCATGCACGTTCAGACTTGTTTCAAATATATTATCCTAAAGGTACGAAGGTCAAAGATTGGTTGGTAGAGGTACCTTATAGATGCGCAGAAGATATGGAAGGAATACTAAACACTGGACAGAAATGGACAATGATGCAAATCGCAAGGGAATTTTGCAATTACTTTATGACTCATCACGGCTTTAGAGCACCTATGTACCCATGTAAAAACTTTGCAAGATATATTGCAATGACATGGCCAGATCTGGTGGACCCTGAAAGTGTATTGTTTGGTGGTACTGGGCATTTTGATGGTATGCACCAAATATTTGGTGGTAAGAATCTAAATGGTAAAGTTAAATATGACATAGATAATAATGGTGAATTTATTCCTACTAACAAACATGGCGAATTATGGATTGAACAAATGACTGAATTAGTAGAGGACTCTCGTAATCCTATGATGTCACAAAAATGGTTAAACGTAGAAGATAAAACATGTTTCTTTTATAAGCATATGGCTATTACTCATGGTGAGAAAAGGCCTACAAAAAGAATCCCAAGAGATTGGATATTTCCAAAGGAGTTTAGACTTGCCGCACAATAAACATGTAAAAGATGGGTTTAATATCGATATCGGTATGATGCAACCTGACGAAGCAAAGAATTATTACTTAGATCTTGCAGGTGATTGGGAAGATCCTAATCCTCCTCCACGTATTGTTGAACATGAAGGTATTCGAGTGGTAAGAGATGATGACTTAGTTGGATCCAAGGTCCGAGGTGGTGATTGTTTAATATCAAGTATCAAGCAAGATACTATTGTATATGTGCAACCAAGGACTGGTTTGGCTGGTGTAAGTATATTAGATGTAGCGAAGAGACATAATAAAGCTGTAAGATTATTTATGCCATCATCTAAAAAGATCTCACATCACCAAGC
The DNA here is from genome assembly GCA_900197625.1 of Rhodobacteraceae bacterium Water-Bin34. Taxonomy (GTDB): domain Bacteria; phylum Pseudomonadota; class Alphaproteobacteria; order Rhodobacterales; family Rhodobacteraceae; genus Amylibacter. The sequence continues at coordinate 5,989 of FZLS01000095.1, read as the reverse complement.
ATGTTGCATAGAACAAGGAGCAGAAGCATCCTTCCATCGTATTGCAGCCATGCCAAATCTAAATAAGATAGCAAAAGAATGGGCTGATCAGAATCCAAATGCATTCTTTGTGCCATTAGGACTTAAACATAAATTAGTTACAGCGGGTATGGTAAAGGTTGCTAGCAAGATTAAAGAACCTGAGGTTGTTTATGTTGCTACTTCGACTGGTGTATTAACACGTTCATTACAGATAGCTTGGCCAAATGCAAGATTTGTTTCAGTTGCTGTTAGTAGAAACATGAAGGCTGGTGAATTAGGTAGAGCAGAAGTTATATCTGAGCCACGGGCTTTCACGGCTCATGAGAGTAAAGAGAACTTACCACCATTTCCAAACATAGACACTTATGATGGTAAGGTATGGAAATATATTCCTAAATATTCTAGTCAAGATATACTATTTTGGAATGTAGGTAAAGAACCAGTATTACAAGATGATACAATATATGAAACGGAAAGCTATAGAGATTGGGATAAGAACTTATGATTACAGGAACATTTAATAAAATACCACGTAAGAAGAATAGCCATGGATATGGTTGGGCCAGAACATGGGCAGAGAATCTTATGACAACAATTAACCATGAGGGAGATCCTGTTGAGATATTATACTTAGACCATGGTGTAAACTTTGGCGGTGGTTTAAATCTATTTGGTGGATTCGATGATAAATTAAAGCGAAGAGTAGATAATTTTCTAAAGGCAGATAAAGTCTATTCACTTGATATGCCTATGCCACGGTATGGTGATATGTTAGCCAAGAGAAAAGATGTGACTGACAAAGACTGGTGTGCCCGTGTTCAAGCTAAATGCGATGGTGCACAAACATTACTATCTACAGATCTTGACACAACATGGTTAACCATAGGTGATTCTCATACAGCAGCATTTGCTCCACATGATAGCATGGTGATTAAGACAAATGGTCTTACACTTAATGGACAAATTCAATCTAACTTCCAATATGTTCGTGACCATATGGCTAAATGCAATAACTTACAAGGTATCACACTAAGCTTTGGCAATATAGATGTAAGACATCACTTATGCAGATTAGGTATTGATCCAAGAGATATGTGGATAAAGCTTAAAAAGTTTGGAGATAGCTTGCCAATACCAGTAGAATATTCTGTACCTTGGCCTATAGAGTTTGAAGGTAGAAGATTACCAAAGACTGGTTATTATAAGAACCAACCATTTTGGGGTACACACTTTGAAAGATCACAAATGCTTGAAAGAATTCTTGAGACCATGGATATGGTAAGCATGAATAAAGTTATGTATCCAGAAGAGTGGTTAAAGCTTGATCCACAAGATTTCGCAAAGAGAAAAATGGAAGGTACAAGCTCAGTACATATATCACCAGAAGTTTATAGAAGAAAAGAATTTGGTGAAGAGTATGTACTTTTAACAGATTTCATGATATAATGTACACATCAAATTAACAAAGGAGTATAAATGGGAATAATGGATAAATTACAGAAGAACTCTCGTATCAAAGAGTCTTCGCAACTTGACAAGAGCAAGTTGTTTTCTAATAAGGATATGGTGACTACACCTGTTCCTATGATTAACGTTGCGTTATCAGGTGATCCAGACGGAGGTCTGAGTTCTGGTTTAACAGTCTTAGCAGGACCATCGAAGCACTTTAAGACTTCGTTTGGCTTGCTCATGGCAGCAGCATACTTAGATAAGTATGAAGACGCTGTCCTGTTGTTTTATGATTCAGAGTTTGGTAGCCCGCAACAATATTTTAAGTCGTTCGGTATTGACACTTCACGTGTCCTACATAGTCCCATTACTAATGTAGAAGAGTTGAAATTTGATTTAATCTCCCAACTCGAGAATATTGAACGCGACGACAAAGTTATTATTATGATTGACTCTGTCGGAAATCTTGCTTCGAAGAAGGAGCTTGAAGATGCTATGAATGAAAAGTCAGTAGCAGATATGTCGAGAGCGAAAGCCCTCAAAGGTCTATTTAGAATGACGACACCCTACTTAACAATGAGAGACATTCCATTGTTAGCAGTCAACCACACATATCAAGAAATCGGCTTATTCCCTAAAGCAGTCGTGTCCGGTGGTACAGGTATTTACTACTCCTCAGATAATATCTGGATCATCGGCCGTCAGCAAGAGAAAAAGGGAACTGAAATTACAGGATATAACTTTGTCATTAATGTAGAAAAGTCAAGGTTTGTTCGTGAGAAGTCTAAGATTCCTATCTCAGTTACATGGGAAGGTGGTATTGAATCATATTCAGGTTTATTAGATGTAGCAATGGAAGGCAATTATGTTGTTAAACCTCAAAATGGTTGGTACTCTAAAGTCGATCAATCTACTGGTGAAGTAGAAGATAAAAAAGTTCGATTAAGCGAAACATTAAAAGAAGAATTTTGGAGACCAATATTTGCTAATACAGACTTTAAAGATTTTCTTAAGAAACGATATGAAGTAGGTCATGCTGATATGATTAAGCAAAATAACCCTGAAGATATGGATATTTAATGCAGATAGAAACATTAATCTTACGTAATCTAATGCTCAATGAGGATTATACCAGAACGGTTATTCCTCATTTGAAAACTATATACTTTGAAGATCCACACAGATCAGTATTTAATGAGATTGTTGGGTTTGTCAATAAGTTTAATAAGCTACCAAGTGCTGATGCTTTGACTATTGAGTTAAAGAATAATCCTAAGATCACATCAGATTCTCTTGCTCTTATACCTGAATTAAGTAAACAAGATACAGAGCAAACACAAGAGTGGTTAGTTGAGAAGACTGAAAAGTGGTGTCAAGACCGAGCAATCTATTTGGCAATCATGGATTCTATTAATATTATTGAAGGTAAACATGAGACATTAGATAAGAATGCATTACCATCTGTATTGAGTGAAGCCTTAGGTGTAAACTTTGATATGAGGGTTGGTCATGATTATGTTGATGACTCTGATGGTCGTTATGATTTCTATCATAGGCAAGAGGAACACCTACCATTTGATTTAGAAAAGTTTAACACAATCACCAAAGGTGGTCTCGTCAAGAAATCTCTTAATGTTGCTTTGGCTGGTACAGGTGTAGGTAAGTCTCTATTCATGTGTCATGTTGCAGCTGGTGCTCTCACACAGATGAAAAATGTGTTATATATAACTATGGAGATGGCAGAAGAAAGAATAGCTGAACGTATTGACGCTAACCTTATGAATGTGCCTATTGACCAGTTAGAGAATCTAAGTAAGGATATGTTTGATAAGAAGATGCATAAGCTTACTGACAAAGGTGTTGGTAAACTTATTGTAAAAGAGTATCCTACAGGAGCTGCAAGTTCTATACACTTTAGAGCATTGCTAAAAGAATTACAGATTAAACGTGACTTTACTCCTGATCTTATTTGTATAGACTATCTAAATATATGTGCCTCATCAAGAATGAAATCTATGGGTGGTGCAATCAATTCATATATTATGGTCAAAGCAATTGCAGAAGAATTGCGTGGCTTAGCAGTAGAGTATAACTTACCTATTGTTACGGCCACACAAACAACTCGTTCAGGTTTTGCATCATCTGATGTAGGACTAGAAGATACAAGTGAATCATTTGGTTTACCAGCTACAGCTGATTTAATGTTTGCACTTATATCTACAGAAGAGCTTGAAGCTATGAATCAAATCATGGTAAAACAATTAAAGAATAGGTATAATGATCCTACAGGTGGAAACAAGAAGTTTGTACTTGGTATTGACAGGGCTAAGATGAGACTGTACGATGTAGAGGATACGGCCCAAACTCTAAATGTTAGAGATGAGCCGGTTAAAGTTGCACCTAGATATGACACAATAGGGGAGGGATTTACAATTGAGTAGAATGCATGGTAAGGCATGGGGTGATAGATATATTAATCTAGCAAAAGAAATATCTACATGGTCTAAGGACCCAAGCACTAAAGTTGGTGCTGTAGTTATTGGAAACAATGGTGAAGTGTTATCACAAGGCTATAATGGTTTCCCAAGAAGTATTAAAGATACACCTCAAAGATTAAAAGATCGCGAAAAAAAGTATAATTTAGTTGTACATGCAGAGATGAATGCTATATATAATGCTAGTTTAAATGGTGTTTCTTTAAAAGGATCAACATTATACGTGTATGGTTTACCCATTTGTAATGAATGTGCTAAAGGTGTTATTCAAGTTGGTATAGACAAGGTTATTGCAACTCGTCCAGCTGATTACAATAAAGAATGGGATGAATCAATAAAGGATGCCAAAGCTTTATTTAAAGAGGCTGAGGTCGAATACATAATTGACGTGGAGAAATAAATGGGAAAATCAATGATACCCACTGCCAAGAAACGGGTAAAGGGTCAACCAAGGTTTGTCAAAGATATGAGTCATAGTACTTATACAAAGAAAAGACATCCTAATTCAAAAAGGGTAAAACAAAATGCTTAAAGCTTTATTTAATCAAGGCTATTCGAAAAAGTTCATGGATCGAATAGAATTTAGAAGAAAAGAATACTATGAGAAACGTAGGATTCAAACAATCCGTGAAAATGCTATGAAGATGGCACACAATTGGAGACACGAGTATCCTACTGGTACACCATTAGAATATATTCGTGATGATATTATTGAATGCTGGGAAAGGAATTCATATGTTGGTATCTATAAAAATTTACAAAATAAACAAAAAATACCAACACCGAATGTTGTAGATCCATTAGATACTATCCCATACAAAATTGAAGGAGAACATGAGAAATAGCATGTACAAAGCGCTAAAACTATGTTATAATATAACTTTAAATGAAGGAGTAGTATATGTGGAAATATAAAGTAAAAGGTTTAGTTATAGGTATTTTAGTTGCAGCGTCAATGCAAGTCTTAGCTGCACAAAATATCAGATCAGGTGTAGTCAAAGATCATTATCATGATGTTGTAGTTATTGAACCATACTACGTTGAAGTATGTGGTGAACAAACATCTATGGCTGGTGATGTGGCTGTAGGCGCTCTTTGGGGTGCAATACTTGGTGCAGTTGCAGGTGATGCAATAGATGACAATGGTGGTAGATTACCAGGAGCTGTGATTGGTGGTATGATTGGTGCTAAACACGAAGAGAATAAAGGTGATGGCACAACGCAAATCGTATGTCAAACTGAACAACGTAAGACTAAAACTGCTAAAAGAGAGTATTCACACTCAACAATCTATTTTACAGTACAAGGTCAAGCATACGAACTAGACTTTATTCGTAATGACCGTTAAAAAAAGAGAAGTTCCATTTAAAAAATGGACATTCGTAGATAAAAATGATTTAGATAATGAACATTGGTATGTACGATTAGAAGGTGGCAAGTTCCATGATGTTATATATCGCTACATGGAAATTAAATTAAATGAGACAACACAGTCTATAAACTTTGATTATGAAATAGTTGATTATCCGGGTGATGATCCTCATGGTGAAACAGAGTTTAATGAAGCGGCTGGCGATATTCTCAAAAGTATATTAGATGATGCGATGGCAAAGCAGGACTATGTACTCGGTAAAAAGTAATGAACGTAAAAGAAACACTGACCATTCTCTCAGAAGAATGTGCAGAGGTAATACAAGCTAACTCAAAACTAATTAGATTTGGCCCATATGATGAAGATAATGTGGCTGAATTAGAACAAGAACTAGGTGATGTAATGGCAATGCTATTAATATTAGATTATTATGGCTACATTTCTTTAGAAAATGTAAAAGAACATGTTGAACCAAAGCTTAAGAAACTTAAAAAGTATAGCAAAATTAAGAATTTAAATAAGATTATCAAGAATTTATAATTGTTATAAATACCTTTATATCTAAATTATAAAGGTCACATGCAGTCACTTAAAGGTTATCTATCAGAAGGAAGACACGATCCTTCAATATTCAAGGCGGTGTTCATGGCAG
>FZLS01000049.1 GCA_900197625.1 Rhodobacteraceae bacterium Water-Bin34 | reverse complement strand
TGTATTTAAGATATCGATTAATAGCTCACGAACTTTATTTATTAGGAATAGATGTGAATTGTGCGCCAATGGTTGATATTGCTAATAAATCCTCACATCAAATTATAACAAATAGATGTTATGGGGAAAATCCCAAAACTGTTTCCGATATGGGAAGAGCATGTGCAAACGGTCTTCTATCTGGAGGAATATTGCCTGTCCTTAAACATATTCCAGGACATGGTAGAGGTTCATCTGATAGCCATTTTGAATTACCAGTAATCAATACTCCCGCAAGCACATTAAACGCAATAGATTTTGAACCATTTAGACATTTATCAGACTTACCACTGGCAATGACTGCACATATTATTTACTCAACTCTTGATCCAAATTTATGTGCAACGATATCGCCTATTATGAATAATATTATAAGAGAAAATATCGGTTTTGATGGATTGTTAATGACAGATGATATTTCAATGCAGGCATTAAGTGGATCTTTATCAAGTAGGGCGTTTGCTTCATTAAAGGCCGGGTGTGATGTAGTGTTGCATTGTAATGGGATAATGAAAGATATGGTTGAAATTATGCAAGAAATACCTATTTTGAATTCAAAATCCCAGTTGCGTGCAGAAAAAGCTGAAAATCTAAGGTTCGAACCTGAAGACTTTGATTTTAAAGCTGCTTGCCGTACCTTTGCTTCCTTGATGTAGTGAATTGTTTAGCGCAATATAAAAATTATGGAATCACAAACTAATTTTGATATAGATCTTGAGCAGCGAATTGCTGGTGAAAATTTAGTAATTGATATTGATGGATTTGAAGGGCCACTAGATTTATTGTTAACATTGGCTCGAACCCAAAAAGTTGATATGCGTAAAATTTCTATTTTACAGTTAGCTCGGCAATATTTAAAATTTGTTGAGGAAGCAAAGCGAATTCGGCTTGAGCTAGCTGCTGATTATTTAGTTATGGCAGCTTGGTTAGCATTTATTAAATCACGTCTTTTATTACCACAAGAAGATAATGAAGACGGACCAACTGGTGAAGAACTTGCAGCACATCTAGCTTTTCAGCTGGAACGTTTAGAGGCAATGAGAAGGTCTGCAGCTCAGTTGATGGCTCGAGACCAGTTAGGGAAAGATTTTTTTGGTAGAGGTATTCTGCAGGATGTGAAGGTAAAGAAAAATATTGTTTATAAAGCAACTGTTCTTGATTTAATGCAGGCTTATGCACGTCTCAGGGTTAAAGATAATTTCAAACCATTACATATAGATGATCGTAATAAAATATACTCAATGGAACAAGCGCTAGAGCGTATGAAAAGCCTTATAGGACATGCTATTGAGTGGGGCTCACTTGAACAATTTATACCAGAGGGCTGGTTAGATGATCCTAAACGTAGGAGATCTGTGACTGCTTCTACTTTTGCTGCAATGTTGGAGTTAGTTAAGCTTGGCAAATTAGAATTGCGACAAACAAATACTTTTTCAGAAATAGAAATAAAACAAAAAGAAAATTGATATGGATAAAGATGAATCCCAAATAGAAAACTTATTTGAAGCACCACCATTTCTTGAGCAAGAAAGAATGCTTGAAGCAATATTATTTTCGGTTAGTGAACCAATATCTAAACAGCAAATCGAAAAACGTATGCCAATTGGAAGTGATGTATCAGAAGCCCTATTGTCACTAAAAGATAGATATTCATCAAGGGGAGTAAATCTAGTTCGTATTGGAGACGGGTATGCACTTCGTACAGCTCCAGGCTTAGGTTTCTTGATGCAAAAAGAAAGTGTAGAAACACGTAAGCTATCAAGAGCAGCAATAGAAACTTTAGCAATTATTGCATATCATCAGCCTGTAACACGTTCAGAAATAGAAGAAATTCGTGGCGTTTCTGTTTCTAGTGGGACTATTGATATTCTACTTGAGCTTGAATGGATAAAACTTGGGCGAAGGCGTCAATCTCCTGGCAGGCCTGTTACATTTGTTGTGACACAATTATTTTTGGACCATTTTGGTATGGAAAGTGCAAAAGATCTACCTGGCATAAAAGAATTACGTGATGCTGGATTGTTGGATAATCGTCCCCCACCGGGAGCTACATTGGATATATCAGATAATGAATTTATAGAGAACGAGGACCAAGAAGACATGTTTGAATAATTACTTTTACAATAAGTATTTTCTACTATTAGTAACTATTTTCTTATGATATTTTGAAATGTTTTGATAATTTTAACCCTTGGCCCTGATAATTTGATTTCAAATCAGCACCGTAAAGAATATCAGGTATTTCAGACATTTTTTCATATACTAACCTGCCCACGGATTGCCCATGCTCTAATGCAAAAGGTGCTTCATGACACCTCACTTCAAGTACACCACGTGATCCTTTGCCACCAGCATCTATATTCCCAAACCCTGGGTCAAAAAAACCTGCATAATGCACCCTAAACTCACCAACCATTGCAAGATAAGGTGCCATCTCAGCAGCACATTCAGGGGGAATGTGCACTGCCTCCCTGCTAACTAAAATATAAAAGGCGCCTGGGTCTAATATAATTCTTTTATTATGGGCGAAGACTGGTTCCCAATAATCGTCAATGTTATAGTAATTAATATTATCCAAATTTATTAATCCAGTATGAGGCTTCGCTCTGTATCCGACCAAACCATTTGGCAAGTCTAGATCGACTGAAAAGCCTAAACCTTGATCAATTTGTGCAGGGCTATCTACTAGTCCAATATTATCGTGCATTTGTGAAAGTTCATCATCAGATAAAACAGATTTTCCTTCACGAAACCTTATCTGATTCAAGCGCATACCGGGTTTTACTAATACTGAAAAACTTCGGGGAGATATTTCTGCAAATAACGGCCCAGAGTAACCTTTTTCTATTCTATCGAATTCAATACCATGATCAGTAATGCATCTTGTGAATAAATCTAGGCGACCAGTTGAACTTTTTGCATTTGCTACTGCATTTATGTATTCTGGTAACGCAAGAGACTCCATTAATGGAACAACATAAACACATCCTTTTTCTAATACTGCGCCATTTTGAAGATTTATTTCGTGCATTTTGAAATCATCCAAACGCTCAGCAACTGTATTGCCAGATCCAGCTAAAAATGATGCGCGAACTCTATAAGCAGTATTACCAAGACGCAGATCCAAACTAGCAGGCTGTATCTGATCACTATCAATAGGGTTAGTGACAATGATCTTATTTGTATTGATCATATCTTTAATTTTTTGGCTTGGTAATACGCCTGTCATAAGTGTGTCTTTCACGGTGGGCCTAAAATATGGCCATGTTTGGTCGGGCTAGCAGGATTCGAACCTGCGGCCTCTCGTCCCCCAGACGAACGCGCTACCAGGCTGCGCTATAGCCCGACTTGGTGATGTTATATATCTGATTTTCCTAGGTGCAAGTATGAATATTTTAGATTTCATCTAATCGACGTTTCATTCGATTTCTTATACGCTTTAATTGAAAGTATAGTTCTTCAATTCGTAAGATATCATTATCAGATAAATCAGGCAGTTTCTTTAATTTTTCAAAATTGCTTGATTGATTATTAACTCTTTTATAGTTTTCGATTGCCGCATTGTTAATATCTACTGATTGAATATTATGAGATATTTTTTTTCGAATATTTTTAGATTTCCGTGACACTTTTTCTGGAAAAATTGGTTCAATAGAGTACTCTTTGATATGTTGTTCACCGTTAGATTTAAAAAGATCTTTAACAGCCGCAATGGTAGTTCCTTTATCGTGCAATAAATACTTAATACCACCAATGATTTTTAAATCTTCAGGTCTATAGTATCGTCTACCACCGGCTCGTTTAACTGGTTTTATTTGTGTAAACCTGCTCTCCCAGAAACGTAGAACATGAGACGGCGTATCCAACCAATCTGATACCTCAGTAATTGTTCTAAATGCTTGCTCTTTTTTACGTGCCATATTGGCCTACTTATTTATTGCCCGCGCCAACTTTATCCTTCATCGTGTGTGATGGACGGAATGACAGAACGCGACGAGGATTAATTGGCACTTCTTCACCAGTTTTTGGATTTCGACCTATACGAGCATTTTTGTCTCGAATATTAAATGTACCAAAAGATGAAATTTTTACATTCTCTCCACGGACAAGAGCATCAGAAATATGCTGAAGTACACTTTCTACAAGATCTGCAGATTCATTTCGAGAAAGTCCAACCTCTTCAAAAACAGCTTCAGCCAAATCCATGCGTGTAAGTGTTTCATTTGCCATAAAATTTCTCCTAGATTCTATGAAATGATATTGTTTTATATATTAACGAGTCAACATAAAGAGCAATAATATTATCTAATAGTCTTTTACCATCTAAAAACAACGGCTCCCCATGCAAGCCCACCACCGATTGCTTCAGTCAAAATAAGATTATTTTTAACAATTTGGCCTTTTTCAACTGCAACGGATAATGCCAATGGAATCGAAGCTGCGGATGTGTTCCCATGATCTTGCACTGTTAAAACTACTTTTTCCATTGGAACAGACATTTTCTTTGCTGTACTTTTTATAATTCTTAGATTGGCTTGATGGGGCACTATCCAATCTACATCTTCACTTGTAACTCCAGCTTTTGACATGGCATTTTCGCCAGATTCGGCAAGTTTTCCTACTGCATGTTTGAAAACCTCTTGGCCCTGCATACGTAAGACACCGGTGGTTTGTGTGGTTGATACGCCACCGTCAACATATAAAAGGTCGTTATATTTGCCATCAGAACTTAAATCACACGCAAGAATTCCTCTATCTTTGGATGTACCTTCAAACTTTTGTGCTTCAAGAATTATTGCTCCTGCACCATCTCCAAAAAGTACGCATGTTGTCCTATCATTCCAATCCATAATCCTAGAAAATGTTTCAGCACCAATAACAATAACTTTTTTTGATTGGCCAGAGACAATTAAAGAATTTGCAGTGGTTAATGCATAAGCAAAGCCTGCACACACGGCTTGAATATCAAAAGCAAAGCCTGATGTCATTCCCAAGCCAGCTTGTACTTTCGTAGCAGTAGAAGGAAATGTTTGATCCGGTGTGGAGGTCGCAAGTACGATTGTATCAATCTCATTTGCAGAAATTTTGGCATTTTTTAATGCATTCTTAGCAGCTTTGATAGCAAGATCAGAAGTAAACTCACCCTCAGCTGCAAAATGCCTTCGTTCAATTCCTGTTCGCGTTTTTATCCACTCGTCACTTGTATCAACAGTCTTTGCTAATTCATTATTGGTAACTATTCTTTCAGGAAGAAAGTGGCCTACTCCAATTGGAACTGCTCTGATTGTTGGCATACTCAATCTCTTATTGTTTTTTGCTAACATCGCTTTCAATTGCAGTAGATGCAACCCGTGCGGCAAGTTTTTCGTTAAAATTCATTTCTGCTAGCTGTACAGCTAAGTTTATTGCTGCAGTTATTCCAGTTGCGTCAGCTGCTCCATGAGATTTTACAACAGTACCATTAAGACCCAAAAATACACCACCATTCTTTCTACGTGGATCAATTCTCTTACTAAACCTTTTTAAGGGTACAATTGCAAATACTGCGCATAATTTTGATAGTAATGTTGCTTTGAAGCTTTCGCGCATTGCTGCGCCGATCATACTTGCAGTTCCTTCACCAGTTTTTAATGCTATGTTTCCAGTAAACCCGTCAGTAACAATCACATCAACACGATCTGATGGAATATCATTTCCCTCTACAAACCCTACATAATCATATTCACCATTTTCAACGCTTTCAGTAATTAGGTCGTTTGCTTCTTTAAGTTCAAGACGACCTTTATGTTCTTCTGTACCAACGTTTAGTAAACCTATTCTGGGGCGTACTAGGCCAAAACCATTACGAGCATATGATGCGCCCATAAGCGCATACTTTAATAAATCTGGCGCATCCGCACGAATATCTGCGCCAACATCTAACATAAAATTGAAGCCAAGGTTATTAGAGGATGGCCAAAGAATAGCGATTGCTGGGCGGTAAACTCCAGGTAATTTTCTTAAACGGATCATCGAAATTGCCATTAATGCCCCTGTGTTTCCACATGAAACTGCAGCATGGGCTTCTTTATTCTTTACAGCATCAATAGTACTCCACATAGAACTTTCTTTGCCATTACGCATTGCGTATGTGGGTTTATCATCCATGGAAATAATATCTTTAGTGTGACGCACTTCACAAATATTTTCTAGAACTTTTCGTTTTAATATTAGAGGATCGAGTATTGATTTATCACCGTTAATTATAAAGCGTACTTTAGAATTAGATTTGGCTGCATTAGCCATACCAGCTACAATCGCAGAGGGGCCGTTATCTCCCCCCATAGCGTCAACAGAAATAACAATATAGGATTGTTTGGCGTTTGTGGGACTGATCCTGTTGGCGAAATCGCTCATTTTGGATCAGCCCTAAATTTTATGCTGCGTCGTCGTCTAGGTCGATATCATCGGCCACAGATACAACTTCACGGTCATCGTAATGACCACATGCGCCACAAACATGATGTGGGCGTTTTAGCTCACCACAATTTGCACATTCATTTGGATTATCTGCCACTAACGTGTCATGTGAACGTCGGTTTCCACGACGTGAGCGGGTAATCTTACTTTTAGGGACAGCCATGTCACTACCTCGAATTAAAAGGCTTTCGCCTTGTGGAACCTAGAGTTTTTAACCAAATATTATGGCAACGACTCTGCTAATATAAAGAGCCGCAAAATACAAAGATTATGCAAATTCGCAAGCCCTATTGTGAAAAAATATTACTCTTTTAATTTATCCCTTAAACTGGCTAATCCAGCAAAAGGTTTTACTGCGTCATCAGTAAGTGGTTTTATGCCTTCGGGTGCTGATAACACAGGATCTATAACAATACCATCCTTTCGTGGAAAATCATTTAAATTTAATGATATGGATTCTATTGTTAAGTCTAAAAGATTAATTTCATCAGGAATTCCTTCTGCATTGGCATCTAACTCTTCTTCAGAAGTGAAGTTCTCATCATGTTTATCTATGTCCGCAAAATAATGTCTGGTTATATTTTCATCTATTCTAGTGTTAACATCTTCCATAGTCACAACACATGATTGAGTTACGCTGGCCCCAATCTTAGCATTTAGCAGCCAGTTTTTATTTCCCTCAGCAAATATTTCTCCAAAAATAGTGACTTTGGATATTTTACGTAAGTCCAAAAGATTCTTATAATTTAATAGATCGTTATTATCGAATCTTATTGAAAATTTATGAATTTTATTTTGTGATAGTTGGGATATTGTTATTAAGTGAGATTTTATTGGTGATTTATCTGAAATATCGCTCATTATGCGAATTCCTTTGCTTATTTTAGTTGTTAATTTACAAATTGTTTGTATGTGTATGAAGCACGATGTACTGGATTTATAGATTAACTAAGGATGTATAGCTGTAATGTCAAAATTTGCTTTCAAATATAGATCGATAATATTTTCTACTTTTTTTTTGGCAAGCTGTAGTACGATATATAAAGACCACGGTTATTTACCTTTAGATACAGATCTAAAAAATGTTGTTATTGGTAAAGATACACGAAATTCCGTTACTGAATTACTTGGATCTCCATCGGGGTCTGGAGTGCTAGAAGATGGTGCTATTTTCTACATTTCAACAAAAATAAAAAATTTCTTATTTTATGAGCCTAAAGTCGTTTCTAGGGATATGATAGTTGTTTCGTTTGACGATAGAGATCTGGTAGAAAACATAGAAAAATTTACCCTAGAAGATGGTAGAGTGGTCGTGTTAAGTCGCAGAGTTACATCTGCGCCAGTAAAGGGTCCGAAGATTTTGTCACAAATATTTGGCAATTTAGGAAATGCAGATGCAGGAACTTTATTAGGTCAATAAAATATTATCTATTCGGATTTTTTAAATTCCATTGCAACACCATTCATACAGTATCTTAAGCCTGTTGGTGCAGGGCCATCAGGAAATACATGGCCTAGATGCGCATCACATTTGGAGCATAAAATTTCAGTTCGCTTCATAAATAAACTTCTATCAGATTTTTCTATTACATTTTCAGGGCGTATTGGTTGAAAAAATGATGGCCAACCAGTGCCACTATCAAACTTTGTTTCACTATCAAAAAGTTCATTCGCACAACATACACAACAAAAAACTCCTGATAATTTTGGGAAATTATCATTACTAAATGGACGTTCAGTACCATGCTTTCGTGTGACTCTATATGCTAGATCGGATAATTCTTTTTGCCATTCAGCATTTGTTTTTACTATTTTTTCCATATAATTAATACCCTTAATACAAATGATAGTAATTTTTTAGTTAGCTTTTATTTCCTTATAAGCAATATATTTATCTAACCACCAGTATGGCTCATATGTCTCGTCATCTGTCCAGAAATTGATTGTCTGGAATAATCAAAATCATGGCCTTTGGGCTTTTTTGATATTGCGTTATGAATTGCTTGAATTAATGGTTCGGTATCTGAATGATTACGTAAAATTTTTCTTAAATCCACTTGGTCTTCCTGCCCTAAGCATTGATATAATTCGCCAGTACATGTTAACCTAACTCGATTACAGCTCTCGCAAAAATTGTGTGTCATAGGAGTTATAAACCCAATTTTTTGGCCAGTTTCATTAAGCCTTACATATCTTGCCGGACCACCAGTTTGCTCATCTGTATCATACAGCGTCCATGTTTCACTCAGCTTTTTTCTTAAATCAGAAAGAGGCCAATATTGATTAAGCCGATTTTCATTGCCAATATCACCCATGGGCATAACCTCAATAAAAGTTAAATCCATTTTGCGATTTGCACACCATTGAACTATTTCTTCTAATTCATCCTCATTAAAATCTTTTAATGCTACTGTATTAATTTTTATTTTGATCCCTGCTGCAAGCGCTGCATCAATGCCTTTTAATACCTGTGATAGTCTTCCCCATCTTGTAATCTTAGAAAATTTTTGCTCGTTGAGCGTATCAAGAGAAACATTTATTCTTTTAATTCCAATTTCTGATAATTTTTCTGCAAAGCGATGAAGTTGTGATCCATTTGTTGTTAGTGTTAGCTCTTTTAAGTCACCAGTTTTAAGATGACGAGAAATTGATTCAAAAAACTCCATTATATTTCTTCTAACTAAAGGCTCACCACCAGTAATTCTTAATTTCTCAACTCCTTGAGAAATAAATGCTGAGCACATTTTATCAAGTTCCTCGAGAGTTAATAAATCTGCTTTAGGTAAAAAATTCATATTTTCAGACATACAATATACACATCTAAAATCGCATCGATCAGTTACAGATACTCTTAGATATGTAATTGCGCGATTGAATGGGTCAATTAGTTTAGGAATATTGTTCATTTTAATATGCTATTCTTAGCTATTGCTTGTTACAAGGGTGATTATATGAATTTGCATGCTTCATTAACAGCAAATGGTTTCATTTTGGCTCCATATTCTTCCAAAAACGATAAAACAGCTGGAATATCATGTTTTGATAAGCTTGAAAGCCAATTTGCTATAGCCTTTTGAATTAACCACTCTTGATCAACGGAAAGTGTACCAAGCCATGATATTATTCGAGATCTTTGCTCTAACTCATCTATTTTAGGGTTATTTATTTTTGCCCAAGGCATAGTAAGTGTTAAAACAGATCGTCTCTTCCAAATATTTTCATCAAACACCCAATCTGAAACTTGAGTTAGTCTCGACGGATCTGCTTTTAAGCGGCGTGATCCTGCGCTACAAACGTGGTCAGCTAAGATTGGATGATCTAGGGTACCTATCCACCGTAAAATTTCTTCCCAGACTAGTTCATCGTTTGATATTCGAGCTTGTGTAAGAAGTTTAGATGCAACTATTTTTGCTTCATATATATTTGAATCCCATAATTCAGCGGCTAATCCTATTCTATCTTCACCATCTATTTTCTTACGCCATATTTTATATATGTTATCTAGTTCTGAGTTGGATATTCCAAGATAAACCCGGTCAATTTTGATCGAATTTTTCAATTCAGCTGCTTTTCTTGAATTTGCTTTTGTGTGTAATTGGTCTATTGCGTCAGTAAACGTAATCATTACATTCTCTATATATTAATTGGCTTTTATCGATTTAAGTAAGAGTCGTAATCTACGCTGGAGTAGATTTTTTTTAATTACCTATAATATTATTTAACTCGATTAATCTACCAATTAATCGACAGTTTTATGTGAAATTCTAAAAAAGTAACAATATTTTATTAGTAAAATTATTAAAAGGCTTTTGTTTAATATGCATTACATATTTGTTGTATATTATTCTTAAATTATTCCACTGTTACTGATTTAGCTAGGTTCCTTGGTTGATCAACATCAGTACCTTTATATACCGCTGTATGATAAGCTAATAATTGTACTGGAATAGAATACAATATTGGTGCCAAATCATTTGGTATTTTTGGCATAATAATTGTTTTCCATGTTCCATCTTGGGCTTCGTCTGCACCCTCGGCATCTGTGATTAGTAAGACTTTACCACCACGTGCCATGACTTCATGCATATTAGAAACAGTTTTTTCAAATAATTCATCTCTTGGTGCTAATACAACTACAGGCATGTTTTCATCCACAAGTGCAATGGGCCCATGCTTTAGTTCACCACTAGCGTAGCCTTCAGCATGAATATAGCTGATTTCTTTTAATTTTAATGCACCTTCTGAAGCCAGAGGATACATTGCGCCTCGGCCCAAGAATATAGCGTTAGATGCTTTTGATAAATCCTGTGCGGTTTGTTTAATTTCAGCTTCTAGAGATAATGCGTCGACAATCATTGAAGGCAACTGCAGAATAGATTTTATTAACTTTGCTTCTTGTTTACTGTTAATGTTGCCTTTATCTTTAGCAGCTTTGATTGCAAGAAAGTAAAGTGTAGTTAATTGACAAGTAAATGCTTTGGTAGAGGCAACGCCAATTTCTGGTCCTGCATGTATTTGCAACGCAAGAGATGCCTCACGTGAAATTGTACTTTCATCAACATTTACGATGCCGAGTGTTTTCATTTTATTTTTGTTACAATATCGAAGCGCTGCTAGGGTATCTGCAGTTTCACCTGATTGGCTTACAACTATTGCAAGATTATTTTTTTCCACAGGGGGTTCTCTATAGCGAAATTCTGATGCAACATCGAGATCGATAGAGATACGTGCAATTTTCTCAAACCAATATTTTGCTACATTACATGCTAAAAAAGCTGTTCCACATGCTACTAATGTAATTCGATTAATGCTACTAAAGTCCAATTCTAAATTGGAAATTTCTAATTTATTTCTTGTGGAATTTAGATTTTGTTGAATTGCATCTGCTAATACTGATGGTTGTTCGGCAATTTCTTTAGCCATAAAATGTTTATAATTACCTTTTGCAACATTTTGAGCGTTTAAATCTAAAGTTTGCCTGTTTCTTTCAATTGCCCTTCCATCAATGTCAAATATTTCTAGAGACTCTCTGGTAATTAAAGCTAAATCGCCCTCCTCTAAATATGTAACTTGGTTCGTCATTGGAGCTAATGCAATAGCATCTGAACCAACAAACATCTCCCCATTTCCATGGCCAATCGCCAAAGGTGAGCCTTTTCTAGCCGCAATTAATAAATTATCGTTGTCATGGAACAAAAAACATAATGCATATGCACCCTCTAATCGATCCAATGTTTTTTTTGCAGCAATAGCAGGATTGTCTCCATTGTTGATGAAACTCATGCATAGTTGGGCAACCGTTTCTGTATCTGTTTCTGACTGAAAAACTGCACCATCTGATATTAACTCATCACGTAATTTTTTGAAATTTTCTATAATACCATTATGTACAACTGCGACTTTACCAGTTTTTTGAGGGTGAGCATTTGCCACAGTTGGACTTCCGTGAGTTGCCCACCGTGTGTGACCAATGCCAATTTTTCCTTTTAATGGTTTGTGAACAAGTTTATCTGCAAGGTTTACTAATTTTCCTATTTCACGACGTCGTTCTAGCACTCCATCATTTATAGTAGCGATGCCAGAGCTGTCATATCCACGATATTCAAGTCTTTTTAGCGCATCAAGGAGTATTGGAGATGCTTCATGATTGCCTAAAATGCCAACAATGCCACACATTTATTTACCTTTTTTAACATTAATTTTGATTGCTTTCAGACGTTTAAAGAACTTTACAGCAAAGTTTAGTTTATTTTCTTGTGGTGATCGCGCAATACCTAGAGCCTCGTCAGGAATGTTTTTTGTTATAACTGATCCTGAAGCAGTCATTGCACCATTTCCTACGCGCACAGGCGCAACAAGTGAAGTATTGGAGCCTATAAATGCTTTATCACCAATTTCTGTAATATGCTTTGAAACACCATCATAGTTACATGTAATTGTCCCTGCGCCAATATTTGCATTATCACCGATTTTTGTATCACCTACATAAGACAAGTGATTTATTTTTGCACCTTCACCAACTTGTGATTTTTTCACTTCGCAAAAGTTACCAACCTTAGAGTTGTTTGCAAGTACAGCGCCAGGGCGTAGCCGTGCAAATGGGCCAATTATTGCACCTTTTGATATATGAGCACCCTCTATGTGGCTGAAAGATTTTATGAGAGCATGGCTTTCAACTGTGGTTTCAGGGCCAAAGATAACATTTTGTTCAATTACAGTATCACGGCCAATAACTGTATCATTGGCAAACCATACGGTATCTGGAGCAATTAAAGTTACTCCTTTAAGCATCATTTCTGTTCTTTTTTTAGTTTGAAAATATTTTTCAGCATTTGCTAAATCCACTTTGGAATTTATACCCATTGCTTCATTTTCAGTACATTCAACAGCTACGCATTTTAAATTTTTATTTTTTGCTGATTTAATAATATCTGTTAAGTAAAATTCATTATTTGCATTATCATTTTCTATATCAGAAATAAGTTCAAACAATAGTGTAGAATCTGTGCAAATTACTCCTGAATTGCAAAAATTGATTTTTCTCTGTAAGTTATTAGCATCTTTATGCTCAACTATTTCTTTTAGTGATCCATCATTTGAAACAATAAGACGGCCATAACTATGTTCTCTGTTTGTGTTGAACCCTAAAACTACAACTTTTGCACCATCTTTGCGTTCTTTTGACATTTTATGAAGAGTACTTGGCTCTACAAATGGTGTATCTCCATAAAGAATAAATACTTCGCCATTAAAATTTGATAGTGTTTCTCGGGCTTGATTTACAGCATGGGCAGTCCCAAGTTGTTCTGATTGATTAACTATTTCTGTTTTTGGATCAAAGTTTATTGCTACTCTTGCAACTTGTTCAGCTCCATGGCCTGTAACAACAATTGTTTTATTAGCTCCAAATTGAGATGCTGTCCGCATTGAATGTATTAAAAGCGGCTCACAAGCAACCTTATGCAATACTTTTGGCAAATCTGATTGCATACGCGTGCCCATACCGGCAGATAATATAATGACTACAGATTGCATAATAATTTTACCTATTTTTTTCTTTACTATAGGTTTCTTTAATGTTGCAAAAGGGGATAAGTATTCAAAATGTATTTCAATTTGTTACTATTTATTTGAAACTCATTGTATGAGGGTTGTTTGATGAAAAGTGTAGTTTTTGATCTTGATGGAACTCTTGCTGATACCAGCAAAGATTTAATTGCAGCGGCTAATTCATGCTTTGAGCAATTGGGTTTAACAATAATGCTAGATCCGATCAATGATGCTTCGGTTGCCTTTAGGGGCGGCAGAGCAATGCTCAGGCTTGGGCTTGAAAGAGCAAACTGTCTTGATGAAAGTATCATTGATGAACAATATTCATTTTTATTAAAACATTATGAAAAAAATATAAATGTAGAAACCTTTTTATATGATGGAGTATGTGATGCTTTAAATGAGCTACAAAAAAGAGGCTATTTATTAGGAGTTTGCACTAATAAGCCTGAATTTTTAGCAGAAAAGTTATTAAAATCACTTGGAATTAGAGAATATTTTTTAGCACTGCTTGGAGCGGATACATTATCTGTTCGTAAACCTAATCCTATGCATCTTTGGACTACTATTGATCGAATGGGAGGTGATAGAAAGAAGGCAATCCTCATTGGTGATACTATAACAGACTCCGATACAGCAAAAAATGCTAATTTACCTTGTATCCTAGTCTCTTTTGGGCCTAAAGGAAGTGAAGTTAAGAATATGAAAGCTTCAGCATTACTGAATACATATTTCGATTTACCTGATTTGATTGATACTATCCTTTAAAAAGTTATAGATTTATATTTAATAAGAAAATCAGATTTATGAGGCTATTATGGTTTTGAAATTTACTGGAAGTTTTACGCAACAAGAAGCTATTTCAGAAAAAGCAATTGAAGCAGCAATTGCAGTAATGCGTCATGGAAGGTTACATCGTTATAATGTTATTCATGGAGAAACTGCGGAAACAGTACTTTTAGAGCAGGAATTTGCGAAGTCATGTGGAGCAAAATATTGCTTAGCTGTTGCATCAGGTGGATATGCATTAACAACTGCACTTCGTGCATCAGGCATAGAAAAAGATGATATTGTTTTAACAAATGCATTTACTTTAGCCCCAGTGCCAGGTGCAATTCATGGTGCTGGTGGACGACCAGTATTTGTTGAAATAACAAAAGATCTTGTATTAGATTTAGATGATTTGAAGCAGAAAATTCAATCAACTAATGCAAAGTTTTTGATGTTAAGCCATATGCGCGGTCATTTAGTAGATATGGATGCACTCATAAAAATTACAAATAATGCAGGCATAAAGGTAATTGAGGATTGTGCACACACAATGGGTGCAAATTGGAATGGTATTCCAAGTGGGCGATCAGGTGTTATTGGCTGTTTTTCAACTCAAACATTTAAACACATAAATTCTGGTGAAGGCGGGTTTCTTATAACTGATGATGTTGAAGTTATGGCTAGGGCTACAATGCTGTCTGGATCATATATGCTATATGAAAGTCATTTGGCTGGTGCTCCTGTTGAAGCTTTTGAAAACATTCGATACGACACACCAAATTGTTCCGGAAGAATGGATAATTTAAGAGCCGCAATTTTGCGTCCACAATTAGCAGATTTACCAATACAAGCTGAAAGATGGAACAAAAGATATCGTGCGTTAGAAAGTGGTCTCAATCAATTTGAAGATATACGCCTTACAACACGCCCTTCAAAAGAGTATTTTGTTGCGTCTTCATTCCAATTTTGTTTGCCGAAATTCACAAAAAAACAAATAATGACTTTTGTTTCAGGATGTGAAGCCAGAGGCGTTCAATTAAAATGGTTTGGGGCATCTTTGCCTATTGGATTTACATCAAGGCATGATAGTTGGAAGTATGTTGATAAACAAAAATTACCAAAAACTGATAAAATTTTATCTGTCCTTTTAGATATGCGTATTCCATTAACTTTTAGTATGGAAGATTGTGATTTAATTTGTGAAATAATTAAACAAGAGGTCAAAAAAGTTAGCCTTGAAAAGGGATAAAAAATGCAGTTTTTAACAACAATTAATCAAGATTTAATTCATTTAAACATTTAGTGCTAAAACTTTTGCTTGCTTACTCCGATAAATGTTCTTTTTTGGCCTGAATTTATTGACGTCACCTGACACTAAGGGTAAGCAATGGCAAATTTAAAAATAGCTATTAACCTCTCAGGGGAATGCCGTGCAAGATTTGCTTATGAATTATTTACCTATACTCGTTTTTTTAGGAGTTGCTGCAGGCTTAGGCTTAGTGCTTATATTAGCTGCAGTAATTGTAGCTGTTCGAAATCCAGACTCTGAAAAAACCTCTGCTTATGAATGCGGATTTAATGCTTTTGATGACGCTCGAATGAAATTTGATGTTCGATTTTATCTTGTATCGATTCTTTTTATAATATTTGATCTCGAAGTTGCATTTTTATTTCCTTGGGCTACCTCATTTCAATATCAAGGGATGTTAGGTTTTTGGTCAATGATGATTTTCTTAGTGGTTTTGACAATAGGTTTCGCTTATGAGTGGAAAAAGGGAGCTTTGGAATGGGAGTAAGTACTTCTCTGAACACAGCTGGTGATAATAAAGAATTAGCAACAAATGCACTTAATCGCGAACTTCAAGACAAAGGTTTCTTATTAACTAGTGCTGAAGATGTTATAAATTGGGCTCGAACGGGCTCACTGCATTGGATGACTTTTGGATTAGCTTGTTGTGCTGTTGAAATGATGCATAGCGCAATGCCAAGGTATGACCTTGAAAGATTTGGAACGGCACCTAGAGCATCTCCTCGTCAATCTGATCTTATGATTGTTGCAGGAACCTTAACCAATAAAATGGCTCCAGCTTTGCGTAAAGTTTATGATCAAATGCCTGAGCCACGGTATGTGATTTCTATGGGTTCGTGCGCAAATGGTGGTGGATACTACCATTATTCATATTCTGTTGTTCGTGGATGCGACAGAATTGTTCCAGTAGATATATATGTTCCAGGATGCCCTCCAACAGCTGAAGCGTTGTTGTATGGAATTTTGCAGCTGCAAAGAAAAATGCGCCGTACAGGCACAATAGTGAGATAATTTTATGTCAAATACTTTAACAGATTTAGGGGAAGTAATCGCTTCAAAATTACCAGATGCTGTAACTGCATCTGGTGTAAGTGACTTTGGTGATTTAGTGTTAAATGTAAAATTAGATAAAATCACTAAAGTTGTGGAATTTTTAAAAACAAATTCAGCTATGAAATTTTCTACTCTCGTTGATATAACTGCTATTGATTACCCATCTCGTGAAAATCGATTTGAAATGGTTTATCATTTTTTATCAATGTATATGAATTTACGAATTCGATTAAAATTACAGGTTCCTGAAGGTGGTATGGTGCCTTCGATTTGCGAAATTCATCCTGGCGCAAATTGGTTTGAGCGTGAAGTATTTGATATGTATGGAGTGCTTTTTTCTGGTCATCCTGACTTACGTAGAATTTTAACTGATTATGGTTTCCGAGGTTACCCTTTACGAAAAGATTTCCCAACCACTGGTTATACAGAATTACGATACGATGAGGTTGGAAAGAGGGTTGTTTATGAGCCTGTAACCTTAACTCAAGAATATCGTCAATTTGATTTTATGTCACCATGGGAGGGCGCTCAATATATCCTTCCAGGAGATGATAAGGCGGAGGCAAAATAATGGCTGATGGTGGCTTTAATGATGTTCAATCTGGTGAACAGAAAATCCGTAATTTTAATATTAATTTTGGACCGCAGCATCCCGCAGCACATGGTGTTTTAAGATTAGTTTTAGAGTTAGATGGTGAAATAGTTGAAAGATGCGACCCACACATAGGCTTGCTTCATCGGGGTACTGAAAAGCTTATGGAAAGCCGTACGTATCTCCAAAACTTACCATATTTTGACCGTTTAGATTATGTTGCTCCAATGAATCAAGAGCATGCATGGTGTTTAGCAATCGAAAAGTTATCTGGTATTGAGGTTCCAAGGCGCGCTTCCCTCATCCGTATTTTGTACTCAGAGATTGGTCGTATCCTAAGCCATATTCTTAACGTTACAACTCAAGCTATGGATGTAGGGGCACTGACGCCACCATTATGGGGTTTTGAAGAACGAGAAAAACTGATGGTTTTCTATGAAAGAGCGTCCGGTGCCAGATTGCATGCTGCATATTTCCGGCCAGGTGGAGTTCATCAGGATTTACCACAAGATCTGTTAGATGATATAATGGCATGGACTATGGAATTTCCATCAGTTCTGGAAGACATTGATGGTTTGCTTACAGAGAATAGAATATTTAAACAACGAAATGTAGATATTGCAGTTGTATCTGAGCAAGAAGCATTAGACTGGGGTTTTTCCGGGGTAATGGTTCGAGGATCTGGTATGGCGTGGGATTTAAGAAGAGCTCAGCCTTACGAATGCTATGATGAATTTGAGTTTGATATTCCAGTTGGAAAAAATGGTGACTGCTATGACCGTTACCTTTGCCGCATGCAAGAAATGCGTGAAAGCTTAAAAATAATCCAACAAGCAATTAAAAAACTTGAAAATACAACTGGTGATGTTCTTGCTAGAGGAAAATTAACTCCTCCAAATAGAACAGACATGAAAACATCTATGGAGTCCTTAATACATCATTTTAAACTTTACACTGAGGGTTTTAAAGTGCCTGAAGGAGAAGTCTATGTATCTGTTGAGGCTCCAAAAGGTGAATTTGGTGTATTTCTAGTATCAGATGGGTCAAATAAACCATACAAAACAAAAATTCGTGCTCCAGGTTATCTACATTTGGCAGCAATGGACCATTTATGCAAAGGCCACCAGCTTGCTGATGTAGCCGCAATAATCGGCACACTAGATGTCGTATTTGGAGAGATTGACCGATAATGTCTATACGCCGACTTCATACAACCCAGCCAGATAGCTTTAACTTTACAGATGAAAACTTGCTCTGGGCCAAAAATCAAATAAAAAAATATCCTGCTGGTCGTCAAGCATCTGCAGTAATTCCAATTTTATGGCGTGCACAAGAACAAGAAGGTTGGCTTTCAAAACCTGCAATTGAATCAGTTGGTGAGTTGCTTGAAATGCCATTTATAAGAGTTTTGGAAGTAGCATCGTTTTATTTTATGTTTCAACTGGCTCCCGTTGGGTCAATTGCGCATGTTCAAGTTTGTGGAACTTTATCCTGCATGATTTGTGGTGCAGAAGATTTGATAAGCGTTTGTAAAGAAGTAATCTCAGAAAAACCACATGAATTGTCCAAAGATGGAAAACTGAGCTGGGAAGAAGTAGAGTGTTTAGGTGCCTGCACAAATGCACCGATGGCACAAATTGGTAAAGATTTTTATGAAGATTTAACTGAAACAAGTTTTAGAGATATTTTGGATAAGTTCTTAAAAGGTGAGGTGCCAAAGCCTGGTCCACAAAATGGGCGATATGCATCTGAACCACTCTCAGGATTGACAACTTTAAATAAGTTTAATTCAGGTAAATATGAAACAAACACATCAGTTTCACGCGCTTTAGAATATGGAGATACTGTAAAACGTATTCATGGTAATGAAGTGCCTATACTATTGACTAAAAAAAAGTCAGCTAAAACAAGTTCTACATGACTGTAGGCCCAAAAATAGGAAAGTATTGAAATGACAAACAAAGACAATAACAGCCGAACAAATCCAAGTTCACCAATCTGGTGGCTGGTATCCGCTTTAGCAAGTGTTTTTATTGGTTCAAAGTTAATTATAGGAATGGAAACTGCTCCTGCTGTTTTAATTTCACTTAGTATTTTCTTAATTTTAGGATGGGCGCTGCAAAAAATATTTGGTGTAAATGCACCTGTCACAGAAGAAGCCAAAGTTGAAACCAAAGCGGCTGCGGCTAAGAAGCCAGCGGCAAAAGCGGCAGCAGCTAAGAAGCCAGCAGCCAAAAAAGCAGCAGCTAAGAAACCAGCGGCAAAAGCAGCCGCAACTAAGAAGCCAGCGGCAAAAGCAGCG
>FZLS01000081.1 GCA_900197625.1 Rhodobacteraceae bacterium Water-Bin34 | reverse complement strand
ATTTATAAGGAATTAGGTCCTGATGATCTACACCCAGAGAAGAGAACCTGGTACTATGATGAGTTTGGTAATCGAATAGATAAGAGTACTAACTTGCCAGTAGTTATAAAGAAGGCTAGTGTTAGTAGTGAAGAGGTTAAACAGACTCTACTAAATGAGATATACCTTAATGGACCTTCTTATGAAACAGAATAATACAATATTTCTAGGTCATCAGAATGACATGCTGAGGCAAAAAATACCTGAGTTTGAATTTAACTCCCCTGCTACTGACCCAGTAAAATTATCACACTTGTTAATTAATACAATGAAAGATAATGATGGTATCGGCCTTGCAGCCAATCAATTGGGTATTAATGTACGTGCTTTTGTTATGTATTCTGAACCACCAATAGTTGCCTTTAACCCCAGGATAACATATTATGGTGATGAAGAGGTCGTAATGGATGAAGGATGTTTATCATATCCTGGAGTTACGATTAAGGTTAAAAGACCAAGATTTATTCGTGTAAGGTTTCAAGACCCGTACGGTAATATAGTGGTAAAGAAATTTGATGGAATGGCATCAAGAGTTTTCCAGCATGAACTGGATCATCTCGATGGAGTGGAATACTTTAAACGTGCGAATAGAATTCATAAAGAACGCTTTCAAAAGAAATGGAAGAAAGTTATCCGCACGGTTAAAAATCGAGATAAATAATTATACGAGTTGTGCCCTTCCACAACTAAAACAAAACTAGGAGTCAATACGTTGTCCGATAAAAACTATTACTATTCAGAGATCTTTAACTCTATTCAGGGTGAAGGTCAATATACAGGTGTACCTACTGCCTGGTTAAGATTCTTCCTATGTAATTTACAATGCAATGGCTTTGGTCAGAAAGAACCGACTAAGCCTGAAACGTATGAGCTCCCATATCAAGAACTAGATGTAAGTCAATATAAGACTATGGATGAACTTCCTGTTTTTGAGTTTGGGTGCGATTCGTCCTATTCATGGGCTAAGAAATTCAAAGGTCTTAATAATCAAGGAACCCCTAAAGAGATTGCGGATAAGATTCGTCAATGTATGGTAGGTCCCTGGAACCCTCAAGGTAAATTTAACTTTAATAATTCTGAACGTCATATGTGCTTTACTGGCGGTGAGCCTCTGATGAAGCATGGGCAAGAGTGTTCTGTAGATATTATGAAAGTATATGAAGAGGAACGTGATCTACCTAAGTTTGTTACTTACGAGACTAATGGTACTCAAAAGCTTCATGATAAGTTTTTACAATACTATGCTGAGTATAGAGATGTATGGGGTGGTGAATTATTCCTTTCTGTAAGTCCTAAGCTATGGTCTGTTGCTGGTGAAGAAGCTAAACGTGCTATTAAGCCGGAAGTAGTTGCCTCTTATCAAAAAGTATGTCATAATGGGCAATTGAAGTTCGTTATTAACGGTACTGATGAGTCGTGGTCTGAACTTGATAATGTTATTGCTGAGTTTAGATATCATGGTGTCGATTGGCCTATTTGGATTATGCCAGCTGGAGCAACTGTCGAAGGGCAGAAGATATGCGATGCTGATGTAGCTACCGAGGCATTTAATCGTGGTTATAATGTAAGTGCGAGAGTACATACTTATCTATGGGGCAATAAAATTGGTGTTTAACTATGAAGTGTTAGATATTTTCAATAAAGAAGATATTAAACTTTTTAATAAAATATATGATGAGTGTACTAACGAGAGAGTGAAGCGATTACATAATCTCTTTTATGTTGATTATAGAAATATACCGTCTGATAAAGCTGGTGTTATTAAAGACAAGCTTGGTAAGCGCTTCAAGTTAAGTACTGATAGAAATTATTTTTTAAATTATACAGAAGGCTCATTTACTAGACGTCATGCGGATGTTGGTCAGCAGTCTCAGTGTACAGTTATTACTCTACTTGAGAAGTCAGATGATCTAATAGGTGGAGAGACGATTGTATATACAAAGCATTATAAGAAAGATAATTTTGAGTTTGATGTAAATAGATATAAGCGCTTGGATGACAAAGATGATGAGCAGGGTGCCGATATTGTACCTCATGTAGTAAATTTAGAGGTTGGACAGTCAGTAGTATATGATGTAGAGATGCTGCATGAAGTTGCTGAGGTGCTTAAAGGTAATAGAAAGGTTTTAGTGAGTTGGTTAAAGTGAGGTTAAAATGGATTATACATTAAAAGATTTTGAAGAGGGTGTAGAACACATCTATAATAATATACAGGCTATTGGTCAGCCTTTTAATCGAGTAGTTGGAGTAACTAGGGGTGGCCTTTTCCTAGCGGCTAGACTATCATATAAATTGGATATTCCAATGACTGCTATGTCATGGTCTACCCGTGATAGTACTGAGAAGGAATCTGTTGCTTGGATTCCAGAGGATATTAATAGCGGTATGCGTATATTATTAGTTGATGATATTATTGATAGTGGTATTACCGTTAAAGAGATTATTCAAGACTGGAGGGATAGTGTACCCGATGAATTGGATATGGAAAATTTAAGTGTTGCATGTTGTGTACTTAATACTGATCAAGACTATATGCCTGATTTCTGGCATAAGACTATTGAGCGCAGTAAAGATGACAGCTGGATTAATTTTTGTTGGGAGAAGAAGTAAGTATGGCATATTTAAGTACTAAACATTATGGGCATAATATTGGCCTATCATCTGTGTTCAGGCAGCCTAATGCTGATCATTCGCATTGTCATTTATTGCATGGTTATAGCTTGGCGTTTACCTTTACGTTTGGATGTAAAGAACTAGATAATAAAAACTGGGCTGTTGATTTTGGCGGTCTAAAAGAAATTAAAGCTTGGCTAGAAGATCATTTTGATCATAAAGTAGCCGTAGATAAAGATGACCCGCATATGGATAAGATGCGTGAGTTAGAAGAGATGGATATCGCTGAACTGCGAATCTTTGATGGAGTAGGCGCTGAGAAGTTTGCGTATCATGCATTTGTATTTGCTGATGAACTTATTAGGCGCAAGTCAAATAATCGATGCTGGGTCGAATCTGTTGAGTGTGCCGAGCATGGAGCTAATTCTGCAATTTATAAGAAGGAGAAATAAATGTCGAAGAATAATCCTGAACTAGGTAGAGAAGTAAATGAGTATCTCGACCTTAAAGGTATTAATACCCCTGTTACTAATCTTGTAGCTGAAGATCGTGAGGTAAAGATTGAGAAGATTGCTGATCTAACTAAGCAAATGTTAGAGGTACTTGGACTTGATCTACGTGATGATTCATTGGAAGAGACTCCTATGCGTGTCGCTAAGATGTATGTAGATGAGATCTTCTCTGGTCTGCGCTATGATACATTTCCTAAGTGTACTACTGTAGAGAATAAGTTCTGTAATGGTGATGAGTTTGTTCTTGAGAAGGATATTACTATGTATTCTGATTGTGAGCATCATCTACGACCTATTATCGGTAAGGCTCATATTGCATATATCCCTGGTGAAAAAGTTCTCGGACTATCTAAGCTGAATCGTATTACTCAATACTTCGCTCAGCGACCTCAAGTTCAAGAGAGATTGACTCAGCAGATTGCAGAAGCAATTGCGTTTATTACTGAATCGGATGACGTTATGGTTATCGTTGAAGCAGCTCATACGTGTGTATCTCAAAGAGGTATTAAAGATACTAACTCCTCAACTTCTACTGCTTGTTGTTTAGGTAAGTTTGGTGATCATAATTCAGTGCTTCGTAGAGAAGTAATTGGAAGTATTTAAATAAGGTTTATATTATGAGAGTAGCACATGAAGCGCCTTTATCGATTATTCGTAAAGTGCAGCAATATACAGATTATGATTATGCGTTAGTGCATTTATTTGAAGAGAGTTTTGATTACTATCAATTCTTTCAAGAGGCAGTTGACCGCGGTCGCTATGTGATTCTTGATAATAGTATCTTTGAGTTAGGTACTGCTTTTGATATGGATAACTTTGCTACCTATGTTGAAGAGCTTAAACCTAGTGCTTATATAGTTCCAGATGTATTAGAAGATTGTCAAGGTACTATTGATAATTTTAAAGAGTGGAATAGTAAATATAAGGACCTGCCTGGTAAGAAAATGGGTGTAGTTCAAGGTAAAGATTGGAATGAGATACAGAGATGTTATCAGTATATGAATCAGCATGCTGATATTATTGGTATCTCTTTTGACTATAGCTGGTATGAGTCTGAATATCCTGATGAACCAACTAAGTATCATTCTTGGATGAAAGGTCGTCAGCAATTATTAGCACAGATGTTAGAGGACGGTATTATTAATACCGGTAAACCTCATCACCTTCTAGGTGCTGGCCTCCCTCAAGAGTTTGCTTATTATAAGCATTGGTCATGGATTGATACTATTGATACTTCTAATCCTGTAGTGCATGGTATTAAAGGTATTAGGTATCAACGTCAACCTGAGTATGATATTTACGGGCTAGATAATAAAGAGTCAGTAAAACTTTATACTATGATGGAGGAATCAGTTGCCAATGAAGAGGATATCTTCTATAATATAAACATGTTCAGGCACAATATAAGTGAGAGGTGATTATGTGGGTAGCGTTATTCTCTAACTCTGGTAATGAGTTAGCTAGTATATGTGAAAAGTTAGGTCGATGGCCTGATAAGGTATATCTGGATAAAGAGCGTACTGAAGTTAATCCTTGGATTAAGAATCAATGTGAAGTATTACCTCATGCAGATATTCTTGAGAGATTAAAAGAACTACCTGAAGATGCTATTGTTACCTTGCATGGATACTTAAGGATTATTAGTGGTGATAGTATTAGAAGTAACATGTATAATGTTCATCCTGGTGATATTATTAAGTATCCTGAACTTGTTGGTATTCACCCTCAACGTAAAGCTGTCGATTTAAACTTACCTACTACTGGAGTAGTTATTCATAAAGTTACTGATAAGCTAGATGGCGGTGATATTCAGCTGTTCTTTAGTCATGATATTGAAGAGGGTACAGACGAGAAAAAATTAATTGATGAACTCAGAATCTTATCTATTAAGATGTGGGTTATGTTACTAAAAGGCAAATTATGAGAATTGGTATAACGGGTGCGCAGTCAGTAGGTAAAACTACTCTACTTAACGCATTGAGATCAGAACCTATGTTTAAAGGTTATAGTATCTGTGACGAGGTGACTCGTGAGATTAAGCAGATGGGTTTTGATATTAATGAGGCAGGGTCAGACTTGACTCAGCTTTTAATTATGCAAAAGCATATTGTTAATATTTTTATGAATAAAGATATGTTAACTGATAGGACGTCTCTTGACGGTCTAGTATATACTCTATATTTAAACCTGGCTCATAAAGTGAAACCAGAAACATTAGCTAAGGCTCGCAGTATATACGAAAAAACTATAACAGAATATGATTACGTTTTTTATATCAGACCTGAGTTTGATATAGTTGATGACGGTGTGCGTTCTACTGATCAGCAATTTAGAGATGATATCGTAAATATTTTTGAAGGACTAATATCTGAGATCCCTAGGAATGTACATGTATTGACTGGTTCAGTTAGGGATAGAGTAGAACAAGTATTAAAGACAGTAGGTGGTTAAAATGAATGATAATACAAATAAGTTAAATGAGATTGTTTCTGAGCATTTAGGTAAAGCAGGGGACGGTTCAATTGTTAAACCATATGTTACTCCTGATAAAGTAGATCCTAGTCTACTTGTACCTGTACCTCGGGTGCTTAATAGAGAGATATATGATATCGATGAAGACAATCTACCGTTCGTAGGTTACGATACATGGAACTGTTATGAAGTTTCATTTCTTCTAGATAATGGATTCCCGATTAGTGGTGTAGTTAAGCTAGTATACCCTGCTGAGAGTGAATGTATTGTTGAGTCTAAGTCTCTTAAGCTATATCTTAACTCATTTAATATGGCTAAGTTCGGTGAATTTAAACATGCAGCAATCGGTAAAGTTCAAATAAAGATTTCTGATGATCTTAGTAAAGCATTAGATTGTAATGTGCAAGCATGCTTTCATTACTATACAGATAATGATTTACCTCAACCTGCTGTACTAGGTCACTTTGTACGATTAGAGAGTATTGTAAATGTAGAAGAGACATCGTTCGATCATTATAATGAAGATCCTAAAATCTTAGAGCGTGCACCTATGTTAGGGTTTATGCCATTTCAGGTAACGTCTAATGCGCTTCGATCTAACTGTCGTGTTACTAATCAGCCGGATTGGGGTGATGTGTATATTCATATCGATGGGCCTGATTGTGTAACCCCTGAATCACTTATGCAGTATATTGTATCAATGCGTAAAGAGAATCATTTCCATGAAGAGATCTGTGAGTGTATCTATAAACGATTGCGTGATATCTTAGATGAAGAGACTGAGATTCTAGTTGCATGCTTATATACTCGTAGAGGCGGCATTGATATCAACCCGGTAAGAGCCAGTGATGATCATGTAATTGAAAAAATTACTCCTTACCTAATCGAAGAAACTATTCCACATCGTAAAACGGAGAGACAATAATGATTAATAAAGATCCAGGTAAGCGGCATTTTTATATTAGTATCGTAAAGAGTATTCTAAGGTTCGGAGCCTGTGGTTATCTTTACTTTGGTATGTATGAAGGCGCTGCCTTATTACTATTCTCAGCAGAAGTGTTAGGAGTGGCCGAGGAGATCTGATGAAAAATCGTTATGGTGATGAATATAGTTACGTCAAATATGATGACAACCTCTATCGTTTCAACATGGATGGAGAGGGTATGAAATATTCTCGATACGGAGGTAAAGAAGGTCAAGAAGAAATCGACCTTAACGACCTTGGTATGTTCGATCCAAGCGGTGGGCCGTACGTTGCCATCGGAAGTAAAATCTACTGGGACGAGATCCACGAAGGTACTAAACAAGAACCTTTGACTGTGAAACGAATCATGTCCCGTGGTGCAGAAGGTTTATTTGTCGAGGTAGAGTGATGAGAGTTAGAATATTAAATGGTTGGGTAGTAGAGTTTAGTGATATTGACTTGAAGACTGCTTCAGACGAAGAGATGAAATTTATCGGCAGTACAGTCGTATCTAATCTCTGTGTTGTGATTAAAGGTCAAAAGCTAACTCCTGATGAGCAACTTAATATATGTAGTAAGATCGGTGATGTAGAGAGACACTTTAATACTGAGCAGAAAAAAGATATTCTTAAGGATGTATCTATTGCCGATGGTGTTTCCAGAGTGACTGGAGCGCTTAATGAAAGAGGTAAGCCTGGACTCTTTAATAGAACAGAAGATCTTGAATGGCATGTTAATGCAGCATTTAAAAATAAACGACATCCTTTAGTATGGATTTACGCTGATAAAGGTGTAGAGGGTAGTCGTACTTCATGGCTTAATATGTCTAAGGTTTATTATAGCCTCGGTAGACATGAACGCTATAAGATGAAAGAGCTTAAAGTGCATGCTGGGTTCAAGACAGATAGAACTGATATTAATGTTGGCTATGATAGTACTCTTGATATACTAAGCAGACATAAAGAGCCTGATCCTGAATTGTTAGAGAACTTAAAAGAGAATATGAAGAATCCTCCTGTAGAGGATGTATCGTTTGAAGACTGGTCGAAGATATGGCCTGAACTTAAACCCTTTGATCTCTATTATAAAAATCCAGCAGGCGTAGAAGGATTATATTTCCCTTTCTATCAAGTCGCTGGTATTAAAGGATACTCTAAAGAAAAGTTTGAAGAGTTTAAAAGTTATATAATGGAGCTTGCCTTAAATGATGATAACATATATCATCATGATTGGGAGTTGGGAGATATTGTTCTTAGTGAGCAATGGCTAACTCTACATAAGAGGTGGGCGTTTGAAAACATGAATGACCGAGTAGTTCATAGAATTGCTCTAGATTATAGAAAGGTGATATAATAATGGAACTAGACCCTAACGTAAAGTTTGTAGTCGGTAAATACCTCGCGCGCGCTAGAGCAGGTAAAGTTAAGTATGGTACAGATACTGAGAGAGATGATCTTAAGTTCTGGGACTGGCTTAATCATTTACAAGAAGAGTTAATGGATGCAACTATCTATATTCAGCGTATGAAAGCTGATATAGAAGATCCAGAAAGATTAAACCCTCAGTTGGAGTTAGATTTAAATGAATTTGAGTGAAGCAAAGAAAGCATTACCTGATACTAATAAGAATGTATTGGCAGTGCTGTCTGGAGGACTAGACTCTTCTGTTATGACTATGATGCTTGTAGAGCGTTATGGTAGAGAGAAGGTTAGTGCTGTTAGTTATGATTATGGTCAGAAGCAGAGAGTAGAACTTGAGAAGGCTTTTGAACTATGTAATAAGTTAGGCATCAAGCATAAGATTCTTGACTTAAATATTCTAGGAGATATTGCTAAGCCTATGTCTGCTAATATCGGTGGTACGGATGTTGATATGCCTACTATTGAGGACGTGTTGGGTGACCCTCAACCTGTTACTTATGTACCTTTCCGTAATATGATTCTCTTATCTCTTACTATGTCATGTGCTGAAGCTGCTAATGCTTCCCATGTATTTACAGGTCTGCAAGTTCATGATGAGTATGGCTATTGGGATACTTCTCAGAAGTTTGTTGATAGTATGAATGCTGTTGCTAGTCAGAATAGAACTCATAAAGTAGAGATTGTTGCTCCTTTTAGTCATCTATCTAAAGCAGAAGAGATTAAAATTTGTTTGGAGATGGAAAAAGAACAGTTGCTATTTAGTACGCTTTCATGTTATAATCCAGATAATAAAGGATGGAGTTGTGGTGAATGCCCTACTTGTGCTGAGCGTATTGCTAACTTCGCTAAGGCAGGTATTGAAGATCCTATTCCATATCAAAAGCCTATTAACTGGCCAGAACTAATTACAGGGTACCTCGCTTAATGTGCGCAATATTTGGATCATATGATATTTCTAAGTTTAAAGAGCTTGCTGAACTAAACTCTTATAGAGGTCAGCATTCATATTCTATATCAGCATACATTCCAAAAAGTAAATCTATCACTCTTATTAATAAAGGGTATGGTAAATTTAAAATGCCGCCTATCGGCTTCTATCAAAAAGCATATTGGATTGGGCATATTCAAGCGCCTACGTCTGGTGAAAGAACTCTAGATACTATTCATCCTAGTCTAGAAGATAATTCCTGGCTATGGCATAATGGTATTATAAAAGAAGACTTTGTTAAAGAGATGCAAGGTATATATGGCAATCATAGTTGGGATACTCAACTTCTTAACTTATGGTTAAACGATCAGAAATCTCTAGATGAGGTGGATGGAACTTTTAGCTGCTTAAGGTTTAAAGATGGGTGCCTTGAGTTATTTCGTAATGAGATATCGCCAATGTTTGTTGACGGTGAGCTAAATATATCTAGCACTAAGTTTGCTAAATCCTCTAAATCGAAGGCGAATAAAGTTCTATCTATGAACTTTGATGATAATGTACTCGTGGACGGACCTTCGTTTACTACTAAAGAAAATCCCTATTATTTTGTGAATGGTGTATAATGAAAACTAATTTTGAACTTATTAAAGAATGGTCTGATGAACGTCTTATTACTCATCAAGCTCCTGACCGTAATGGCTTTGTCGCTATGATTGTCGAAGAGCTCGGTGAGTTTATTGAGGCTAAGACTGAAGAAGAACGCATTGATGCAATGGCAGATATTATTGTCTTCGCATACGGTGAGATAGCCAAGTATGGCTACGATGGTAATAAAGTTATGAGCGAGGTTATTAAAGAAATTAATTCTCGTGTCGGCGCTTATGATCCAGCTACTAAGAAGTGGCAAAAAGATAAATCGGCTGAGGCTCAGGCTAAGTGGTATACTGCTGACCTCGCAAGCTGTAAACTTGATAACAGTACAGGAGTTAAATAATGTTTGTTAATCCAAATCCATATACCAATGGTGTAGAAGAAGGCGGTGTGAAAGCTGTATCAGTTGAGGTTACTGCTGCTACAGTAAGAGGCTTCCAAGGTAATCCTCTCGTAAGTACAGAAGATAATTACATGAAGCGTGAAACCTATGAATTGCCTACGATGATCGATCCAGGCGATCCTAATAAAGAACGAGAGATCTGGCATATGTTTCCAGGCTCATATGAATTCACTAGTGATGTGTATGTTAATGTACCTGACGGTCATGTGGCGTATATCGTGGCTACTTCTGATTTGTTTGATGGTGGTGTAACTGTTGATTCATTAATCTTTGAGCCAGGATATAAAGGTCTTGTATCAGGTATTCTAAAAGTAGATGGAGGAGAGCTTTTCTTGCAAGCTGGTCAGCCTGTTGCTGAACTAGTAATGCAGAAAGTGGAAGGAGCTGCTTAATGGAACTACAAGTTAATATTGATAAGGTACGTGAAAAGAAGCTAATGATTGCTGCGCCTATGTATGGCGGTCAGTGTGCTGGTATGTTTACTAAGTCAACTAATGACCTATCTGCTCTATTTCGAGCTCATAATATTCCGCTTAAGTTTTACTATCTGTTCAATGAGAGTCTAATTACTCGCGCACGTAACTACTGTGCCGATGAATTTATGCGAAGTGATTGTACTCATCTTATGTTTATTGACTCCGATATCGGATTTAATGCTCAGGATGTATTAGCAATGCTTTCTATTATTGATGGTCATGAAGATCTCAATGATGGTAAAGCGTTTGATATTATGTGTGGTCCCTATCCTAAGAAATGTATTTCATGGGAGAAGATTAAGCAAGCTGTCGATATGGGAGCTGCTGATGATGATCCTAATGTACTTGAGAACTTTGTAGGTGATTATGTATTTAATCCTGCTAATGGTAAAAATACTATTAAGCTGGATAAACCTCAAGAAGTACTCGAAGGTGGTACTGGCTTTATGATGATTCGACGTGAGGTATTTGAGAAGTTTCAAGCGCAATATCCTCAGATGTTATATAAGCCTGATCATGTACGTACTAAAGAGTTTGATGGTTCACGTGAGATCATGGCTTATTTCGATGCACTTATTGATGATAAGTCTCAGAATCTAGTGCCTGAGATTACAGCCTTCTACGATAATAATCCTAATCCTACTAAGGAAGAGGTAATTGAGTTTCTTGCCAATAAGCGTGAAGGCATTGAAAGAGAGACATACTCTAATCGCTATCTATCTGAAGACTATATGTTCTGTCAGTGGGTACGTAATATGGGTATGAGTGTATGGTTATGTCCATGGATGAAGCTGCAGCATGTTGGCAGTTATATCTTTGGAGGTAGTCTGGCAGACTTGGCTGCAGTTGGAGCAACCGCTACCGCTGATCAGTCGCAAGTCAAGCGTAAATAATTGGAGTATATATTATGGAATTAAGTGAAGCAGCAGTAGGAGTATTGAAGAATTTCTCTCAGATTAATCCTTCAGTCCTATTCAAACCAGGCAATGAAGTCAGTACTATTTCGCCTCAGAAGACTGTCATTGCTACTGCTACAGTGGATGAGACGTTCCCTGTACAGGGAGGTATCTATGACCTCAATCGCTTCTTAGGTGTTGTATCTTTGTTTGAGACACCTGAGCTTTCTTTCTCTGAGCAACGTGTAACTA
>FZLS01000050.1 GCA_900197625.1 Rhodobacteraceae bacterium Water-Bin34 | reverse complement strand
CATCCAGGAAATGGAATGCATTTACATACTTCAGTTCTTGATAATGAAGGTGTAAATATATTTGAATGTTCAAATGAAGAGATTGCGCCTGCACTTAGATATGCGGTTGCTGGTGTTTTGAATACAATGGAAGATTTTCAAGCTATTTTTGCACCTCATATGAATTCATATCGTCGATTTTTCCCAGGTGGCTTTGCACCTTGTGCCCCGGATTGGGGGCTAGATAATCGCAATGCCGGCATAAGGTTACCTGTAACCAAGGGGCCAGCTTCACGACTTGAACATCGAATATCTGGTGCTGATATAAATCCATATTTAGCATTTGCCGCTATATTAGCAGGAATTTTGCATGGTATTGAAATACAAGAAGAACCACCTTTGCCACTTGAAGATTCAAACTCGTCTCCAGCAATACCTCTAACTACTAATTGGAAACAAAGTGTCGATAATTTTGAAAATTCAGAATTTGCGAAAGCACTTTTGGGTGAAAACTATTGCAATATTTACACCGTTTTACGACGAAATGAAATTTCACAGATTACAACTGAAATCCCACCCATAGAATATAAAACTTATTTAAGTAGATTGTAGGAATAGCCATGTCAGATGAAAAAGGTGATTTTGCATTTAAATCGAAGGATACGATGGGAATGTATCATGAAATGACTTATGGAGGAGCCTTATCTTTTTTAAGGCGAAAATATAGCCAAGATTTAAATGGTGTTGATGTAGCTGTAAGTGGAGTACCTTTTGACAACGCTGTTACTTACCGCCCAGGCTGCAGGTTAGGTCCAAGAGCTATAAGACAGGCATCAGTTCAATTAGCAGAATTAGATGCATTCCCATTTGGGTTTAATTTATTCGAAAACCTATCAATTGTAGATTATGGCGATTGTCATCTGGATCCACATAATCCAGAAACCATTGTGAAGGCCATCCAAGATCACGCATCAAAAATAATTTCACAGAATACTAAAATGTTAACTTTTGGGGGTGACCATTTTGTTTCATACCCACTAATAAAATCACATGCAGATAAATATGGGCCAGTGACTTTAATACAATTTGATGCTCACTGTGATACTTGGGAAGATAATGGTGGAATGGATCACGGCTCAATGTTCGCTAGAGCAGTTTCGGAGGGTGTAATAGATTCATCTAAATCAACTCAGATTGGATTGAGAACATATAATAATTCTGATCATGGGTTTGAAATATTAACTGCCCCTTGGGTTCACAGAAATGGTATTGATGCAGCACTTGAAATAATAAAAAAACGTGCTGGAGACAGCCCAGTATATATTTCTTGGGATGTAGATGGATTTGACCCGTCTTTTGCTCCAGGTACAGGCACACCGGTCGTTGGTGGTCTTACAACTTGGCAAGGCTTGGAATTATTACGGGGTCTAGAAAGTTTAGACTTAATAGGAATGGATATAGTAGAAGTATCTCCACCTTATGATGTAAGTGAAATTACAGCTATTGCTGCTGCAACTATTGGCCATGATTTTTTGTGTTTGTTAGCAAAACAAAAAGGTGCAAAAGGAAAAACTATTGGACGTATATAATTCTTGAAAAGAATTGTTTGTTTTGCTTTCAATAATTTTCTGGTGCAAAAGGAAAGATGTGATAGCATTTTATAATTAATATATGAAGAGGCCTTATGAGTAACGATGATGAAAAAAGTTGGGTAAAGGAACTTCCAAAAGCATTTAAGGCTCATAAAGGTGCACGAAAACTAGAGGAAGTAGAGAGTATTATTCCAGATATTGCTGGTATGTCTCGCGGTAAAACTATGCCGGCTCATAAGTTTTCACCTACAGGCACCACTTTTTTACCTGTTTCATTATTTTATCAAACCATATCAGGTGAATATGTGGATATGGATGATATTGAAAATCAATGGACAGAAAAAGATATTGTTCTACGCCCTGATATGTCTACTGCGACTGCAGTTCCGTGGTCTGAAGATGCGTCTGTTCAGATAATAAATAATATTGAAACTCGAGACGGTGAAGATCTTCAAATATCCCCACGAAATGTTTTGAGAAGAATAGTAGGTCTTTATGAAAAAAAAGGTTGGCGCGCAGTAGTTGCTCCTGAATTAGAGTTTTATTTGACTAAACCTAATACTAATCCGTCAGAAGAAATACAGCCACCTGTTGGACGAACAGGGCGTATTGGCGCACGCCAACAAGCATTTTCCATGGTTGCAGTGGATGAGTTTGGAGATGTGATTGATACAATTTATGATTATACTGAGGCACAGGGTTTAGAGATTGATACAATAATACAAGAAGGTGGTGCAGGGCAGATCGAGATTAATTTAATGCATGGCGACCCACTGGCATTAGCAGATCAAGTATTTTATTTTAAGCGAACAATACGAGAGGCAGCTTTAAAACATGGTGTTTTTGCTACCTTTATGGCAAAACCAATGCGGGACCAGCCGGGTTCAGCAATGCATATTCACCAATCAATTGTGGATATAAAAACAGGACAAAATATTTTTTCAAAGGCTGACGGTACACCAACTGAATTATTCTATCAATTCATAGGTGGTTCACAAAAGCATTTACAAAATGCAGTACCATTATTGGCGCCGTATGTGAATTCATATCGGCGTTTAGCAGGAGCGTATTCTGCACCTTCAAACCTTGAGTGGGCAGCTGATAATCGAACCACTGGTTTGAGGATTCCAAATTCAGGCCCAAATGCACGCAGAGTAGAAAACCGTGTTACAGGAAGTGATGCAAACCCTTATCTTGCAATTGCTGCAAGTTTAGCTGCAGGATATTTGGGTATGTTAAATAGCACAAAGCCACGTGATGCTGTTAATGAAGAAATTTTTGAAACAGATACTGGTTTGCCGCATTCTTTGTTTGCAGCACTTACATTATTTGAGTCAGATACAGACCTTCACGAGGTATTAGGGACTGAATTTTGTAATTTATACCGTCAAATTAAACATGCGGAACTTATGGAATATCAACGCGAGATTTCACCTTGGGAACGCGAACATTTATTGTTGAATGCTTAAATGATGGACTTGTTAACGGCAAATGATAAGCAGGGGGAATATCCCCCATCATATTATGCAGAACATGCAACTCAACTTGAGAAATTCCCATGTCTTAAAACTGAAATACGAGCTGATGTTTGTGTAGTGGGGGGCGGTTTTACGGGCCTATCAACCGCGCTTCACCTGGCTCAATCAGGTTATAAAGTCGCTATTCTTGAGGCACAACGTATTGGCTTTGGTGCGTCAGGGCGAAATGGTGGTCAGGTTTCTGGCGGTCAACGAATGGACCAAGAGGGATTAGAAGCAATTTTGGGTGATGAACATGCGAAGGAATTATGGGATATTTCTCAGCAATCAGTTGATTTGGTTCGTAATTTATCATCAGATATGGAAGATTGTGGTGTTGTTGATGGAATTATTCATACTGCGCATCGTAAAAGATACGTAAAAGAGGAACATGCGTATACCGATCATTTACGAAAAAAATATGGTTATGATAAAATTCAAAACCTAAGTCTTGAAGAGACACGTCATCTGGTTAATAGCCCAGCATATTTTGGTGGCACACTTGATATGGGTGCTGGACATATTGATCCTTTACGATACGCTCTGGGTTTAGCGCGTAAATGCATTAATTTAGGCGTTGAGATTTATGAACAATCTAAAGTCATAAATGTGAAATCGGGTGACACAGCAAAGATTAAAACTCAAAATGGATCTATAAGTGCAAAATTTGTAGTACTTGCATGTAATGGGTACTTGGGGCGTTTAAACAGTCGGGTTGCCGCAAGAGTTATGCCAATTAATAATTTCATAATTGCTACCGAACCTATGAGTAAAGATGCACAAAAGGCATTAATTAAAAATAATCATGCTGTAGCAGACAGTAAATTTGTCGTAAATTATTTTCGCTTTAGTCCTGATCGACGGTTATTGTTTGGTGGATCTGAAAGTTATGGATATAAATTTCCACGTGATATTGCAGCGGCGGTTCGAAAACCAATGTTAGAAATTTATCCACAATTAAAGAATACTCGTATAGATTATGCATGGGGTGGAACATTAGGTATTACGATGAATCGTATGCCACATTTTGAGCGCATAGATGGCAATATTCTATCAGCTTCAGGGTATTCAGGTCATGGCGTGGCTATGGCCACTATGGGTGGTAAAATGGCTGCTGATGCAATTCGAGGGCAAGCTGAGCAATTTGATTTTATGGCGTCTGTTCCAACACCCCGTTTCCCAGGTGGTGCTATGTTGAGATCACCATTATTGGTATTGGCAATGTTGTGGTTCTCAATGCGCGACAGATTATAATTCAGAAATGTTTAAAGAATAAAAAAAGCCCACCTTTAATCAAAGGTGGGCTTTTTGATTATATGTTTACTTATCCCGCCATTACTCTTGGTAACCAAAGAACAAGTTGTGGGAATATGAATATTAATGCCAGACCTAATAACTGAACTAACATGAATTGCATCATACCGATATAAATGTCCTTAAGGTCCCAATTTGGAACAACTCCTTTTAAGAAGTATGCAGATAAGGCCACTGGTGGACTGAGCCATGCAGTTTGTAAATTCACAGCTACAAGAATACCAAACCAGACCATAGTGTCATAGCTACTTAAGCCATGAAGATCCAAAGACTGAACTGTTGGTAATAAAATAGGTACAACGATCAATACGATTGGCACCCATTCGAGTGGCCAGCCCAGTAAGAAAATTAAGGCCATTACAAGAAGTAATATTATATATGGTGACATTTCGAGGGTTAGTAACATCTCTGTCATTAACTTTGGAGTGCCAAGTGAACTGAATTCTGCACCAAAGAAGTTTGAAGCAGCAACCAAGAACATTATTAAAACTGTAATTTCAAGAGCTTTCATTAAATTGTCAAAGAAGTTTGAAAAGGTAAATTTACGATATCCTATTGCTAACAAGATTGACCCGAATGCACCCATTGCAGCCGCTTCCGCAGGTGTAGCAAAGCCAAGTAAAATTGAACCTAAAGCAAAAGAGATAAGAATTGTTGGTGGCATTAAGCCAGCAAAGAATTCATCCCATAGATCAGAGAAGTAAAACTCTTGCTCTGCTTCTGAAGAATAAACAACGCGACCTAAATATGTTAAGAATAAAATGAATATGCCCATTATAATTGACATAATTGGCAAACTTCCATCTTCACCTATGTTCGAAAAAATCATATATAGATGAAACAGAACTGCGAGTGGTAAGGCAATTCTAAGAACTGACAAGCTTCGATATGCTCTGTATGCAATAATTCCAATTATGATTAATGCAAAGAGCCCTCCAAATGGAATAAATCCACCAAACGTGCCACCCAATCCTAAACCAAAAACACGACATATAGTAAGTACACCTAAACAGATTAAAGCAACCTCTGCGCCATAGAAACGAGATGTATCTGGCTGGTCTTCATCTGAAAGTATTGGACCTAAGTCTGGGTTTAACCAACAACGCCCAAGAGTATAGAGTAAGTACAATGATGCTAAAAGCGCGCCGGGTATGAACGCCCCACGGAAAAGATCAAGTGTCGATACTTCTAATACTGGACCCATGACAATCAGCATTATTGAAGGTGGTATCAAGATACCAAGTGTACCACCCGCAGTAATTGTTCCTGCGGCTAATTTTACATCATATCCAGCACGAGACATTGTTGCGCCAGCCATAATGCCCAGCATTGTTACGGAAGCTCCGACAATACCTGTTGCGGCTGCGAAAATCGTGGACACGATCAAAACAGCAATAAACAAAGCTCCTCTCACGCGTGACATGATCATTTGAATGGATGAGAATAGACGCTCCATCAAGCCGGCAGATTCCATTACTATGCCCATTAGAACAAACAATGGTACGGCCATCAGCTGATCGTTTAACATCGTTGAGTTTGTTCCAAGTGTCATCAAGAAGGCTGAAAAGAAGAAGTTATAACCCCAAATACCAAAAATAAAGGCCAAAAAGATTAGTGTGAATGCAATAGGAAACCCAATAAAGATCACAAATAACATTGCCGCCATCATGATCAGACCAATAGTTGGTTTATCAAGCGATGGACTTGCTTTCATCATTTCAGTGAATGCAGCCCCACCTGGAACTAAATCAGGTAAGAAAATTGCCAATACAAGCCAAGTGAGTGACACTAAATAAATTGGAAGTGCCATGACAAACAAACGTTCACGCTCTTTACCCATTTTGTGGAAGGCGCGGAAAATCTCTGGGATCCCTTGTATTAATAGTAGGAAGCCGCCTAGTGGCATTGCAGTTCGAGCGGGCCACAACAATGGTCCCCATGCACTATCAACTTGGTTAGTTTCTCCTGTTGAAAAAGCTTTCCACCAAAATTCTGCTGATACCCAAGTGAAGAAAATCATCGCTGGAATAAAGAAAAGCATATAAAGCAGTGCGTCTACAGTCGCCTGAGTTTTGTCAGTCCAATTTCGGTATAAGAAATCTGCGCGAATGTGAACCCCGCGCATTAGACCATAACCGGCAGCTGCCATCCAAAGGACTCCTGCAATCATTCGGCTCATGTCATAAACCCAAAGTGTAGGTCCTAGATGGAGTGCCTTAGCTAGGCCTCCAAAGCCCGCATCGATTAGAACGGAGTCAAGATTTCGAGATATAACTTCATAAACAACAACTGCAATGAGTGGTACCATCAAAAGCGCGATTGCTTGACCGGCACGATAGTTGATAACATCAATTGCGCCTGTTATTGGTCGCTGCCATGGTGTCATATCCTCGGGTGTTTCACCTGGG
Organism: Rhodobacteraceae bacterium Water-Bin34; assembly: GCA_900197625.1. GTDB lineage: Bacteria > Pseudomonadota > Alphaproteobacteria > Rhodobacterales > Rhodobacteraceae > Amylibacter. Next base: position 12,139 of record FZLS01000050.1, on the reverse strand, counting down.
GCTTCTGAGCGACGTTCAGCAATCAGCTCATCGGCAATTTCCAAATCCTCTGGAATCGGTTCTTCTGCAGCCATGTCTTCTCTCCCTTTAAAATGCAGTGTAATTCAGCTTCTTTTTTGAAAAAAGTCTTTATAATATGGAGACCCTTTTCGAAAAAGAAATGCGGGGCCATGAAGGCCCCGCACTGTAAGAATAATTCTTACTTTAATGTGTCTGCGTGTGCTTTACCTAAGCCCGCATTTGATGCTTGTGCACCTGCCCAGAATGGAACAGCTATGTCAGCAAAATCTTTTTGTGACTGCCATACTTCAGCAAAGAAAGCATTTTCATCAGCTGCAGCTTGCAAAGATTTCTTCGCAGCAGCCATGTATTCAGTGAAATAGTCAGCTGGAGTATCTTCTAAGATAACGCCGTGGTTATCTGTAAGATCTTTCAGAGCCTTACCATTTTCATAGATACGATAAGACATTGACTTAGACAATGAAGCGTTTGCAGCAACTTCTAAAGCTTTTTGCTCTGTTGCAGATAAGCCGTTGTAGAAATCACCGTTCACATACATGTCAGCATTCACAACAACTTGGTGTAAACCTTGCAAGTAGTAGTGCTTAAGAACTTTTTGGAAACCAAACACTGAGTCAGGCTTTGGACAGCACCACTCAGCAGCGTCGATTGTACCTTTTTCAAGCGCTGGAAGAATGTCACCACCGCCCATAGCAACAGCAGGAACACCGATTTCAGCATATGCAGCGCCAACCATTCCTGGAGGGGCACGGAAACGCATTTTACGGAAATCGTCCATAGAATTGATCGGCTCTGGGAACCAACCTAATGCTTCTGGGCCAACTGGCTGAAGCATAAAGCCTTTAACATTTACGCCCATTTCTGTCCAAAGACGATCGTATAGTTCTTTACCACCACCATACTGGAACCATGACAAGAATGCTATGTTGTCCATGCCTACACCGGCACCCGCAACTGGAGCACCAAATAGGTTGGCAGCTACGTGCTTACCGCCCCAGTAGTGTGTCCAAGCGAAACCACCTTCTACAAGACCCGCATCAACTGCGTCCATGATGTCACGTGGGCCAACAATGGCACCTGCAGGTAGAATTTCGATTTTTAATGAGCCACCAGTTAAAGCAGCGACATCATCGGCAAAGCTTTCAACCATACGTACTTCGTCTGATGTAGTTGAAAGCACTGACTGAATGCGCAGTACCTTTTCCGCGAAGGCAGAAGTCGCCGTCATGGAAATTGCAACAGCTACTGCTGTTACTGTTTTAAGATTAAACATATGTTTTATCCTCCCTTAAGTTTTGTCCTCTTTACTTAGTCCACCCCATTCCGAAGACTTAAAAGGGGCAGTGTTTCAATTCACCGCATATATACGCGGTGAACCGTCTTTAATGGTGTTTGGACATATCCATGCCCTCGACCAATCCCAACATTGGTCCTATTCCGGTTGAAATATCGTAAAATCCACGATACATCATTTCTCCCGAAACATAAACCAATACAAATAATCCCAGCCATGATATCCAAGGATACTTAGCTAATAATTTCATAATTAAAGTGGCAGCAAATGCCATGAGCAAAATGGCCAATCCAAGGCCAAACACCAACATTTGAGTGTCACCATCCGCTATAGCAGCAACGGCCAATACGTTATCTAAAGACATTGTAATATCCGCAATGGTAATTGATAATAATGCTGAAAACATAGTTTTTTGAGGCACATTGCTATCTGCACTTGGATTTATCGTACCATCATTTGAAATAGTATCTCCAGAATGCCCACCGGTTTTTATATCTTTGAAAAGCGTCCAACAAACCCAAAAAAGAAGTACTGATCCAAAAAATAAAAGTCCTTTTACACCTAGTAAATATGTAGCAATTACTGCAAAAACAATTCTCAAGACTGCAGCTATAACCATACCGTAAAATATTGCTTTTTTACGCTGCTCAGAAGGCAAGCCAGCAGCAGCCATTCCAATAACAAGTGCATTATCACCTGAAAGAATTAAGTCGGCTATTATTATTTGGCCAAAACCAACAACTGTGTCTAACATTATACTGCATCCTCTAATGTCATTTGTGAAACTTTCTCACCAATCATAATTGCTGGTGCGTTTGTATTGCCTGATGTGATTACGGGCATTATTGAACAATCGGCCACTCTTAGGCCGTCAACTCCATACACACGCAATCGCTCATCTACAACTGCCATTTTGTCATTTCCCATCTTACATGTGCCAGTAGGATGATAAATTGTTACAGAAGTTTGCCTTGCCCAATCTAGGGTAGCCTCATAATCATCAAATTTTACTTCAGATCCAGGTTGGTATTCTTCAGTTATGTGAGATTTTAATGGTTCAAATTGTGCAATTTTGCGAGCAATTTGTATTCCTTTTACTATGGTTTTTTTGTCAATATCTTTATCTAGATAATTTGGATGGATCTTTGGGTGGTCTCTGTAATTTGCGGAAACAAGTTCAAGTTGACCTGTACTTTCAGGTCTCATTTGTAGAACTGAAGCTGTGAATGCAGAAAATTTATGAGTTCCCTCGACTGCGTTATTTGCACTGAATGGCTGAATATGAAACTGAATATCTGGCGTTTCTAATGTATCATCAGTTTTTAAAAATGCAGTTCCTAAACTTGCAGCCATTGTCATGGGGCCTGTTCTACTTATGGCGTATTGCAAGGCGATCATGCCTTGTTTAAAAAAGTTATTTGTCTCTATGTTTATTGTTGATAAATCAGTTTTAAATATTGGGCGTGCTTGAAGATGATCTTGAAGATTTTTGCCTACACCAGGTAGGCTTTTAATCACATCTATTCCATGCTTTTTTAATTCTTTGGGGGCGCCAATTCCAGATAACATTAGAATTTGAGGAGATCCAATGGCACCAGCAGATAAAATTATTTCTTTTCGAGCATTAATAACTTTTGGTGATGAATTTTGAATTGCATTTACGCCAGATGCTCGACCATCTTTAAATATAATTTTTTCTACTTGGGTGTTAGTGAGAATATGAAGATTTTTCCGCTTCTTTGCTGGATTAAGGTAGGCAACTGCACTTGAGCAACGACGACCTTTATCTGCTGTTAGTTGGAAATATCCAACGCCTTCTTGATCTTCGGCATTATAATCATTGTTTCTTTTATAACCACCCGCAACTGCGGCATCTACCCATCTGTCAACCACATCGCGGCTCAAGCGAGTGGGGGAAACAGAGAGTGGGCCATTATGGCCTCTCAAAGGACTTTGTGTATCACCTTTCCATGTTTCAGCTTTCTTGAAGAACGGTAACACATCATTCCATCCCCACCCTGAATTTCCTAGATCACGCCAATTGTCAAAGTCTTGTGATTGACCTCTTACATAAAGTAATCCGTTAATTGAGCTTGAGCCACCTAACACTCTGCCACGCGGCCAAGGAATTGATCTGCCATTAATACCATCATCAGCTTCTGTTTTATAACGCCAATCAGTTTTGGGATTGCCCATAGTTTTAAAATAGCCAACGGGAATATGAATCCAGGGATTTGTATCTTTTCCACCGGCCTCTAACAAAGCAACAGAATATTGCCCGTTTTCTGACAAACGGTTGGCGATCGCACATCCTGCAGAGCCTGCTCCTACAATAATGTAGTCAAATTCCAAAAAAAAGCCCCTTAATATTAAAAAATGAGACTTTTAGTCTCGTTTTTGCTATTAATACATTTAAATGATTAATTTTGATTCGCGCAACAAGAGATTTTATAAAATGGCAAAAGAAATACCTCAAAGTAGAATTCCAAGTAATCTGCGAACTCTATTAATCCTAGAAGTTATAGGAAGATCAGACCGCGCAATGACTGCTACGGAGATAAATGATGAGATCGGTTTGCCAAAACAAACAGTTCACCGTCTCGTATCCACTCTCGAAAAAGAGGGATTTTTAAATCGTGAACCGGGTGGAAAAAGGTACCGCCCAAGCCGTAGGCTACGATTAATGGGTGCAGGTTTATTGCATGCTTCTCGCTTTCATATTACGCGCCATCAGGTTCTTCAAACTGTTGCATCTGAAGTGAATGAAGCCGTTAACTACGTCGTTCCAGAGGAGTCTGGGATGCATTATTTAGACAGAATAGATACGAACTGGGCTTTTCGTGTGCAGCTACCGGTTGGAACAAATGTTCCATTCCATTGTACAGCAAGTGGGAAATGTTTTTTAGCAAGCTTATCTAAGTCTGCACGTAAGAAATTCGTTTCAGCTTTAAATCTTGAAAAACTTACAGATAAAACATTCACAAATATTGAAGAATTACTGTTTGAATTAGACAAGGTATCTAAGCAAGGCTACTCAATTGATGATGAAGAATTTATGGATGGAATGCGTGCAATAGCAGTGCCAGTGAACGATAATAATGGAAGATTCGTGGCAGCCTTAGCATTTCATGGCCCCTCACAGAGGTTATCGATAGAATATTTAGTGGAACACCGTGAAGTTTTATTCAATGGCTCACAAACACTCAAACAGGGATTGCTGTCTTAAGGATTTAAGACGATCTTTGGAGCGGCGATTTCACCATTTAATATCTGTTCAAAAGCTTCATCACCCTCTGACAGTGGACGGGTTTGGTACCAATCTAAGGATCCAAAACTGCCATTAAAAATTGCATGTGCAGTATCTATAAAGTCTTGTTCGGTGTAGGTATAAGTCCCTATGAAGCGAATTTCTTGTAGAGTGAGTCTTCGAATATCTAATCCGCCGTTACTATCGCCTAAACCAATATGTAAAATTACACTGCCTGGTTTTGCTAAAGCGCAAGCATCTGTTCTACTCGAGGCAAATCCAACTGCATCAATAACAATGTCATATGCAGATAATTCACCATGTCCCTCATTAGGGTCATAAATATCGAACCATGTATTTGCTTGTAAAAAGGCTCTTCTTTTTGCATTTGGTTCTGAAATTTTTATATTTTTAACACCTTTGGCCATCAAAGAAAGTGCTGATCCAAGCCCAATTGCGCCACCGCCAATAACAAGAGTATTTGCAGATTGTAAATCAGTATCAAGGGCGTTAATGCCAAGCCTTACCGCATGCCAGCAAACGGCTAGTGGTTCTGTAAGTGCTGCATCATCAAATGAAATATCATCAGGTACTTCTACCAAGTTGCGGCTGGGCATTGCTACCATTTCTGCAAATGCCCCCTCTCTTGGTTGCATTGATATTATCTGTCTTTTTCCACAAAGATTTGACCTATTTGTTTTACATTCTTTACACTTTTGGCAAGAAACCAATGGATTAATTGTTACTCTTTTACCTTTTAATGGACCTTCTATAACATCACCAGCCGCTTCATGTCCTAGAATTAAAGGAGCTGGGCGACGGTCATCATGTCCTAAATATGCATGCATGTCTGAACCACAGATGCCTACTGATCGTATGGAGATAAGGTTTTCACCTTCTTTTAATTGTGGATCTGGGACATCACGGAATTCAAATGATTTGATGCCTGTATATACTAATGCTTTCATTTGGCTGTAAAACCTCCATCAACGTATAGTGTTTGTCCAGTTATATATGAACTTGCATTAGAGCATAAAAACTGGACTGGACCAGTCAGGTCATCCATGTTCCCATTTCTACCAATACAGGTTTGCTTTGCATTTTGATTTGCCAACGCTTCATTGGCAAAGACAGAAGCAGTTAATTCAGTTGGAAAAAAACCAGGCGCTATTGCGTTAACAGTAATTCCATCTTTTGACCAAGCTTGAGCCATTGCCCGAGTCATTTGCATGACACCACCCTTTGCTGTGCCATATGAAATACCGTTCTCAAATGCACGTTCAGATTGCAGTGAAGCAAAGTTTATAATGCGACCCCACTTGGCTTTCTTCATTGCAGGTACCATTTGTTGGGCTAGAAAAAATGGAGCATTAAGATTAATATCTAAGGTCTCATTCCAAGTCTTTGTGGAAACATCATCAGCATGTATGCGAGGATTTAATCCTGCAGCATTTATTAATATGTCAACATCACCAAATTTGGATGTTATTTTTTTTGAGACGTCTTCTAATGACTCAATATCTCCAAGATCAGCCGAAACGAAACCAACATTGCCTTCAGTAGTTTCTGCCCATTTTGATAAGGCTTCTACTCTTCGAGCTACTGCAATTACTTTAGCGCCACTTTTGGCCAAATGACTAGCCATTGCCTGTCCAATCCCAGAGGATGCACCTGTTACTGCAATGATTTTTTCGCTAACCTCAAACATTGATTAACCTTCGGGCGTCAGGTCGAAGTTTTCACCAGGAAAATATTTCGCTAATCGAATATCTGCTGTTCGGGCGTGACCTTCCATACCTTCAAGGCGCGATATCCGTGCGCAAGACTCCGCAACGCGTTTAGCACCGTCTCGAGTTGACCTTTGATAAGTAACAACTTTCATATATTTGTGAACTGATAGGCCACCAGTATATCGTGCGGATCTAGATGTCGGCAAAACATGATTTGGTCCTGATGATTTATCACCATAAGCAACAGTTGTTTCTTCACCCAGAAATAGTGAGCCATAACATGTTAAACGATCTAACCACCAATCAAGGTCTGAAGCTTGTACTGTAAGGTGTTCAGGTGCGTATTCGTCAGATGTTGCTGCCATTTCTTCTCTGTCAGAGCATACAATTACTTCTGCATAATCACGCCAAGCTGCTGTAGCATTCTCACGGTTTGTGCCCGGTAAGCTCTCAATATATCCAGGAACTAATTCAATTACTTTCTCAGCAAGTTCTTGGCTGTCAGTAACTAACCAAACAGGGGAGTTATAACCATGTTCTGCTTGTCCAACTAAATCACACGCGACTATGTCTGCATCAGCGTTCGCGTCTGCTAATATAAGGCTATCTGTTGGCCCAGCTATCATGTCTATGCCAACACGCCCAAACAGTTGACGTTTTGCTTCAGCTACGAATTGGTTTCCTGGACCCACAATGATATCTGCTTCAGGTAAGTCAAATAAACCATATGTCATTGAAGCAACACCCTGAACACCACCAAGGGATAATATTTTATCTGCACCGGCTAAATCAGCAGCATATATAATAGCAGGATTTATACCTTCATCTCCATTTGGCGGTGAACATGCTGTAATATGCCCTACACCAGCTGCTTTTGCGGTTGTAACTGTCATCATGGCAGAAGCTATGTGAGCGTAACGACCACCTGGAACATAACAACCTGCTGCATTAACAGGAATTAATTTCTGTCCTGTTATTAAGCCTGGATGAAGTTCCATTTCCATGTTTGACATTGTGCCCTTTTGAGCGAGAGCAAATCGCATGATGTTATCATGTGCATAATGCATATCATCACGTAACTTTTGTGGGATTTTCTGTTTGGCTTCGTCAATTTCGTCGCGTGTCAAAATTGCATTACCTGAGTATTTATCAAATTTAGCAGAAATTTCTAATGCAACTTTTTCACGACCTTCTTCTATATCTGAAAGAATGCCACGTACAATATCTTGAGTTGAGCCTGCATCAGTTTTTGCAGTCTTTTCTGCTTTTTTTAAATATACACGAGCCATGGATAATCCTTTATGGTAAAATTTTGCGTAATATTGGCTTATAATTTGAATAAGGCATAGAGCTTTTTAAAACTTTCGGTTTTTCAAAACCTAATATTCCAGATCTTTATGTAATAAATTTATTAAATTACTTTTTTATCATTTTTTATTTTCATGGTAGCGACACCGCTATGACCTAATTCAACTGATGCAAAAGGCCCTCCCTGACAAACTGCACCTTGATCATGTGGATCAAGTTTTGGTTCTTCAGAATAGATTTTTTTCGCAAATTGTTCAGCATTATCTTTTGGTTTAAATCCAAGGTGACTAGCCAAAGTATTATCAACCGTTACACGGTCATTGTTTGAAACACCATAAACAATTGAGAAGCCAGTTATTTGAGTGGTGATAGATTTTTCAACAAGTTGAATTAAATCGTCATAGGACAACCAAGAACCAACAGCTCTTGGATTTGATACCTGAGCACAGGATAATATACGCATACAAACAGACTCGAGTCCGCGTTTATCCCAGTATAGAGATGCAAGATCTTCTGCAAAACATTTAGCTAATCCATAATAAGTATCAGGCCGGTGGGGTACATTAGTACCTATAAAATCTGTCTTTTTATGCATTCCTACAGCATGAATTGAACTTGCATAAACGACTCGTTTAACTCCATTTTGATATGCCGCTTCCCAAATATTATACGCTCCAACAATATTTGCCTGTAAAATTTCATCAAATGGTGCTTCGTCACCTATTGCACCAAAATGGACTACCAAATCAGCACCTTTAAGTAGTTCAATCATTGCTGGCAAATCTGATAAGTCTGCACTGACATATGTTTCATTTGGGTGGAGCTTGCCAATATCTTCAACAATATCTGAGGATACGAGCTCGTCAGCTAGTTTTAATAATGGCTCCCGAAGATATGAACCAAGTCTTCCAGCGGCTCCAGTAAGTACAATTTTTTTCATTTTTTAAATCCTTTAAATCACAGCTTTTTCTATAAATGGTTCATTATTTTCTATTCTAGTATAGCCAAATGGAGAGAGATCAAGGGATCTATACTCACCATAAGTAATCATCTCTGCTATACCTCGACCCATTGCAGGAGATTGTTGAAATCCATGCCCAGAAAATCCATTTACAAATAAGAAGTTCTTGATGAAAGAATGAGGCCCAACAATTGCGTTTTGGTCAAGCGTATTAAAAGCGTAATGACCTGCCCATGAATTGATTAATTTGATAGATTCAAATTGCGGAATCCGATTTGCAAGTATTGGCCAAACTTTTTCCTGCCAAATGCTATGGTCTTGTACAAAATCATCGTATTCAACTGCTGGGTCCTCATCAGGTGGGCACCCAGCTAGGTAGTATTTACCTTCTGATCTCATATGAACCCCAGACGGGTCAATGGTCAGTGGCAGGTCTTGATCTAGAGGTTTTTCGGCATCAAAAATAAATGTGTACCTTTTGCGTGGCTCAACTGGCAATCGAATGCCCAACATTTCTGCTGTTATTTTAGCTCTAGGGCCAGTGGCATTGACGACTTGTCCGGCTTTAATTTTTTCACCAGATTTTAATGTTATAGTTTCGACAGAGTTGCCATGTAGGTTTTTTTGTATCGATACAACTTCGTTGGTTATATATTCTACACCATTTTCTTTTGCAGATCTTTTCCACCAATCAAAAATAGTATTGCCATCGAAATAACCTTCATCAATCAAATTATGGTTTGCTGCAATTATATCATCTAACATGTAAAACGGATAATCATTTTTGATTTGATCAACCGACATATGTTTTGTGCCAGCACCACATTTTTTTTGTATAATTTGGGCTTCTTTCAATGTCTTTGCAAATATTGGGTTATCAGCCAAATACATATATCCATATTGATGGAACGGTATTTGAGGAACGCGTTCATCATCTCCCATATATTCTTGAAAGTTTTTTACAAAATCTGCACCAAATTGTGAGATTTTTATGTTAATTTCAGCACTGAATTGTTGACGCATGCAGCTGTTCGTGTGTGAAGTGGAAGTAAACTCATAGCTTGGATCTTTTTCTATGACTAATATTGATCCATCAAAGTCAGCATTCGTAGCCAAAAACCAAGCGACTGATGATCCAAGCATTGCACCACCAATGATTATTACATCATATGTATTTTCCTTTGGGTCTGCTAATAATTGATTTGGGGTCATGTGGTTAATTGCCGTTACTAAAGTTTATTGAGCCATCTGTTTGTCTACTTGCTCTTCCTCATTTATCATTGCTTGCAACTGGCGTCTAAAACGAAGTTGCCCTGCATCTATAGGTAGATCAATATGTGGTGATGTTTTATTTGTCATACCTTTTTGTACTTCATTAAGAACATTTCTATCTTCTTCAAATGCTTGTTGAACATCATCAGTCATTAATTGTGATAATGCTGAATCATCAGGTCGTATGTTTCGTAATTGAAACCAATAATACCGAGTTTTACTTTCCGTAACTGGTGTCATGAAGTTATAGCTATCCATTATAAATACATCATCATGGAGTTTTCCCTCTGATCCCCCTGTTCCTGCAGGAGTAAAAACGGCTTTAATGAGTGCATTTGATGGGTACCGGACTTCATAATGCTGTAGTCGGTCACAATTTCCATCAAATCCTACTACTTTTTTGTAAAAAGGGGCTGGCTCAACATCCAACATCCATCGGTGAACAATTATACCATCATTAGTTTTTTTTACACGTAATGGTGCACTTTTAGTAGCTGCTTGCCCAAAGCTACCAGCATGTACCCATGCAACATGAGTTGGATCCAATAGATTATCGCACATGAGTAAATAGTTACATTCAAGTTCCATGGCATCACCACGGTTTATTCCCCATGACGGGTTATCATAATATTCTATCTCAAAAATGTCTTGATGATCAGCTAAGGCAGTATTGCCCATCCATATCCAAATTAATCCATATTTTTCATATAATGGGTACGAATGAACTTTCGCATTTGAAGGAATATTGCCTTGACCAGGTGCCCATACGCACTTTCCTGAACAATCAAATGTGAGGCCATGATAGCCACATTCTACCGTGTCACCTTTTATTCGGCCTTGTGATAATGGTAATTTGCGGTGTGGGCATGCATCTTCTAATGCAACAAAATCTCCAGATTGAGATTTAAAAATGCATATCTTTTGATTTAAAACAGTAATTTGTTTTAAATCGTGTGAAACTTCATCTGCCCATGCTGCAACATACCATGCATTTTTTAAAAACATAAAAGGCTCCAATCCTTGAGAATAACCATAATCACTGATCAAGTTCTCAGTCTACATCAAATTTTGACCTTATTTTGTTTTGAATGCTAATAATGATTTATAATTCGATTATGGACATAAAATTTTTCTGTCCGTATGTAATGTGAAAAATAGGTTAAGGAATTTTTTTTATAAATGAACATAGATATTCAAGGACCAATTTGGCGACCCAGTAATCAAAGAGTTAAAAAAGCGAATATGACTAGTTTTTGTGAATATTTACAAAAATCTAAGTTGGGAAATTTTGATGACTATGATGCATTATGGGATTGGTCCGTCACAAATATTGAAAACTTTTGGTCTGTATTTTGGGATTACGCTAAAATACAAGGTACAAAGGGTGATGTCATTTTAACTCCTTATAAAGAAATAATGAATGCGAAGTTTTTTCCAAATGGAGAAATAAATTATGCAGAAAATGTATTAAATTCCCCAAATAATGGCCCTGCGATTATTTTTCATGATGAAGGTGGGATACGCACTGAATGGTCTTGGAAGGAATTACATAATTCAGTATCGTTGCTTCAACAATCATTACGCAAATCTGGCGTCCAAAAAGGTGATAGGGTCGCAGGTATCGTACCAAACTCACCCTATACAATAGTTGCATTGTTAGCAGTTTCATCCATTGGAGCAGTCTGGAGCTCATGTTCTCCCGATTTTGGTCTAAATGCTGCACTCGATAGGATTAGTCAGATAGAGCCAAAAATTTTATTTTGTGCCGATGGGTATCAATACAATGGAAAAGAAATATCAAACATCAAAGTTGCGGCAGATTTAACTTCTAGTGTCCCAAGTATTGAGAAAACTATTGTATTTCCATTAAATCATAAGGACGTAGACATATCTTCTATCGGTGAAAAGGGTATTTTATGGAATGATTATATTGCATCTTTTACTGTTCAAGAGATTTTCTATGAAAGAGTAAATTTTAATGATCCGTTGTTTATCATGTTTTCATCTGGAACGACGGGCTTACCAAAGTGTATAGTTCATTCTGTTGGAGGAACATTGCTGCAGCACCTTAAGGAACATCAACTTCAATCAGATATAAAAATAAATGATAAGTTAATGTATTTTACCACCTGTGGTTGGATGATGTGGAACTGGATGGTTACTGGATTGGCTTCAGGGGCAACATTGGTTTTATTTGATGGATCCCCTTTTTTTCCAGATGGTAATAGGTTGGCCAATATTGTTGCAGAAGAGAAAGTAACACATTTTGGAACATCTGCTAAATATTTGGATGCATGTTCAAAAGC
>FZLS01000084.1 GCA_900197625.1 Rhodobacteraceae bacterium Water-Bin34 | reverse complement strand
CCAAGCTGTACTGTAGAGTTTCCACCAGTTCCAGGAGGACCATTCATTCCAGCATTAGCAGCCACTGTATCGGCAATAGTAGCTTCTGTCGTGGCCAGCTCTGCACCTGATGTTGGTACTGAATAAGCAGCTACAGCAGCCTCAGCTGCAGCAATATCATCTGACATATCAATTAGCCAATCAGGTGTAGCAGCATCTATAGTTTTAACAGCCATAAGTTTTAATTTAGCTGGTATACTTGCTACCCAATTACCAAAGTCTTCAAAGCCTTGTTTTACTTTATCTACTACATCGTTCCATACTTCACCGACGTATGTGTATAAATCAAAGTCTGGTGCATTTGGATCATCGTCTTTCCAGCTGAATTTTTCCATAATCCAATTAACTGCTTTAGATATGGGTTTCCAAACTATAGTATTAATTATTCCTTCTTCGCCATATAAACCTTGCCATAATGTTTTAATAGCTGTAACAGGATCTGTGAATAATGTTTTAACCCAATCGACTGCACTAGATATAAATTCAAATAGACCATCGAGCAAGTTAGTAAACAACGTTGTAAAAGAAAAGTCTTTTAGCAATTCTGCTTCTTTATCAAATCCGAATTTTTTTAATACCCATGCAACCAAATCTGTTACTAGATCCAGAGGAATAGTAATTAGAGACGTTGCGAAGCCTTCGATACCACCTTTAAGTCCACCAAGAAAACCTTCTTCTTTCCATCCTTCGATAATACCAGTAATTGTTTCCCATGCTGTAGTAACAATCGCAATCGGTGCAAATACCTTACCAACAACTCCAGCAATTTTAGTAACAATTCCACCAAATCTTTTAACTTTAGCTGCAACGCTATTAAACCAGAATCTTACTTTATTTGCTGGTCCCATAATACTATCTTTGATTATAGTTGAAGCAGTTGAAATAGGAGTAATTATATTTTTTATTCGCTGACCTAAGATGCTAAAAATGCCTTTAACTCTTCCTATTTGTTTACCTAAAACACTATCTGGGTTTATAGCAAATTTACCTTTAAAATCATCGAGTAGCAATCCTATACTAGTACCTAATGAAGTAATACGAGTATTGATCCCTATCCTAACTGAGGCTATTCTTGTTTTCCATGATTTTTTCATATCATCAATTAAGTCTGTAAATGATGCAGGAGTTAAAGCTTTAGTATAAGCTTTGATGGCTTTTACTTGACCTTGAAGCATACCAAGAGAAGCGCCTAGTGCAAGAGCTGCAGCAGCTAATCCTGTGCCAAGAGCCATAAGACTCCCGGTACCATCAGGACCTTGAAACTGATCAGGACCTTCTTTGTCGTCGTTATTACTTCCTAGACCTTGAAGAAGTCTTAGCATCTCACGCTTTTCTTCTAGTTCAGCTAGGCGATTACCAGTTAATACTTCTACTAGATTATTAATCGAAAGCGCTATAATGGATTGAGTTTCAACTGAAACCGCCATTGTTTTTTTAATTTCTAATAGATGTGCCCGCGCGTTACGTGTGTGCCTTTCGACCTCATACGTAGCCCGGTTATTTTCTTCCATCTGATTAGTTAATTCAGCTAAACTCATTTCTTATTCCTTTTTAGCGCCTTCACCAGCTATCTTCTTTGTTGTTGTTTTTGCCTGTCGCTCTCTTCTTTCAAGTGTTCTAACAACATAGTAACATAGACTTCTCTTTCCCAAGGTAGCATCTCTTCTAACTCTTGCAAGCTATATTGATGATGCTGCATCATATTAAAATTCACTTGATAATGGTTAACAAGCGAATCATGGGAGAGGGCAATTAGAAAAAATTTGCTGTGCCTTTAACCACATGCTCGTTTTTATCTCCGCAATTTTCACAATCAAAATTAAGATTAATTTGTGCTGTCGGCATATCTTCTAAATATTCACGAATCTTTTGAAATTGATTTGATGTAAGTGAGTCAATAAATTCATCAACTTCTTTTGTTGATTGTTCTTTTACATTAAAGACTTCTTCACTAGTATAGATCGTATCAATAGAAGCACGAACCATTCCCATCATTTTATCAACATCACTTAGGTCTCCGCCAATATCCATAACATCATTGATGCCCGGATATTTCATGGTAACCCCTATTCCGTCACTTAATTCAATAGTAGAATTTAGGTCCTCGGCAGTATTCACATACACATCTTCTAGCGAAAACTTAATTTCATTTTTATGTTCACATGATTTACATTTCATTCCAATAGTAGTAGATTCACCTACTGATTTAGAACGTAGTTTAACAAAGAGATACTCAAGGTCAAACATTGTTAATTTAGTAATATCAACTGCACCAAATGTGCATGCGTCAATAAGATCTTTCATTGCGCCAACAACCTGTCGTTCGTCTTGAGACTCTGACGCGATCATTAACATTTTTTCTTCTCTGACCTGGTATGGTCTAAATTCTACATCAGCACCAGTAGACGGTACCTTTGTATAATATTTTGGCGTATTCAGCTTTGGTAAAGCCATTTCACATCACTCCTAGAATAATTTACCAATGTTTCTTACAAGGTTTACTGAGTTACTTATAAGATCCGTTGCGCGGCCTGCTAGATTAGTAAAGCCGTCAAGTGTTCCAACTTCTTCCCAATCCTCATATGACATTGTAACATTACAACGAAGAGTTTGGTTTTCTGCTGTATTAGAAAGTTCTACTGATCCTAATGTAGTAGGAAAAGCATTCTTTAGTTTAATTGTTTTGACTGGGATGTAATCAGTATTTCCCATTATTTGAATTAGTACTTCTGATCCAATATCATCAAGGAAAGATACTGTTCTGTTTCCCGCAGGATCAATAATTGCTTGCTGCCATGAATTAAAAAAGTTCCATATATACATGTCATTTGTTAAATGAAATACCATATTGACATCTTCATTCATATATGCATATGGCTTTTTAATTGCTTTTACATCTGTAAAATGTTCTTGTGTGGCAATTTGTCGACCTGGAATAGTTACAGATTCACATAGCAGATACATATCACGAGGATCTTCAATAAAGCTTTTTAAAGATAAGCTGCCTCCACTAATTAATGATCGTGCAGCATTATTTAAAATGCCTTCTATATCATTATTAATTAGCGATGGTTTCTTTGCAGGATGAGAAATATAAAGAGCAAACCTATTGCCCTTTGCTAATCCACCTCTACGGCCGATTGTTGACTTTAATGTATCAATGCCAGCAGGTAATGCCATTTATATCATCCTTTTCGAAGCGCCCCATACGTGCGTCTTATTCTTGCCACGGAACTGTTCGGTCGGAAGAAAGATTGCAATGTCCCACTCAGGTGGTTCTACACGTGCAACATTACCTTCAATACCTTTAGTTAGATAGCGTTTAAAGCATGGCTGAAATTCACGATACTTCGAAACAGACTTAAGTATGTTATAGTTAACATTGAGTCGTGTTGTTTCATCAAATTTATTATTGTTTGCAGTTTCCATAAGTTTATCTAAAAACTTTGCACGAAGCATAGGTGAAAGATAATGTAGATTTAATCCATAGAATCCGTCACGTGTCGGCTCAACCATAATAGCAAGAGGGAAGGCATCATAATACGGCAATGTCTTACGATGTTTAGGATCGTAAAAGTACATATACATATCACCGGGTACAGGACGTTTCTTTCTCTCTAGCGCAGGATCTCTAAGTAGTTTCCTGCGATTCACGCCTGATAGTTCTTTGGTCTTACCTCGAAACCATCGGCGTGCTTCTAAAGATCTGGCCTGCAAACCTTTACGGTATGCCTCAATCTCTAATTTGTGAAATAGTGAATTTTCCATAATACTATTTATACGTTATTTCAGGATCTTTATGCCCATAGATTTAAGAACATCTTCATGCCATATCACAAAGTGCCAGCCACGATTAGCACAAAATTCTTCTGCTGCTTCCCATTTAGATTGATTTTTGATATATGTCATTGCTTCTGATATATACCTCTTTGATCTACGAGACGCAGGTTTCGGCGGCATAGTTTCCTTTTTAGGTTTTATCTCAACCAAGTATGTGGCACCTGTTTTATCTTTGTAATATACATCAACGAAGTATCTGTGCATGCGTTTATCAGTTGCACATCTATATGGGATTACTACTTCTTCTGAGTTCCATTCGGTAATATCTGGGTTTGCATCAATCCATCTAAAGGTATTTCGTTCCCATAATGATCGATATACTATTGTGGTAGGGTCTCCCTTATACTTTTGTGGGTTTTTAGGGCGATATTTCCCCTTGTATGTCATTCTGGGCATATAAATAACCTTATAAGATTTTAAACTATATGGAGCTATTTATGGCACTTCGATATCCGATTGATGTACAGGGGAGAGGCACGCCTTTTATTTTGTTTACGTCTCACCGAGCAAAATATAAAGCAGCAGCCACTCAAACAACACTGACTGATAATAAATCGTGTGCATTGTATATGCCTCCAGGCTTTCAAGTTGCAGATATTATGAGGTATGAATCCGCTTCACCTGGTTTACTTGGAGGTGTTGCAGAAAACTTACTAAGTGATAATAACGACTATAGCGCAGAAGATATTAGAAATATCGCATCTACTGGTGCAGCGGCAGCAACGCAAGCTGCAGCAGCAACTATTGGTAACGCACTGGGTGGTGCACCTGGAACAGTAATAGGTGGTGTTGGTTCATCTTCAGCTGGTGCAGCTGTAGAAGCCGTAAGAGCTAAACGCATGCAGAATATTACAAATCCCAATGAATTTATGTTATTTAGAGCTCCGGGTGTAAGGCAGTTTTCTTTTACGTTTAATATGATACCTACTTCTGCAAGAGAATCAGATGAGACAATTAAGATCATACAATACTTTAGGGAGCGTATGTATCCTACTTTAAGTGCGAATGATTTAATGTTTAATTTTCCAGAAGTATTTACTATTAAATTTAAAAACGTAGACGGTATTCCAAAAATCGCAGAGTCTGCTTTAACTAATGCTAGTACACAATTTAATCCTAATAGTATGTCATACTTTAAACGTGGGAATCGTCCAGTTGAAATTGGTTTAACATTATCATTCCAGGAATTAATGCCGCTTACTCAGAAAAATATTAAGGATGGATTCTAATGGCTTATTTTAATAATTTTTCTACAGTTGAATATGACTTTGATGCATCAGGTATTAATAGAGAAATTAAAAACCTTGCACAGTATTCTACTATCATAACAAAGAATATTGACAATGTCGCATTCTATTCTTATTATAACATTCAAGACGGCGAGCGTCCAGATACAGTATCACAAAATTTGTATGGAACTCCAGATTATTATTGGACATTTTTTATTGTTAATAATGAACTTCAAAATTACTGGCATGATTGGCCTAAAAGCTCTGAGTCATTGCGTAAATTTGCAGAAGCAGAATACATTGGCCTAGCTGCAATCTTTGATGCAAATGAAGAAGGATTTGGGAAATTTGTTGTAGGAGGAACAGTAACCGGTTCTCTGTCAAATGCTACTGGTACGGTTATTGCTATATACCCAACTCTTGGCTACATTCAAATAGAACAAAATAAAACTTCAGTTGCTAACTTTAGAACAGCAGGCGAGTCTATAACACTTACAGCTTCCAATAGTACAGCTTCTGAAGATATTGCACGGGTAGGAAACACGCTAGCATGTACATCTATTGTTAAGGCAGCATATGCTCCTAATTATCATATAGATGATGGTACAAAAGAAAGAACTCGTAGGCGTACTGCAGGGACAAGTCCTGTTACTAACTTTGAAGAAGAAAATGAAGTTAATCTAATTAAGTCTCGTATCAAAGTTATTAAACCAGAATTCATTGGCGAAGTAGTAGATGCCTTTGAAAAATCTATGAGAGACGCATAATATGCCACCACCTAATTATAATGCGAGGCAGGGTAATGACCTAAAAGATTCGGTTCCTAAAAAACACCGAGATCTTAAAGTTTCTATTATTACTCGTGTTGCTGAAGTCGAAATCACAGATCTTATAATAGAAATTTCTTTGTTTGAAGCAATCGATAGTCCCTTTATTCATGGTGAGTTAAAATTTGCCGATAACTCTGGTTTGGTTACAGCCCTTCCAATTATTGGCCAGGAAGAAGTTAAAATATCATTTACAAGACGTGGTCATAAAGTAGAAAAGACTTTTGCATGTACCAGAGTAAAAGGTATAGAGCAGATGGTTAATAATGCTGCAGGTGTAGTATTAACACTTACATCAAAAAAGCATTTAACAAATGCGGTATCTTTATTTTCTAAGTCTTATACAGGATTAGCATCAGATATTATACAACAAGTGCATACTAATTTTTTTAAAGAAGAAATAGAAATTAAATCTCCGTCAGGCAGTGCACATAATGTAGTATTTCCATTTTGTAAACCGTATGCTGCAATTTCTCAGATAATTAAAAAAACCTTTGGTGATGATGGAACTCCATATTTCTTATTTGAAAATTTATTTGGCGAAAAACCTATTCTGCAATCAATGCAAAATATGTTAGAAGAAACTAAAGAAGATCAGCTTCCAGTTCTAACTAAAACTATGTCAAATAATAAAGATGATATAGGACAAGGATCTAGACATACACCTAATACTTTAGGTAGAATGTATAGTTATAGTATTGACAAGACAGCTGATACCCTACGACTATTAAGCAGCGGTTCTCTTATTAATAATACTGTTCGTCTTAATATTGCAAATCACAGCTATTCTGAAAATTCATTTAACTATGAGCAACAAGCGAAAACTATTGCGGATCTAGATCCTTATAAACTATATGAGGTCGATGAACAAAAATTAGATTCTAATTTGCTAAAAACATCGATATCAATTGAGTTACATAATCCGATCGCATTTGAAAGCGAAGGTGTAACTGAATTGAATACACAAACAGATGCAATGGCATTAACTAAAAGAAGATCTCGACTAAACAGGTTGAACAATATAGTACGTGTTTCTGCTTATGCAGATTCTGATCCAGAAAATTACAGAGTCGGAAAATGCGTTAATCTTGTTATTCCGCCGAACTTACCTCCATTAGAAGGTGAAGTTTTAAAAGATGAACTACTTTCCGGAGTTTATATTATATCTAGACTTCGCCATTATATTAAAGGTGAGGATTATACAATATCTATGGAATTAATACGTGAAGGCCTATCAAAGCCTAAAGGCAATCGTGGAGGCGGAGGTAAGTAATGTTACATTTTGGTATAGTAGAAGATCGTAATGACCCAAAAGAAATGGGTAGAGTACGTGTACGTGTATTCGGTATACACAGTTCAGATAAGATTAATGACATTCCTACATCTGCTTTACCCTGGGCTCCTGTTATGAATCCAACAACTACACCTGGTACTTCTGGATTAGGTCAGACGCCTTTCCTTGTTCCGGGTTCTTGGGTTGTTGTACAGTTTCTTGATAAAGAATTACAGTCACCTATTGTTATGGGATCTGTAAGCGGATTTCCTGATTCTAAACCAAATCCTGAAAACGGATTTGCAGATCCTGTAGGAACATTCCCGCGTGAGATTGACGAATCTGATATTACAAGGCGAGCTCGTGGTGTAAATGATATAGCTAAACAATCTGTAGGCAGCGAACCTGTAGATCCATATAAAGCAAAATATCCATATAATAGAGTAATTCATTCTGAATCTGGTCATATGATTGAAATGGATGATACTCCCGGGAGTGAGCGTGTACACGTATACCACCGTACGGGAGCCTTTATCGAAATCCATCCTGATGGTTCAATGGTTGTGCATAGCGGCAAACATTTTAACTCATCACAAAAACTTGAGATCAATGTAACTGATAATGCTAATATTAATGTCGGTGGTAATCTAGAAGCCTTAGTTGAAGGTACTACTACTATATCTTCGTTTGGTAATATTAGAGCAGAAACAAAAGCCAACATGTATACAACAGTTGAAGGTAACTTATATACAAAAACATTTGGTAATTCATTCCATGATTCACAAGGTAATATCAATGTAAAGACAGATGGCACTTTAGATATTCATAGTTCAGGTAATATTAAAATGTCTTCTAAAGGAGACATTGATATAGCAGCAACAGGCACATTTAAAGTATCTTCTATTGGTGCTATGGATCTTGTTGGTTCTACAATTGATCTTAATAAATCAGGAGCTTCGGCAACACCTGCTTCATTCCTTGATTATAGCGATGAAGAGACGGCTACGTTTAAACCTGACATTTCTGAGAATAACGATGTTGATGTACAACTAAAGTCTCCATTATATTCTGTAGTTGAACCTGATGGTAATACATCTTATTCACAACAAACGTCTGATGGCGTAACAGTGCCACGCAAAGATCAATCATCACAAGCACAAACATCTACACCTGTTGCTCCTTCTAATGTGAATCCAGCAACAGATGGAACCGTGGTTGAAGGCGCAAATGGCGGTACAGTGACATATAGAAACTCTGCCGCAACACGTAGACTAAAACTTGTTCCTGCTTTAGAAAATATATTACAATCTGCTGCTAATTCTGCAGGACTAGATGTTGTTATATTCTCAGGTGGTCAAGATGAAACAACAGGTACAGTTGGTTCTCATAGACATGATGATGGTTATGCTGCCGATATTTGGTTGTATAAGAATGGTAGCCGTCTATCAATGGTAAGCAATGTAGCAGAAGCATCTGATTTTGCAGCTGCTGCTAAAGCTGCTGGCGCATTATCAATTGGAGCTGGATCAGGTTATATGGGCGGAGTTGGTATGCATGTTGATATCTCACCTGGTAATACTGTTGCACTAGCATCTGCGAAATATTGGGGTTCAGGCGGCAGAGCTGCTAATGCTCCATCATGGCTAAGAGGGATAATGGCATAATGCCTAAAGCATGTAGAACAACGGATCCTGTATCGGTCCATGAATGTGGAGTAGTACCTGCTGCTGATAGTGCATCAGGTGATGTTTTTATTGAAAGCCTTGCTGCTCATAGAGTGACCGACACAAATACATCACATCCAGCAGTTCCACCAGCTGCAGGTTGTGTTCCGCATGTAACTACGCTATCTGCTGGTTCACCAAATGTATTTGTTAACAGTAAAGCACTTGCAAGAGTAGGTGATGCATATGGTTGTGGTATCACATTAACTGCGGGTGCGGGCACAGTCTCCGCGAATTAAGGTATAAATAGAAGTATGGCAACAGTAGATTCAAATATTAGAGCTCGGACAAAACCTTATTCAGATTTTGACTTTCCGTTTAAGAAACATCCAGTAACAAAGGATGTTCCTATTAAACGTGATGTTGAAGCTGTAAAACAGTCTGTACGTAATATATTGCTTACGCGACGTGGCGAGAAATTCTTTGATCCTGATTTTGGCGGATCATTAACAGAGTTTCTATTCGAACCATTTGACTCTATTGTTGAGGCAGAGATGGAAGAAAGAATTATTAATACTCTTCGTAACTATGAACCGAGGGTTAAAGTTCTTAGCGTAGATGTTACAGATCTATCATATCGTAATGCATTAAATTTAAAATTAGAAGTACAAATACTGTCACCAGAAAATTTAACTACAGACATAGAATTCATTATTGAGAGGCTCAGATAAATGTCAGATACAAACCGTCTTAAAGTTTCGGAAATGGACTTTGATACAATCAAAGCCGACCTAAAAACATTTATGAGAGAACAAGACACCTTTGAAGATTATAACTTTGAAGGTTCTGCTCTTAGCTCGCTTCTTGATGTTATGGCATATGTCACACACTATAATGCAATTAATGCTAACTTTGCAATTAACGAAACATTCTTAGATTCTGCTAGATTACGACCTTCAGTTGTATCGCATGCTAAGATGCTTGGTTATACGCCACGTTCTTCATATCCTGCTGCGGCATATATTGATGTAAAAGTAAATAATCCTACTGGGGTGTTATCTGATGATAACACGTATCTTCCTTTGACTATGGCTAAGGGTACGGTATTTACTTCTACTATTGACGGAGTGTCATATAAGTTTGTTAACGATCAAACATTGACAACGACTATTAATTCAAATGGAGAATACATTTTTAGTAATGTAAGAATTCTTCAGGGATCATATAAAAATACTGAATATGTATTTGATAAAGATTCCGCAGAAGCATATTTAATCCCGTTTGCAAATGCTGTTACATCTGAACTTACTGTTAAAGTACAGGCATCAGATACTAATACTTCCCAAGAGACATTTGAATCTGTGGTTAACGTTACAGAAGTAACGGCTACTTCAAAGGTATATTTCCTTGAGGAAAGTAGAACAGGTGTTTATGAAGTCAAATTTGGTGATGGAGTTCTTGGACAAAAATTAGATAACGGTAATATTATTCAACTTGAAACTTTGGTAACCGATAATGATGCAGCAAACGGTGCTTCAGTATTTGCTTTATCTGGGACTATTCAGGGTAATACTGATGTAACACTTACAGTGAATCAAAAGGCGCAAGGTGGTTCCTCAAAAGAAGATGTTGAGTCAATTAAATTTAATGCT
Organism: Rhodobacteraceae bacterium Water-Bin34; assembly: GCA_900197625.1. Classification (GTDB taxonomy): domain Bacteria; phylum Pseudomonadota; class Alphaproteobacteria; order Rhodobacterales; family Rhodobacteraceae; genus Amylibacter. The sequence goes on along the minus strand of FZLS01000084.1, from coordinate 314 downwards.
CCATTATCCTTTGTTTCTCAGAACCGTGCTGTTACGCCTGATGATTATAAAACAATTATTCAGAATAACTATGCAAACATCGATGCTATTACTGTATGGGGTGGAGAAGATAATGATCCGCCAGATTATGGTAAAGTTTATATTTCTATTAAACCTAAAGATGCTGAAGTCGTAACAGAAGCTGATAAGACACTAATCATTTCTCAGTATCTAAAGCCAAAGAATGTTGTTTCTATTACTCCAGAAATTGTAGATCCTAAATATACGTATGTCTATTTAGATGTATTCTTTAAATATAATCCAAACGTTACTGC
>FZLS01000071.1 GCA_900197625.1 Rhodobacteraceae bacterium Water-Bin34 | reverse complement strand
TTTAAATCAGTTTTATTTTGAAGCCACCAATATGTCCATTGATCCCATGGGCGTAACTCTTCTGGATATAGAGCAGTATCCCACTGCCAATCTCCAGATTCTTGCCTTAGATATCTAGCATACCATTCTTCCATAAATTGCATAGTCTTATTGTTCTTCTTATATACAAACATTCCACAATGATCAGTAAGATTTCCACCAGGAAATTCTGATATCTTACCAGAATAAGGCCTTATCTTTGTAATCATAATATCTGCGTTATTTTTAAACTGATCAAACAATAAACAAATATCTTGATGCTGAATTTCTGTATCAGCATCAAGATATATTGTGGTATTATAGGGGGTTTTACTTAGAGCCCAGAGCTTCGTTCTTTTATTGTTTGGCACATCTTCGAAAACAACATTATCAAATATATTATATAGATCATCTGTTACCCACTCTTTAATAGTAAATAAAGTTATATGCGCATCGGGATAATAATCTTTTAATGATATTGCAGAATATATCGCACCACTTAAAAATTTCTTTTTAACTGATGCCACATATATAAATCCGTTATTTGGTTGTTTTGGATTTTTCATCTGTATCAAGTTCTTTCATAATAATTAAAGTTGTAAATGTGGTGATTTCCATAATACTAGAAGCTTTTCTAATACGTGATTTTAATGCGCGATCTTTAGAAGCTTTTACCTCATCTATTTCAAATGCTTCTAATTTAGCAGCAAATAGGATACTGGCTTTTTCTGTTTCTTCTTTTTCTTTTTTATTAGCTTCGTGTAACTCAGCAGCCTTCTTACGTTCTTCTAAGTGTATTGCATGAGATGCATCTATACCTTCTACTCCGAAAGTTTCCATAAGTTCTGCCCAATCAGGATTACCAGCTTCGGTATCCATAACAGAAGCTTCAAGGCGGTCTCCATTCTCGTAATGGAACTGACACTTAACTTTTGTTTTTTCTTCATTTGCCCAAATCGGGTATTTAATTTCTCTATTTTCCATTATGATGTCCTCATCCATAGGCTAACATTTGATATGCTTTCGGTTCCAGTTTGTACAGTAGCTCCGGTGTAATCTCCAGAATAAGCTCCGGCATAACCCGAATTTGAATATGTTCTAGATCCGTCGTAGTTGCCAGTATATGTACCAGTATAATTACCAGTATATACTGCTGCATAATATCCAACGTAGTACATATTTACTGCCCGAGCAAAACCTCCGTAAAAGGCGGTACCAGGCCCAAGATAACTACCGGCATACGCTGTGCCAGTATAATTTCCTGTATATGTTCCACTATAATTTCCTGTATATGTTCCCGAATATGTTCTAGATCCTGCGTAATACCCAGTATAAGATCCAGTATAAGTTGCATCAGCTACTGTTCTTCTGTCGTCGTGAAATGCGTCACCGCTTCTTATCCATGTTCCAGAAGCAGGAGCGTCTTCTTGTACTACATATGTGCCAATGCCAGATTCTATAATTCTATTACTAAATCGTTTAACTAATCCCTTTATCTCATCATCAGTCATTTCTTTTATTGAATCAGGTGTAGTACTTGTATCAATTTTAAGTGGGCGTCTTACACTTGTATTAAATGTGCCAGATTGTGAAGTTTTCTTCCAAAGTTTTGTAATATTTTCTGTCACAGTTCCATTACTATTAGTAATACGATCTGTGATAGAACCCATGTTCTCCCATGTGCCACCTGTCGGTGAACTTGGTTGTAATCTGTATTGTCCTAAACCATAGTTATCGGCTGTAGATGTTAAAAATGATAATGCCTGAGCGATAAGATGAGAATCTAAATCACTATTTGATGATTCTCTAATCCCATTTAAAGTTGAATCCCATTTTAATGGCCGCACATAATCTTCTGTTTCAGTACCATTGTATTGAAAAAACGTTGATGTTGTACTATAAGTTTCAGTACCAACCGGATGTGCACCAGGGCCAGACTGACGCCTAGTATCTACAAAGGTTCCAATAGCAGTTGTTCCCGAAGGAATAGTCCCTCCTGTCAATCCTACACTTCCGGTATTAGTATCGCTAGATTGAAACTCGTCAAGAATTCTCCATGCATGGGTAAAAATCTTGTTATCCGCAATTTCTATAAGCGACTTTGGTGTAGTGGCACCGTTTATTACTAAAGGTCGTGACATTAATTATAATCCTATGGGAATACGCGAGTGCCAGAAACATTATATACATTTAACACTGTCGTGGTTGCTGCAGTAGTGGCAATACTAATTGAACCTAAGTTAGTCATTGTAGCTGTACCAGTAACATCACCTGTTAATGTAATTGTTGGATCGTTAACATCAAAGTTCAGTTTGCCATTGCTATCATCATATGTTACGCTAATACCAGATTCAGTATTAGTAGGATTAACCATGTCACCGACAATATCTTGTACATTCTCTGTAAAGTCGTCAATATTAGCTGTTGTGTGATTATGTGAATCATCTGCAATTGTAACTGTTAATGTGGCATTACCCAAGTTTGTAAGAGTAGCGGAACCACTAGCATCACCGGCTAATGTGATTGTCGGGTCAGCAGTAGCAGTCGTAGCAATGCTTACGTTACCAAGATTAGTCATAGTCGCTGTACCAGTAACAGCACCAGTAAGTGTAATAGTAGGATCAGCAGTTAGTGTAGTAGCAATTGAAACATTGCCAAGATTTGTCATTGTAGCAGAACCAGTTACAGGGCCTGTCAATGAGATTTCTGGATCATCAACATTAAAGTCTAACTTACCAGAAGTATCATTATATGTTACAGTAATACCAGATTCGGTATTACCAGAAATCATTGCTCCTACAGCATCTTGAACCTCTTCTGTAAAGTCACTAATATTAGCGACTGTATGGGAGTGAGCATTATTACCGATACCTAATGTGATTTTACCTGTAGCATCATTATATACCGCTGTGATACCACCAGATTCAGCATTACCAGTAAACATTGCACCTACTAAGTCTTGAGACCACTCAGAGAATGTAAATCCATCAGCATCAAAAACTAGTTCTGAGCCAATTGTAAGATCACCTGATATTTCGTTTGCGCCTTGAAGATCTAGTCCAACAGTAATAGCAGTAACACCGCCAGCACCACCGCCTGCACGTAAATAACGTGTATCAGTATCTTCTCCACCATATCGTAGAGTGGTAGCATTAGCAGAACCTTGTACATCAAATTTATATGTACCTGGAGCTTTACCTACACCAACATTACCATTAGAAGCGCTTATAGTAATTCGTGTTACATCAGATGCACCAGTTTTAATTAGCATATTATCTGAACCAGAAGAAACACCTAAGTTATCTAATGTTAATAGTCCAGTTAAATCACCTACACCATCGCGTCTAACATATTCAGTATTTAGAGTAGATACGCTACTTGCCGCAAATAGATTATTAAGAGCAGTAATAATGTTTGTGTCATCACCGTCATAATCAGTAGACATGTCTCCACCGATTTCAGACTGTGCATCATCAGCAGTAACTTTAATTTCATTAATAGCTGCAGTTAAATCATTTGCAGTTGTATTAAGAGACATATTACCAATGTCTGACTCGTGCTCATTAATAGCACCGGTCAAAGTAGATGAAGCAGTATCAAGCGTGTCATTGCCTTGTTTAGCATCTAGCTCATTAATAGCAGCAGTTACATTAGTACCAGTAGTCGTAAGAGACATTGTACCAAGATTTGCTTCATGCTCATTAATAGCATCTGCAAGAGTAGTAGCTGTAGTATTTAAGGTTTGTGTAGGATCTACATAGTCCTGCACAAATTTAACTTCAGTAGCTAGGGTAGCGGCCGCTGTTCCTGCAATTGTAGCAGTATCAATATTACCACCGGTTTGGCCAGTAACCGTAATAGTAGCATCGTTAACTGTATCTACACCGCCTAGATCAGATCCTTTAATAAGAATAGTATCATTATCAGCATAGCCGGTTCCAGCTTGTGTAACGGTAACCCCATATGTTCCTGCAGTATTTGTTACGGTAAATGTAGCAGCAGATCCTACAAAGTCATTAGCGTTAATACCGTTAAGTGCAGTGAATGTTGTAGTAGCGTTATTATCAACTATGCCACTTACATCTCCGAGTTGACTACCAATCTCATTGGTTTTAATACGCCACTCGTTAAACGTATTAGTGTTTTGAATCTTAACAATGGCCATTTACATTCTCTCTAATAGTTGTTTCAAGATACCTTTAATTTCTTGCATCTCTGATTGTAACTCTTCTATTTTATTTTCTTTATCAAGAAACCTCTTTCTGGCCTCTCTAGCTTTCTGCGCAGCAGATCTATTCTTATTTATAATAGCACCAGAACGAGAATCCCGGTATAATCCAGGATTCCCTTCAACTGGGATATGTGTTTGCTTACTCATTATACAAGTGCAATCGCTCTGAGTGCTTGCCCTTGTGGTACAAAGGCTGGATTTTCTGATTTCATAACAATCTTAAGAGCAAAAGCTTTAAAGTCTTCTGCAGGATCAATTGACCATTCTACTTCTTTAAACTCTTCAATGTCACTAACAGGAATAGGATTATCTGGAGTGGCAAGAGCCCAAGGTGTAGCTTCTATAGTTGTTTCATCTTCAGCAGATTTATAGTAAACATCAAACTCAGTATTATTAGGTCGTGCAACATCAATAAACACTTTCAATGTAGATGAAGCTTCATCAAGTAATACCGTTTTCGTTACATATTTAGCTAAGGCCGAACCAGTCTCAGTAGTATTCTCTGCTACATAATCAGCGACCACGTTAAATCCAGCAGTTGTTGATCCTACAGGTCTGTCAACTCTATTACCAATTGTAAAGACTGTTGCACGTTCAAGATCAACTGCAGGTGATAGATTTGATCTAGTAGATGTGAATGCACCTCTTACATACATTGTAGGAGAGTTTTTATTATCAGTAGTAGCAATTACCCTAGTTGTATCAGTGTACATAGTCTCATTTGGAATGATTGGACTAAATGCAGTATCAAGAACATATGGTGTACGTGATGTTTCAGTAAGTCCTAAGCCAGATGATGTTTTAGCTGCCCAAGTAATATTAGTATTATTAAGTAATACTTGTTGAACATTTGCTTGGAATGCCTGGAATGCACGGTTATCAGTTGCAACTACTGTACCAGCTCCGCCAATACCTGTTGTAGTAGCATTAGTTGATACTGTAATTGTATAAGAATCTTGCTCAACGTTATCTACTACATGAGTAGCATTTAGTTCAGATGCAGGAATTCCATGTACAGCGCTAGCAATACCAGTTAAGGTTACCCTTGAATTAACACTGGAATGCTTAAAGAATCCATGATCATCATGATATACTCTAACAACATTGGATCCTGTTGTCATTTGTAATGCATCATATCTGAGCTGTACTTTTTCTGGCTCATCATTTTTAAGAACCAAATTAGCAGTTGCTCCAGTAGTAAACTCAGCACGGTGAATTTTAAACTTAAGATCTGCATTCTGATCAGCTGTCCATGTAGAAGCATTCTGTGATTTAAACATAACACCAGCATATGGTTGCTTATTAATCTTAACACCTGCAGTATCATCTTCTCCCATTACAGCATGCCATACTTTATACTTATTTGTATTGGCAAGAATCACGATACAGTATTCTACATTTTCTTGTAAGAAGACCGGAGATTCAAATACAAATGATGTTGCAGTAGCACCTGTTGCAGAAGTATTAACGTCTGCTGCATCTTTAACTACTTCACCAAAAGGAGCAATCCGAGGTGATGGGAAACCATTTGACATTTCACGAATCTGAACAGTGACAGGAATATTGTCATCTTTTTCACCGAAGAAGATATCCGCTTGAGTGATATATGCACCACCTACTTCATCAATTAAGAACGACTGAGCTAGTGGATCCCACCAACCTTCTTGCGTACGTGTACGTGTATTCGTAATGATACGGTTATCACTAACATTTGACTGCTCAACACGAGGAACCCTTGTTGACAAGAATACTTCTTCAACATTATCAATTAGACCTGAAGCAGTATATGTTGACTGAGCTTCAGTTGAATTTGTTGTAGCATTAGTTGGTGAATCGGTAAGTCTGAATACTCGAGAACCTGTATTAAATCGACGCGATGCATTATTAGGAATAAAGAATGAACCCGTTACTTTACCAGTTCCATCGGTTACTAGAGCACCAGCAGTACCTGGGTGAGATGTAATATTATTTTGACCTGTAACAACGCTTGTATTGTTATCTGACCAAAGAGTATATGCCTCTTCTTTAACAAAGTCTGCTACAGCAACACCATCAAAGAAAGCATATACTTGAGTATTTGGCTTCATTCGAGTAGCGCTAAACGAAATTTGTCTAGACCGAATAAATGGTGCAATATCAATTGATACAATACGATCGCCTTGAGATTCAACTTGTGTAGACCATGCTAATGCTGTAGTTGTACCTACGCGTGTTTGATTATCTGTAGTAGTAGATGTAATTGTTCTAAATCGACGCAAACCTTGACCAACTTGAGCACGTTCACGCGTTTTAACCCAGTTTCCAGTTTGAGTCTGTGTACCAGACCATTGTGTCTGCCAGTTATTCCATACAGTACCAAATGATGTTGTTTCATTAATCTGGTCAAGCATTGCTTCAGTAACACCAGCATTATCAATTGTAACATTTGGGCGACGACGAGTATCTCTCCACTCATCAGATGATGGTGAAAGATCTACAGAACCTTGCCATGTAAATACATCATATGGGTTAACGTTAATTAGCGAAGAGGCCTGAGGCTGATTAACTAGATCTGCATTAGCATATGGTAATGTAACCAAGTCACCAGTCTTTTGTATTCCTGCTGAACTAGATGCATCATAGCGTAAACGAGTTGCTTCTTGAACAAACTGTGGACGTAGAATTCCATCGTCAGGATCAATAGCTGCTCTATATTCTGGTGATTTTACGTCAGCCACATTATATGATTTAAATGAGTCTACAACAAATCCATTCTTAAACCGCTGTAATGCACCAGTTGAATCAACGATCTGACGACCTGAAGCTTCTTTTTCAAGGAATGAAAGGGATGTATAATATTCTAATGTGTTAACACGACGCTCAATCTTACCAATATCGCGCATTGTATAACGTTTATTGTCAAGGATAGTAATCTCTACTTCGTCAGGAGTAAGAGTATAAGCCGGCACAAGAAGATGATAAAGAACCATTGCATCTTTTGGATCATCTGGCAATTCAGGATTTAGACCTGATACACCTTGGACAACTCCAAATTCGCCATTCTTATCTAAGAATACTTTATCTCGGCGATTCAGATAGTATTGAATATCAGTTGTGAATGTAGTTGCTGGCTCAGGAACTAATTTAGTTACTGCGCCTGTCCCACTAAAGTTAACTCCAGCATCGCTAACTCTTGGCCTAAAGTCAATAGCAGATCTTAGTTCAATAACTTCACCAGTAGATTTTACAGTATATGAAGGAATATCCTCATATGTAACTGCAGCACCGTCACTGTTTGTTAAGCCGCTATATGAATCAACCGAGAAGAAGTCACCTGTGCCATCATGTGAGAAGAACTCATACTTTACAAGTAATGCACCAGTTGGTTTAAAGTTAGTACCTGGTTTAATTTTAATTCGTGATATACCATAGAAGTTATCTTTTTGACCATTGTCAAAATCATAATATTCTTTTACATCTACATCTGTATCAGCTGCTGCTGTAGTAAAGTCGGCTGCCATATATACTGCAAGTAAGCGATAACCATCAGCTTTACCTAACTGTAAATCACCAGCCTCAATTACTGTTTTTACAGCATTATTACCACTATCAGTAAATGCTACTTGATGAATGTTCTGCGAACCATCACTTGTTAGTGATTTAGAATCATGATCTAGTGTTTTCTTTATGCCAGCAATAAGTTGTACAGTCTCACCCTCAAAGGAGCTAAGACCAGATATATTTACTGACTGTGATCCTGATGCAATATTAATATCTCCACTTGTCAGAGTTACAATATCACCCGAACTTGATCCTGATGTAACTGCAAGAATCCAGTTATCGGTATCAAATGGTTCAAATAGTTCAGTAGAACCAGCTGTTGTAAACGTAGCTTCCCCGGCAGATACTGTATCAGGAGTGAATTTCTTATTAGAGAAATATACATAGTTAAAGTCACCAGTTCCATCATCACAAGTTTTTACTCGGTTGAATGGAAGCTTGAATACTAGTGTGTTTCTTGTTGGATCTCTTAGTACAGCTTTTGAATTAACAAGTGTAACATTACCATTAATATGATTTGTTGACTGAATAGATTTAACTGCAGTAAACGAATTACTTCCAGACATTTGTATGTCAAAAAGATATACATTAAAGTCTGTTCCATCTTTTTCTATCTGACGAACCCTAGCAGTACCAATTGTTGTACCACCGCCACTTGTAGCATTCTTAAGATTAACAGTATCGAATGTAATAGTATCCGGCAAACCAGTTACAGTAGATGCAGTTAGCTTTACAAAGTTACCAATAACCGAAGATACAGAAGCACCTTCAAATAATGCAGCTTCACGTGATTTATTTACTGAAAGATTTGTGGTAGAAAGTGTCTCGATTTCATATCCACGGACATATGCTTTTGATGGCTCAATAGCAGCAACTAATTTAGTGGCATCTCCTGGAGTATTTACATCAGTATCTTCTTTCATCGTGGCTTTAAACGGACGAACAGTATAATCGCCTGACTCATCAAAAGTACGACGAGCTAATGTGTCTTCAATCACGTTATAATCAGATTCACGAACTTGCTTTTGAATTTTACCATTTACAACACGTAGAAGTAATAGGAAGTTATCTATCGTAGAACCAAAGTTACCTTGAGTTTTTAATTCAGTCTTAATCGAATAACGATGTGCACCAGGAGCAGCATAGTTAGGTGTTCCAGTTGCATTATCATTTAAGTTAGCATCTTCAGCTGAAGTTGTTACAGCTTCAGTAATTTCTAAACCTACGTCAAATGATACGTTGTTAGTATACTTTGATAGAATAAGTGTTTCTGATTTTACTACTACGAAATGGCCACGTATAAAGTAAATACCTTCTTCAACTTGGACTAATGCACCGTAACCAGTAGGAGTTGTTGTACCAACAGTAGCTGTTATTGTACCATCATCATATGAACTTGTTGCAGTATTGTATACTTGTTCTGTAAGTGAATCAGATGCACTAAATGTTTTATCTGTATTAGTTGTACCATTTGAATTCTGATATACTACATAGAAAGTATCTTCATCAGATCCAGTTGCAGCAACAGCAGCAATAACTTTAGCACGCAATCCATCTGCATTTTTAAAGTGCTTTCCAACCATGGCTTCTGTAACAGTAGTAGATACAGAAGATAGTTTAACATAGTCTGCATAGTTATTATATGCGTTACCACCTGGGATTACAAGTGAACCCTCTTTGAACATATGGTTACCAAATTGTGTAACCTGATTTTGCAGCATAGACTGGAGTTGTGTTAACTCCCGGGCCTGTACGGCAATCCCTGGACGAAAGAGTACTTTATGATATTTTTCCTGAGGAGTGAGACTATCCGCTCCTGGTTGTTGGAAATCATCGTAGTATGGATCTACGTTAAACTTAATTGCCATTATTATTTTTCCTTAGAATTCAAGTACTAGTTTTACTGTTTCAATTTGGTCATCTGCACGGTTAACCGCAGTACGATTTTCAAGGAAGACAACTTCACCTGAATCATGTTCTACGCCTGGATTACCAACAGCTGTCACATTTCTAGCAGTATTACTTGTACCATCGATTTTAACATTGTCACTTGCAGTAAATGCAGTAAAGCCTGTTGTTTCGTTTTGATGATAGTATAGGATACCGTTTGTAGCATCATAGTCATCAATAATACCTTTAGCTCCAGTAGAGCTACCAACAATTACTGAATCATTTGTAAATTCACCAGCAGCTGGAGGGCCTGATAATGTCAAACTGTATGTTGCTCGCAATGAACCAGCAGATGCCACTGTTGTTGTGCCATAGTTAAACGGATTACGAACTAAACCTAACTGACGAAATTCGTTGCCAGTAATAAACGTATCGTTCTCATCGCCTGTTAATGATTGGTTAATAGTGATATAATGCGCACGAAGATCTTGACGAGGGTCATATCCATAACCTTCTCTTGGTCCCATGATAGCTCTTGCCGTAGCACCAGAACCAGAACCGTCAGAAGCAATTGTTACTTTCGCTTTAGTATATCCAGAACCTGGATTACTTACAAGAATATTTGTAATAACTCCACCTGCTACAATAACATTTGCATCAGCTACAGTAGCACCTGTACCGTCTCCATTGATCGTAATTGTAAAGTTATCTGAAGCAGAATAGCCTGTACCACCTGAAATAAGTTTAATATTGTAAATTGCACCATCGATAGCAGCTTGTTTTACAGCCCATTGATCCTGAAGAGCCTGAGCTGATGCAGCACCTGGATCAGAAGCAATATCTTCTGTAGGAATAAATGCCGATGTTAAGAATTTATTTGCAGCTGTTGTTGATAGTGTATATAAGTATTTCCAAATATAACCGTCAGATGCAGTATTATCAATAACTCCAGCAACAGTAACACCAGTATTATCTGGGTTAGTAGTTGATGCTCCAGGACCAGCTTTAATACAAAGCATGATATGGTTGTTATCTGTAATCACATAGAATTTCTTAGATTCTAGTGTAGCATCACGATCATCATATTCTGCATATGTTGTACCAGAAATCCACTGATAACGAGGAGCAGCAAACTGCAAATCGGTAGTAGCTAATTTCTTAAGTGATGTCATATTTTGCCATACATCAGTAGTATGAGAATATGTATTGTCGAAAGGCGCATCGGGTGTACTGTCATCCGTCCACGCTGATGAACGGCCAACAAACAAATAATAATTGTTCGCTGCCGCTTCAATGTCAGCTACAAACTGCTTAGCAGCTCTTAGCCTAAAGTTTTGGGTTACAATGGCGGCCATTGATTTTGACTCCTATTAAATGTCTGATATAGTAATTTCCGCAGTCGCGTTTATATCTATTGTTTTATTTATAGCCTCAGAAATGGTGTAATCAGCAAAGTTCGAATTTGGATTAGGTAATAAGAACTTTAAATCTTCTAAGTATTGCTTCGGCCCTATTTTGTTTTGTTGTCGTGTATTATCATTTATAATTTGTTCAGTAAAGTATACCGTTGCTAAATCAACAGTATAGCCTAGGTCTGAACTGACAACACCATGACCAGTACGAGTTGCAATTGCCTGAGCATTGATCTCTACTGGAGGTATAATAATTGGAACTGGAAGTCCAGCACCAAGTTGTAAGCCAGGCTGATCGAAAGGCATAGTAGTGCCAGCTTGACTTTTTTCAAGTATCTCAATGAAGAGAAGAATCTCACCAAAGAAAATAAATCCGGCCGGATGTACCAACCTATTGAATGCGTTTTTCCACTGATCTATGTTTGCACCAGTTTTAAGGATATACGAGAACTTCTGATACTTAAATGAATCTTGAATTCTCTTATCATCAGATAAAAAAGATCTTGAAGTTGACCCTGAACCTGAACGATATACTTTAACTACGTCTCCATCTGATAATGCCGGTGTAAACGTAAGCTTATACGCTAATGTTTGTGTGACGCTATCCTCATCTTCTGGATCATCACCACTATATGTTCTAAAATATGTACTAGATTTCCAAGTATTATTAAGTACACCGTTTACAAATACAATAGGTGTGTTATATAATAGCCAAAAGTTATTATCATCTTGGCCAGATACTTCTGATGTTGTTCCAGAGACAGTAAATGTATTTGTTGGTTGATAGCTACCAGGATTTGCCTTTACATCATCTGCAAAATCTGTCCATGGATTATCAGATGGACTGAATATATCTTCTTTTGGAAAATATATCTCAACTTCATCATTAAACAATAGATTAAAGAAAGATACGATAGAATCGGGTGTACCGCGAGATTGATAAAAGTCAACTAGCTTTGTATAAAATAATCTAGGATCAGCAGCAAAGGTACGTGGTATAGAGATACCGATCTCTTGCTGTAGGTTTGTTAGAAACTGTTGTTCAACAAGATCAATGTCTCTTTGATCTGCAACACGGTTTACGTAGTGTGATGCACGATTTTCTGAAACCAAATACTTATTAAACAGTTCTAAGAACTCAATGAAATCTGGGTACGTCTGATTAATATGTTCCGGAACTAAATCCGAAATCAATGAAGAAATATCCACTTGATGTGAGTCAATATTTATATAGTGTTCATCCATTATTCATGCCTTGATGTCGTTGAATAATTAACGCCTGCTGATGTACCACCAGTAATCATAGTATCTACTTCACCTTTAATAACACAGTCATCAACAAGAATAGTTAACAATTCATTTCGTTTAGGAGCAAGATCGTTTGAATCTGGATCAGCTGTAATCTCGATGTAAGATCCGTCAAAAGAGCTAATACTTGCTGTAAATGATAACTTACCAGAAGTAACATTGATTGTACCAGCATTATTCTCAATAACAGTCTCTGTCAGTCCACTTCCTTTTACAATTTGAAGTCTACGCTCACCGTCATCGTTAACACGATCACGAAGCGTACATCCAGTGTTTCCATTATGCACAAACTCAGTTGATTTGATTATTTGTTCATTTGATTGTGTATTATATATCGGAGACGAGTATATAACATCATACTTAGCTTCTGCGGAAGTTGTAGGTATGATACGCTTTTTCATTTTAACTCTTACAATAGAGTTTAGAATAGCAACGTTACTTCCGTCTATTTTACTAATTACATTTGAATACCTAAACACACCATCGAAGCGTTTTAGCTGGTCATTATTGTATACACGAATTACTTCTCGTGCTTGTTCTTCTAGAGCATCTGCAGATAACGCAGTAACGTTTGGATTATATTTAAAGAATACATCTAAATAGACATACGTATATT
>FZLS01000247.1 GCA_900197625.1 Rhodobacteraceae bacterium Water-Bin34 | reverse complement strand
AACAAGTCACCACCACTTCCGTAAGATAATACCGATTTCTTACTTTGGACGTTTAACAAAACTTCACCCGTTAATACAGATACTGCTCTCACAGAAACCGTAACAACATCTTTACGATACATTTTACTAAACCCGACACCAAGAGTTCTTGCTCCTCGGCCGCCAGTTTCAATATTAGCATCGTAACCTATTATTCCACCCTCAATTATCATCCCTGCAAATAAGAGTGGGCCAACTCCATTTGGCTCTACGCCATTGGCTTTGGCAACATCTTGACGAGTAGATCTTACTATTTGTCTTTCTCGTACAAGATTGTCAATACCTTGTCTTTCTACTACTCTAAACCAGGTTCCTCCACCTGCTGTTTTGAGAGCATCTATTAATAATTCTGTTCCGCCTTGCGTTATCGCAGTAGAAAACGATGCTATATTATCTACTGATTTTCTTTGTCCTGTTTTATCTTCAAAACCATATACTGCTACAACAGGTCTTTCTTTAGCAGGAGGTAAATTTAATAAATCTACATACGCAGGCAATCTAACTGCAGTTGGTTCATCCACGCAGATATACTTTCTTGCCATAACTTTCTGGACACCCATCTGTAAGTGTCTATCAAATCCTTCATCGTACTTACCAGCAAGATCATTACAATCTTGTGGATTCGGACTCCATTGTGGGACTGATGCACATCCACCCAACAATAATAAACATACTAATGCATATTTAGCCATCGGAGTCTTGTCCAAAGTTACCAGTTCCAACCGGTATTTCGATTACTGTTTCTGTTCCATCAGAATCAACTATTGTCATTTTAATATATTCGGATCCATCTTCATTTGTAAGTACTTCGTATGTTACCACATTACCTTCTAATGTAAACGAACCAAATCTAACAGAGCCATCGTTACTAAACATAGACTCAACTAGTTGTTTAGACATTTGAGCATATATTCTACTTTCTAAGTTACGAATAAATTTAGCCATTGTGCTATTATTCGCTTCTCTTTCAGCGGCCTTTCTTGCTGCCTCTAAAGCATCTTCAATAGCCTTTTTACGCGTATTCTCAATATTATCAATAGTTAAATAATGCGCGCCAGTTCCTTGACCACTAAATGATGGGTTTTTAAACCCAAATTTTATTTCGTCAGCAGATACTGAACTCATTGTAAATATTAACATACTAATTAATATAAAATCTTCAATCTTTATTTTTTTCATCTTCATTCTCATTTATTTTCTTCTGCCTTTCCCTATATTCAAGCACCACCTTTACTTTTTCTTGCAGTCGTATCATATCTTGATCAAGCATTCTAATTTGATCAATAAGTCTTATAAGACCCATATGCATTTCTTCTAGCTTTGGATCTAATTGTTCATTAATAAACTTCCATATGAAAAATACGAAATAAGCCATTCCTACAATGGCTACAGTCGTAAATCCGTACTGCTCGATTAAAACCGCGGGGTTTAAAGCATCCATATATTAGTCTCTTCTGACGTCTATCTTACCGTCTTCTACAAAGTTTTCAGATCTAGCTATTCTATCTATAGGCGGAGTTAACTCCAACGCGCTAGAAACTAACATATCTATCTTTATTATTTCATTATTCATCGTCCGGGCTCTATTTTCTAAGCCCTTAGTAAATATATTAAGCGTGTCAATTTGGTCTAAAACGCCTGATAGCATCTGCTTTATAATAGTAAATATAAAAAACCCAGATGCTAAAGCACCAGCGATGGGTAATCCCACATCGCTGATTAGACCAAATATGTCAGTCATTAGCTACTTTTAGCGATGCTTACGGCTTTAAGCCCAGCACCACCTTCTAAGGTATCTGCTGGCATCTTAGAAACTAATTCAATTGCTTTACTTGGAATTGTCATAGTTCCTAAAACAGTAGATCCAGACTTTTGGGTTAATACAACATCTGCAGCAGTACTATTATATACTCTTACTAATGTTGCTTTACTCATATCTGTAGCTGTTGTTAAGTCACCTTGACTTCCTAACAATTTAATTTTCATATTTTTCTCCCATTTGTTCTCTTGTTAAATGCCAATCTGAGTGTCTAAAAAAACCTTGCTTTTCATGACACCAGTACCAACCTTTACTCGTTTGTTCTTCGTTTGTATGATAATATTTTACAGCGCCTCGAGCCTCGACATAAGTCTCTCCGCTCTGTTTGTTACTTGTTTGTACCATCTTGAGTCTCTTCCTTCTACGGCCGCTTCGGACCAATCACCACATTGCAGCGCTGCGTTGTGTTTTCTAAATTTACT
>FZLS01000013.1 GCA_900197625.1 Rhodobacteraceae bacterium Water-Bin34 | reverse complement strand
ACTCTTTGAGCTTGAGGAGTTCCTGGAGGACCATCAATTTTTCTGCCTATGCCTAAGCGTTCTTGCAATTTGGATTGGCCTACCGTAGTTCTCGTACCTTGCTCTAACCCCTTAGTCATAGACCGCATTTTCATTTTTAGAGCAGTAGCTGCAGTTGTAATACCCGCGAAACCGTAAATAAGATTTGTAGCTATATCTTGCCAGCTGATGTTTAGAACCATTTCTATTTTTTCATTAAGAGAAGCTAGGTTCTCATTCATCTGCTGCAATTGACCGTCAGGACCAGCAAAGTCTTGATACTTCTTCTCTATATCTGTCATAGTAGTCTGTATATCTTCAAAGCCAGATTCAGCAAACCCCTTTAATTTTGGACCTAGCGAGCCAATTCCCTCTTCCATCTCAGTGAAAGCGCCATTATATTTCGTGTCAATGAAACCTTTTAGAAAGTTATATCCAACAAAAGCTCCAGCGCCTCCTAAAGCAAGATTTTTTAAAGTAAACGCTTTATTAAAACCTTTAGCAATGCTATCGCCAATTTCATCTATTTTTTTATTTGTTTCGCCAGACTTGTCTGATTTCTCAGCAGGCTCTGGTGTAATAGGAGATGATACTTCTTCAAACTGCTCTCTAGTCGATGCTGCTTCCGCGGCTTCAACGGCAAGACCCATTTGCTTTTGCATTAGGGTTGTTTGTTCTATTACATTGGTATTAATACTTTGAAATAAGCTATCGAATTTATCGAGCTTCATATTCATTTGACGCAACGAATTAGTCCCGGTATTTCTAACGAGATCGCCTTCAGCTTTTAATCTATCAATTATCGCTGTAGTTTCTGCTGATAATTCGGCCATTTATATTTTCCTACTTGTTATCTTCGTTTTGTTTTTGAATAAAGTCTACAATCATTCCAAAATATAATTCTCTTTCGTACGGTATCATGTTTTCAATTTCTGTTATCGAGTACTTGTGGTGCTGAGCCATCGCAAAGATGACTTGGTAATAGTCACCTAGCGTCGTATGACACAGCACTAGGTAAAAAAACTGCGCATGCCCTCCACTACGAAGGTCTTTTCATCACCATTTTCGTTTACATAACTCATTTCATGTCTAAGCTTGGGTATATTTTCAAAAAACTTTTCAATACCTTTAATAACGTCTGCACTTAAATTATCTACAAATGCGTAAATGTCTTCGTCACTATATTCTTTAAAATTGTGTACTTCATCTTCAGATACAATTTTATCTAAACATGAAACCATCAAAATATAATTAATAAGTGGATCACCACTATCCATAGTTAATATTTTAGCATATTCATCTATGGTTGGATACTTTAACACCAACGTGTATTCATCATTAATCTTAACTTTTTGCAAACCTTCTTCAGGTTTTGTTAATGATACGTTTTCAATATCGAGTGTAAGTCTTACTTGCTTTTCTGTTTCAGGGTCTGTAATCTGAAACTCAATAATATTATCTACTGATTTAGATCTCAGTACTAGTAAGATATATTCTAAATCAAACATCGCTAAATCGCTTACTTCAATATCAATTAAACAATTATTAACCACCTGCTTAACCGCGAGTAACTCTTGTTCAGGTTCATTTGATTCCTGAGCAACTAATAATATCTTTTCTTCTTTTACAGTAAAAGGTCTGTATTTAATCTTCTCACCTGTTGAGGGTAAATCCAATTCTAAAATTGGTAATTCAATCTTTGGTAAACTCATAATTTATTTCTCCATTATCCAAAAAAGTCTTTTATTCGACGCACCTTGTTATTTACTTTAGTATATTTGTTTACAGCATCTTGTACTGATTCAGGTACTAAGTCCTGTCCGATCAATTGACCAACTGCGCCGATCTTGTTAATTAATCCTAATAATCCGTTTCCTCTGCCGAATCTTGCAGATGGTGATCCAATCTTTTCACCAGAAAATTGTATTCTATCATATTGTAATGATACTGGTAATACTGAGAATGAATCGTTATTTTCCCACGCTAAGTCAACATCGCCAATCATCATTGGGAACGCGTTATCTAAAACAACTTCATAGTACTGACCTGACTCTTCGTAATTTGTAGAGTATTGTCTGATAGTAACACGACATGCATAGTTGTCTTTGTATCCTATTTCAAATGGTAACTTACCATCTACTTCTGAAAACGAACCAGCCGCAGTACCGAAGTTAACTACGTTTTGCGCCCATGAATGAAAGAAGGATAATACTTGATGATCTGAATCAAGCATAAAGATTGCTTGAACTGGTTCAGTATTAACACCCATTGGCATTAACTTACGAAACTGACCAACCTGATCGTTTTGAATAGTATTAAATACAATACCTGGAATAGAAGCGTTCTTACAAAAGAATATAAGATCTCTAGAGCTTGCTCTTGACTTAATATTCGATGGTCTTGTAATTTGTACTTCGAATAAAGAGCCGCGTGAAGGACCACCAAACCAGTCCATTTGCGTCTTAAATTCTGAAATTTTAAATGCCATTATTTTCCTCTTACGATTCTTCTAGAATCAGCATATACTTGCGTGGCCGAAGCTCCAACAAACTTCTGAGTTGGTAAGAATAAAGCAATATCCCATTCCGACGGATTTATATAAGCCGGTTTTGATCTTACGTGTGCATTCAAATAATGTTTAATACAAGGCTTAAATTCGCTAAATTTAGCAGCGCTGTTTAGAACCTTATATGAAGCGGACAATTTAGTCGTTTCATCAAATGCTTTATTCGTTAACACTGTATACAATTCATCCATTAATTTTGCTCTTAAAATCGGTGGCAAATAATGCATATTGATACCAAGAAATCCACCCTTTGCTTTATTTATTGGAAATATCAGCGGAAACCGGTCATAATATGGTAATGTGTCTTTATGTTTTGGATCGTAAGCAAACAAATACATATTGCCCATCATAAATCTTTGATCTTGACGTCTGCTGTTATCTTTTCTCAGCTCGTTAATAAGCTTATCACCTTGGGTTCTATTTCGCTGCTGGCGTGTTACACCTTTAGCTTGATCTCGATACCATGTTCGTGCCGCGTCAGTACGTGCTGGTGCTTTACCAGATCTTATTCCCTTGAGGAGTATGTCGTCAAAAATTGCTGCCATTTATTTAATTCCTAATTGATCTTCTGTATATATTTGGAAATCCCAACCACGTTGATTACAATACATTCGTGCTGCTTTCCACTTTGCTTCGTTTATTCCCCAAGTCTTAACCTCATTTAAGTATCTTCTCGATACACGACCCTTTGCGGTCTTTTTCTTATTTATGTCAGGTGGCACTGTCTGATATTTAGGTTTAATCTCAATCATTAAAGTCTTTTCGCCACCACCTTTTGATAATGGTACTCTACTATGTACAATCACGTCAGGAAAGTATCTATGTCTTTTGCCATCAATAGGTGAATAATACGGTACAACTACTTCTTCGCTTTGCCACCAAATTACATCTGGATGCACATCTACGTACCTAAAAAATTTGAACTCCCACATAGACCTATAAATAATCTTAGACGGGTCTCCTTTATATTTAGTTGGATTTTTAGGTTTAAACCTACCACTATAAGCCACCCGTCACCTCACAATTTGTTATAAATAGAAATATTAAATTATTTATAATCCAAAGGACAAGTAAGCCAATGGCATCTAGACCAGAACAAACTATAGACAATAATGAGAAAATGAATGCTATGCAATCAAAGCTCATGCGCTTTCCTGATAAGCCGTTTCCTCATAGTATGTTGCTTATATTTGAAGAATACAAATACGAAAAGTTTAAAACCGGAGAGTTTGGTAGCTCGATTCCTGCGGCCGCTAAAGGAATTATTAGCGATGAACGAGCAACTGGTATTGGATTACGAAGTATAAATTCTATTGAGTTGCCATTCCCAAAACAATTGACAGATAATACCGGATTAATCTATAATGACATGCGACAAAATCCTTTGGCCGAAGGTGCAGTTCAAATGGCACTTAAAGCTTCTAAGGGAGATGGTTCAAGCTTAGGTGGTTTACCCGATGCAATAAAAAATATGGGTGAAGGCGCAGCCGCGATGACAGGCAATGTTGAAGGTGGCGCAATGGGAGCTATTAAAGCTATAGGAAAAAGCATTTCTGAAACATCAACAGCTGACGCTGCAGCAATAACAAAATATATGTTATCTAAGTTTGTTCCAGATAGTCTTGCAGGCGCAGTTAATCTGGCGGCCGGTACAGTATTAAACCCTCGTGAAACAATTTCATTTGAAGGTGTACAGCTTAAAACACACACTTTTTCTTGGGATTTATACCCAGATAACCATCGAGATTCTGCTAAAATACAAGATATTATTAAGCAAATGAAGTTAAATGTACTACCAGATGTGGTAGATATTACATCTGAGAAGTCTGGCGCAGGCATTAAAAAAGCTTTCTTAAAATTCCCAAGAACATGTAAGATATTTCTTATTGGTGTAGACCAAGAATATTACATGAAATTTAAACCGTGCATGGTTACATCTATGACTGTAGATTATGCAGCAGGTGGTACACTAGGAATTATTGCAGGTGGTAGACCAGCCGGTGTATCAATTACTTTGAACTTACAAGAACTACAAATCGAAACTACTTCAGATTATGGTGTAGACCCAACAGGCACGGAAGGTGTTGATACCGAAGACGGCCAAACAGCTGAAGATACTGATGGCGGCGGAACAACACCGGGCGGAGGAAACTAAACATGAAATATTTTTCAAGCTTTCCAACAATAGATTATGAAGGTGTAAGAGTAAAAGATATTACTCGTAGAAATACTTTCTCAGATTTTGTTGCTTCTAATCCTATGTTATATTTACCATACACAATTAAAGAAGGCTATAAACCAGAAGATGTTGCTAACGCGTACTATGGTTCAGTAGATTATGTTTGGCTAGTGTGTATGTCAAACAACATTATTGATCCTTATCATCAATGGCCAATGGCGGAAGCAGACTTCAACGCGTACTTAACAGAAAAGTATAGAGAAGAGTCTGGTCAAGTTGGTGATGAAGTTGTTGAATGGACAAAAGACGATAATGGCGACAACATTATCTATTACTATAAGGTTGTATAAAAATGGCAGTTGATATTGTTAAACTAGCACCTGAATCTTTCCAAACGATTTATTTGCGTAAAGAAGATCGAGTAATTTTACGTACCGAACAAGGCCGTAAGATTATTATTAAACGAATCATTCCAGATGAATGGAAAGAGTGGAAGGTGTATGATCAAGAATTGGCTTTAAACGATAACAAAAAGGAAATCTTCCTTATTGATAGTACATATTTGCCTATTATTACAAAAGAATTTGCACGTAAGATAAGAAATTAAATAAATGGAAAACTTTAATCCTGGCACAGTCGAGATAATTAGAGCAGAACTTATCTCATATGACGGATCCACGCGACGAGATATATCTTCAAACTATATTTATGGTTTCGAGATTAATCAGTCTATGGAGACTGTTGCGTATTCAGGAACAGTTGATATATTAGATACTTCTAATGTTTTAGAAGGCATGCCTATTCAAGGTGAAGAAACAATAAATCTTACTTTAAAGGCTATGGATTTAGAAATTGAAACAAGTATTGCTGGCATAGTCCATAAAGTAAGTAATATTAGACCAAGGCCAAGTTCTAATGGTGTAACATATACACTTCATTTTGTTTCAAAACAATCTTTTAGAGCAAGTACAAGAAAAGTTCTTACGAGCTTCTTTACTACACCATCAGTTATGGCAAGAGATATTTTTAGAGATAACTTTTCTCCTTTAAAGCCAGCTGAGTTTAACGATCCTTTGCTGCTTAATATACCTCTTCCTTATGAATCGCTGTGTTATAATCTTATTAAAAGTGGCGATTCTCCAAGAGATGAGCCTGATCGTAAATTGTTTGTACAGCCTGCAAAAAATAGAACGCAGCTTATTATTCCAGATTTAGAACCTTCGGAAGCAATGTATTTTGTATCAACGCGTGCATTTAATCCTTCAACACCTTCGCAAACATTTAGATTTTTTGAAACAATCGAAGATTATTATTGGTGCACTGATGAGTTCTTTATTAAACGCGCTAATAACGTAGGAGCAAACGATAGAGAAAAAGTACCAACTTTATTCTTTGCACCTGTTGTAGATTTAGATGGTAAAAATGCTGAAGCGCAATTTAATAGAATTGAAGATTTGCAAATAATATCAAAAGGCATCGATACCTCTACTGATATAATGTCAGGCGCATACATGAATAGAGTTGTTGAAATAGATTTAGTCAGAAAGAAATTAACAGACTCTTTATTTGATTTTGAAAAAACTTCTTATGTTGATATGTCAGGTAAGCCAAGAGATTTAAATGCTAATCCACATACGGAAAAATTTAGAAAAGACACGTTTACGAAAGATAACGCAAGAACGTTTATGGTATTTAAAGATTATAGTGGTAACGGTGATGCTCCATCTAATATTAAAAAGGATCAGCACTTTACTAATATAGTACAAAATAGAGTTTCTTATTATCACCACTTAAATAATACAGAAATTATAGCAAAATTAAAAGGTCGTTTAGATTTAAGACCAGGAATGATTATTAACTTAGATATTAAAGCTTTAGATTTCGTAGACAGTAACATTACAATTAACGAAACATTAGCAGGAAGATATCTAATTAAAACAACAGCTCACGCAATGGATAAAGGCGTATTGAATACAACTATTATTATCGTTAAGTTTGATCACTCAGGCTCAAACGAAGATTCTAGAGCTGAAACTGCTGATATTGGAGTAAGTATATAATGCATGAACACGGCGCAGGAATAAGAAATCCTTTATTCTTTATTGGTGTTATTGAAGGAAACAAAGACGATCGGCTAGAAGGTCGCGTAAGAGTACGCGCATTTGGAATACATGGAACCGTTGATGAGATACCCACAGATGAGCTTCCGTGGGCAATCGTTGCGCAGGGAGGATATGATCCAAACGTAGTTCCTAAAGTTAACTCTTGGGTATACGGCATGTTTCTAGATGGTAGAGATGGTCAACAGCCAATGATCCTTGGTCTTATTCCAACTCAAGCCGTTGATGCTATCAACCCTAAAAAATATGGGTGGGGGTGGATTCCAGAAGAAGACGCTGATCTATTATCAAAAGGTAATGGACCTGATGACGCGGGTTTACCACAGAATAGTAATCTAGCTCGTGGCGAATACATTCAAGATACATATGTTCTCCAGCAAGAAATGGGTAGAGCTGTTAACGTTCCGGTTGGCGGGTCTGATGATACTTGGGATGAACCAGGATCTGCTTACGATGCTGAATATCCACACAATAGAGTTATTGAAACAGCTAAGCACTCAATTGAAATTGATGACACGCCTGGCGCTGAAAGAATTATGATTCACCATAACTCTGGTTCATTTATCCAAATCGATGATCGTGGTACTACTACACAAAAAACTAAAGGCGATAATTACGATGTAATGGATAGAAAACAACACGTGGTTGTTGGTGGTATGAGTACTGTTACGATTTTGGGTAATAGTTACGTGTATGTGAAGGGTAATAAAATAGAAGAGATCGAAGGCGACTTACAAACTCAAGTACACGGTAATCATTTACTTTCTGTTGGCGGACAATCAACTATTAACGCATCAGAGCAAGTACAAATCCGTGGTGCTGATGTTAAAGTAGATGCAAACGTTGGTACATTATCTATTAAATCTGCAAAAGAAACTAATATTTCTACTGGTTTAACTGGTGGTGGATTACCTCCAAAGTATGGTGCACTATCAATTAAAGCAGAAAAGATTCAAGTGGATGCTACGGATAAATTACATTTACGTGGTAATACACAAGTTAATATTCAAGCAATTGCTGAAATGAATTTAAGTGCACTTATGATTAATCAGTTGTCTACGACTTACACTGCACGAGCTGCAGCATCTACTCTTATTTCATCTGGTCTTATTACAGACATTGATGCTGGTATTGATATGGCAATCGGTGGTGGAGTACAAACAAATATTGGTGGACCTATTGTTAATGTTGGTTCTGGTATTGTTAACCTTGCACCTCCCGTTCCACCAAGACCATCTACTGCTTTAGCGGCTGGTACAGCAATGTCACCTAGATTCTTTATTCCACCAATTATGCAAAAACCATTTATTCCTGGTTCCGCAATGCCAGAAATTGCTTGGGGAGCTGGTGGAGTTGAAGCACCTGAACCAGTACGAAAATCTACAGCAATTACACCTCGATACGACATGGGTTCTATGGGTAGTTCTGGATTCTCGGCTAAAACAAGAGCTTCTCAATTCCCGGCAAGACCGCTACTTTCTGATATTAAATCAGCAACACAAACAGCAGCGACTCCATTGCTTGACTTTATTGGTAATAAAGAATCAGAAGGTTATGATGATATATCAGGACTTGTATCACAATCGTTATATCCTGCCAAACGTATTACTCAAATGACTATGCAAGAAATTATGGATTGGCAAGAAAGCATTGATCGAACTCAATTATCTGAAGCCGTTGGGCGATATCAAATCATGGAAGATACTCTTCGCGGTTATAATAACGATGCAACACTCGGTCCGGGTAACCCATTATATTCAAGAGCTGGATTAAGTTCAGGTGATTTGTTTACACCAGAAAATCAAGATAAAATGGCAATCGTTCTTCTTGATCAACGTGGCTTATCTAAGTTTATTGATGGTAAGCTTGATAAGTGGTCGTTTGCAAATAATCTTGCATCTGAGTGGGCATCATTACCATTAGTAACCGGTATGAATGCAGGTAAGAGCAAGTACGCAAATGATGAAGCAGGAAATAGATCGTTAACAACCGTTGATGCGTTCTTAAATGTTCTTGACGAAGTTAAATCTTCAAGCAACGATTTATGGGTTCGTAGTAATACAGATAAGGATGTGACCTAATGAGTAATTGTAAATGCGCACCAGGCAAAGCAATTTGCAGAAGTTGTTTAAATAAACAAGCAAAACCATATATCGGAAATCCAGTTAATGGTAGAGGAGAGTTTACTACTTCACAAATTGAAAGCTTTAGAAAACAATTTGAAGGTACTATCGAATCAGATGCTAATTTAAATCCTTTGAGTAGTATGGTTAAAAAGCACGGTGGCGAAACCTTCTATGATACTGTAAATAAAATTAATAATGATTTTTTAAAGAGAGAAACAACAACTAAACTATTAAGCGAAAACCTTGATACATATGAAGTTCTTAATTTTAGAATTGCTAAGGGTCCTCTTACTGCTTTAGAAGTTGCATCATTCTTTGAGAGCGCAAACTATACACCAGCCACTGCGATCGCTTCTTCAAATGCAAACGGTTCAAGGTTTTTAGAAGAACTTGATAATTATTATAACGGTGATTTTAGTACAAGTATTCTTGGCGGTTTCTGTGGATTGTTTAATAATATATTTGCAGCCATCAATGGATTCTTTGATTTACTTGATACTATTGAAGGCGTAGTAAATGACGTAATGGCTCTTATTGAAAAAATTAAAAATATTGAAGATCCTATTAAAGCGCTATTTGAAAAGATTAAAGTAAAAGCTTTACTCGAAGCAATTAAGAAAAAAGTTAAAGACATGATCGAAAAGGTCATTAAAAGTGTTTGTATGTCTATTTCTAATTTTGATGTTGAAGCAATTACAGGTCCTATTGAAACACCAGTTCAGAAAAAAGTTGTTGCCGAAGCTGAAGATAAGAAAACTGCTTTACAGCAAGTATGCGGTAAAGATGAAGCAAAAAGAATTGTAGATAAACTCGATAGCTTAATTGATTATGCTGTATCATTATTTGAAAATCCATCTATTGAAGAAATCATGTTTTTAATATCACGCATATGTGCATTGGCGACTGGTATCGAAGGATTGCTTAACGGTTTAAAAGATCCACTTAAAGATTTCTCAAACAGATATGATGAGGTATTTAATACACTTTCAAATGCTTCTAATAGAATTACTGGTGAAGCGATTAGGGCAGGGGCAATAAGATTATCGGCTGAAGCAAGGCGAGAACAGATAAATAATGCAAGAGAACAGTTCACGCTTGCAGGAAACTTCAAGCCTATTTCTGTATTTGAATATAGAGACTTGCCAAAATGGGCAGCTTTAAAAGATGGTTCAGATACGAGAATGAAGATTGAAGGTGATTGGGTTACTGATATGAAACCAGCTCGAGAAGGCTGGGAAATGATTAATATCGATTTAAGAGTTATGCTCTTAAGATTATACAAGGAAGCAAAAGACGAAGGCATTATTAAGGGACCGTTGATTATTAAAGAAGGTTGGACAAGTGTTCAATATAATGACAAGATTAAAGGCGACAAATCAATTCAATATTTAAACGGTAACGCAGTTTCTATAACTTGGGCTGGATATAGTCCTAAGAATGATGCAGAAGATTTTAGAAGTCTTGCAATAAAAGAAGGTTTCCGAGGTATAGGATTAAACGACAAAAGTATACACCTCGATGTTGGCCGTAAAAAGCTTTGGGACAATAGATCAGAGGATAACAGGAGCGAATAATGGTAGCCAACGTATTTACGGCTAAGAGCAAAAAGATTAATTTATATCAAGATTTTAAAAAGAATCTTGAGATTAGTCCTATCTCTTCAGACATTACTGTTTGGAAAGACGAAGACGCAGTAAAAGAATCTATTAAAAATCTTATTCTTACAGACCGTGGCGAAAGATTAATGCAGCCTAATCTTGGCGGAGACATTAATGCTTTATTATTTGAAAACATTACTCCTGCAGTTTTAGTATTGATTCAAAACCAAGTAAGAACTACTATTGAATTGCACGAACCACGAGCAGAACTTATTGATGTTATAGCATCTTCCAATATAGACGACAATGTAGTTCGAGTTAATATTCAATTTTACATAACAAACGTACAACAGCCTATTAAGCTAGATGTATTCTTAGAGAGGACACGATAAATGGCTAAACTTAATATTTCAGAATTAGATTTTGAGTCGATCAAAACTCAATTTAAAAATTATCTGAAAAGCCAGACACAGTTCAAAGATTATAACTTTGAAGGTTCGAACATGTCAGTGTTCTTAGATGTCTTGGCTTATAACACATATCAAAATAATTTCTATACGAACATGGCAGTTAATGAAATGTTCTTAGATTCAGCTGTGTTGAAAAACTCAGTTATGTCTCATGCTAAAGAGCTTAATTATCTTCCACGTTCAAGAAGATCAGCTCGAGCATTGGTAGATGTAGTAATTACTGATACTTCAGTTAGAGATCAAACTATTACAATTCCAGCATATTCTGATTTCACAACATCATTCCAAGGCCAGCAATTTAACTTTGTAAACGACGTAACATATGTTGCTCGTAAAACTGCTCCTGGAACATTTGTTGCAGAAGATGTAGAAATCTTTGAAGGTGAGATGTTATCAAGCTTTGAAAGAGAAGGTTACTTTATTGGTGCCGACGGTATTTTACGAGTTATTCTTACAAACGAAAACGCTGATACAGATTCAATCGAAGTATTCGTAGATGCTGAAGCAACAGAAGATGCAAATAAGTTTATTCGTAAAGATGATTTATTTGGTGTAGGACCAACAGATAAAGTATTCTATGTAGAACCATATTACGATGGTCGTTATACAGTTTACTTTGGTAATAACGTATTTGGTTTACAGCCCGAAGCATTCGAAGATATTCGAGTAAGATATCGTATTACATCAGGCACCGAAGCAAATGGAGCGGAAGCGTTTAATCTTGGCTCAGTAAGTCCTACCGCAACTATTGAGTGTCTTACTAAAGATATAGCTCAGGGTGGAGCAGACCGAGAAACATTAGAAAACATTCGTTACTTTGCTCCTAAGTCTTTACAAATTCAAGAAAGAGCAATTACAACTAATGATTATGAAATCCTCTTAAAACAAAACTTTCCAGAAATTGATGCAGTAGCAGCTTATGGTGGTGAAACATTAGAACCACCTCAGTTTGGTAAGGTTGCAATATCTGTTTATCTAGGAGAAGGTCGTGAAGGATTAAGTCAAGTGTTAGCTGCAGCATATATTAAATTCTTAAAAGAAAAGAGTCCTCTTGGAATTGAACCAATCTTTATTGCATCAGAATTTATTTACGCATGTGTTGAAGCAAACGTTTCATTCAATACTAAAGTTACTAAGAAATCAGCTGGTGAGATTGAAGCAAATATTAGAAATACAGTTCAAACTTATAACACAACTTACTTAGATGACTTTGATACAACTTTAAGATTATCTAAACTATCTTCAAACATTGATGCTACTGACGAATCAATATTGAGTAACGAAATTAATGTTTGTCCTTACGTTGTTTATTCACCAGCACTTAATATTGCATCCTCACCATCATTTAAATTCTATACAAAACTTGTTAAGCCATATCCGTTTAAAGATTCTAATGGATTCAAAGATTATAAACCAGCGGTCGTAAGTGGTGCATTCTCATTTAATGGTGTTGAATCATATTTCCAAGACGATGGTATCGGTAATATTCAAATTGTAACTTCAGATGTAGCTAACCCACAGATCGTTAAGCCAATCGCCGGCAAAGTAAATTACGAAACGGGCGAAATCAATTTGGTTGACTTTAAAGTTGATGGTTATAAAGGATCAGGAATTAAAGTTATGGCAACTACTGCGGCTGACGATATTAAATCTCCTGCAGGAAGAATCTTTATTGTACTCGACGATGACGTAACAATCAATATGGTAGAGGTTAGATAAGATGGCTGATAATACCGTTACACTAGTCGAAAAGAATATCGCGTTTAAAATCGCGCAACAGTTCCCTGCTTATTATAGAGAGTTTGGGTCTGAACTAGTTGCAATGGTAGAACATTATTATAAGTTCGTAGAAACCCAGCCTAATATGGGTGTTTATAACTCACGTAGGTTATTTGAATATCGAGATGTTGGTACAACTCTTTCTGAAATGTTAATTTTCTTTAAAAAGAAATACATGGATGATTTGCCTCAACTTGATGACGACAAAACAGTACGATTTGTAATACGCAATGTTTTAGATTTATATCGTCGCAAAGGTACAGAAGCTGGTTTAGTATTATTCTTTAGAATGTTCTACAAAGAAGATATTCAAGTAAGTTATCCTGCTAAGTACATGCTTAAAGCATCAGATTCTATTTGGAAAACTGGTACGTTCTTACAAATTATTCCAAACAACAATAGCTTTCTATCGAATAAAGGTGTACGATATGAGTATATTGACTTATTAAGTAGAAACATATATGGTTCTATTTCTAAAGCAAAAGCTATTGTAGATAAAATTAACTTTGTATATTTGAATGGAACATTAACTCCAATCATTTATATTACAGGAACCAAAGGCTTATTTACAAAGTTCGATGACATTATGTGCCGAATTGGTAACGAAGATGTTGCATTTGGTAAATTAAATGGTTCCGCTGATGGTCTAACGATCGATGCAGATTGGGGTGGTACTACTGATAATAAGATTGGCGATATATTTGATATTAAATCGCAATATGGTAAAGGTGGTACAGCCATCGTTACAGGACTGGCATCCGAATTTACAGGCACGATTAAATATAATATTGAAGACGGCGGCTATGGTTATACGATCAATAACACAAAGTTATTAGTATCAAACCAGGTTGTAGTTTTACCAAACGAAACTTTTAGATTCCGTGAACTTGAAGTATTAAGAGATTCTGATGGAAATGAAGGTACAGTTATTGGACAAAACTCGATTGCGGTTGGTGTTAAAATGGAGCCAGGCGAATCATTCAATATTGCTAGGCCAATTCAAACCGTAGGTCGTGTAGATGAAGATGGCAATCCTGATAACTTTACAATTCAAAGATTTGTAGCAGGTCCGAATACTGGTGAAATCTTTTCTATATCAAATGTAAATGATTCTTCACCTGGTCCTTTGTACGCAAATACTGGTGACATAGAGCACGTTAAAGTAGAAGAATTAACAAACACTTCAAGTGTTTCATTGATTACAGATCTTATTAGTAATTTCTTAGCGGTACCAATTAATTCATCAAATTATAATACAGTTCCTCCGGCGTTAGCTCCAATGTCAGGTACGGCAGACCCAGTGAGTCTTTCTACACCAATAGATGACGCGTTCGATTTAGAACCATTTACTATTGGTACAATTAAATCTTTTGAGAACATAAACCCAGGTGCTGATTACGTTAACGATACATTTAGTATTGCAATAGACGAAGTAATGACTGCGTTTGATAGATATGATCAAATTATTGTTGTTTCAAACTTTGCGGCTTCGTTTTCTATAGGTGACACAATTCAACAACCTGCTTATAATGTAACTGGTGTTATTAATGCTATTGATAACGAAAATGGCGTGTTGTACGTAACTCCATATGATTATTATGGATTCCGAGGTGGAACTGGTAGTGAATTTACACATAAAGGCCACACTTATGGTATAGATGCTGTTAATAAAGATTATAATTCAGAAAAATTTGGTCTAAACGCTGACGTACAAAACGAAACACTATTTTCGCAGGGTAGAATATCAGCAGCTGAAGTAAGAAACTCTGGCTTTGGTTATAATGATGGAGAAATTGTTACACTAGTTGATGAAGAAGGTACTCACCACGCGCGAGCAGTCCTTAGTGCAAAATCACAAGGTATTACTGCTGGATTCTGGGGAAGTGAATCATCTCAAATTAACGGTTATTACACAGACCCAATAGATAAACAATTTAAATATTATGATTCTGAAATGAAAATTCAGGATAGTGATTTATACCAAGAATATTCTTATGTAATTAAATCTGTTGTAGATCAAAATAAATACCACGATGTCGTAAAAGATACTGTCCACTTGGCAGGTTCTAAACTATTTGGTCAATTTACTTATGAGCAAACCACAGGCCCAGGAATGGGAGCTAGGTTGCAAGTAGTACGTAAAGATGATTATGTTGTGGGCGGTGATCCAATTGTTGGTCCTAATCAAGACTTTGGCGATCAAGTAGTACGAGCAGACAATTTCGTATACACAGTAGATGATACACTAACATTCACGGTTGATAACGATAACTAATAGTTAAATAAATAACAAATTAAAGCTATAAAACTTTAGGAGTAATCATGGCTAAGAAAATAATTAACATAGGCGAGGAAGCCAACGACGGAACGGGCGATCCTATACGCACGGCCATGTCTAAGACTAACGACAACTTTGATGAGTTGTACGAAATTGGTTTATTGAGTCTTCCGGACAGTCCTATTTCTGATGGCTCACCCGGAATGTTTCTTCAAACTGACGGCAGTGGTAATTTCTCATTCACTTCAGGTAGTGGAGACTTTCTTACTGATATCGTGCAAGACACTTCTCCTCAGTTGGGCGGCAACTTAGATGGTCAAACATTTGATATTAATACCTTTGGAACAGTGAGTGCTAACAACTTCGCAACAGTTTCAACACTAGATGTTGGTACATCAGCACAAATTGGTACTACACTTAATGGACACACTCTTCCACCTGGTACTGGTGGCACATATGCTCTTTTAAGCGATATTACTGGTGGCGCATATGGTGATGCTGACGTTGATACACATTTAAATTCTGCAGTTGCTCCAGCAACAGGATATATCCTTTCTTGGAGTGGAACTGATTATGAGTGGGTAGAGCAAGCTGGCTCAGGTGCATCATATACAGACGCTGACGCTATTAGCGCTGTTACTGGTGCTGATTTAGATATGGGCGGAAACAAAGTATTATTCGGTAACGTGTATTCACTATTGTCTGATTTACCAGATGCTTCAACATATCACGGAATGTTTGCACACGTACACAGTACTGGTAAAGCATACTTTGCTCACTCTGGCTCTTGGCAAGAACTTGCAAACGCAGGTGCTGGTGGCGGTGGTAGTAGTCTTCAATCAAGAACTGTTGCAAACGGTACAACTGCTTCAATTGCAAACGGCGTTGCTACAAACCTAGACATTACAGGATTTAAAACTTATTCATTATTATCAATCACTACAAGTCACGCAGCTTGGGTAACAATTTACGCTAATGGCGCTTCTCGCGTAGCTGATGCTACAAGAACCGAATTTACTGATCCTCTACCAGACGCAGGTGTTATTGCTGAAGTAATTACAACAGGCGCGGAAACTGTAATAGTTTCTCCAGGAATTACTGGTTTTAATTTAGAAAGCACCCCAACTACAAATATTCCAGTTAAAGTAGAGAGTAAAGCTTCGGGCTCAAATGCTATCGCGGTATCACTTAATATTCTACAGTTAGAGGCGTAAGACATGCAACTAGAATATATCGTCGCACTTCATAATAAGGAAGATCTTGAATCTTTCTATGAAGACATGGAAACCGAAGGTGGTGATTTATTCATTCCAGACCGAGCAGTTGATGTAACCAATAAAAGACTAATTAGTCGTAACACCCATTATATGCTAACTCCCGATGAGGTAGAGTTGCTTGAGCAAGATGATCGAGTATCAGCTGTTGTTTTAGCTGTTCTTGATACATTAGATGAACCTGCGGGTTATCAAATAGATGAAAAGTTTTCTAAAGACTGGTTCGCAGATGTTACTGATACAAACTGGGGATTGCTTAGACACAGCGAAGAACTCAATAGAAATAATTGGGGTGCTGATGGTGTAACTAATATTAATGATGAGCTTACTATTACCGCTTCAGGCAAACACGTTGATGTCGTAATTGTTGATGGCCACATTGATCCGGATTGCCCAGAGTTTGCTGTTAATGCTGATGGTACTGGGGGATCTCGCGTAGTACAATTTAACTGGTTTTCTTTAAATCAGCAAGTAACAGGTGCAAATGCTGGAACCTACTTATACGAAACCAACGGCAGCTATACCGATCCATCAAACGTCGAACAAAATAATCACGGTATGCATGTCGCCGGAACTGTTGCTGGTAACACGCAAGGTTGGGCAAGAGAAGCAAACATATATAACATTTATCCATATGGCAATGGACCAAATGGCGCGTTAGGTAGTGGTGGATTAGTCTGGGATTTTATAAGAGCATGGCATAATTCTAAACCAATTAATCCTGAAACTGGTAGGCGCAACCCTACAGTTACAAATCACAGTTATAATTCTACCATTAGGCCAGGACACGCGACACTAAGTGCTGGCTTTGGTCTTCTTGAAAGATTCACTTATCGTGGGCAGCTTTTCGATCCTGGCAGAGAATTAACAGTAGCAGAATTGCAAGCACGCGGTTGTTATGTTAATGGCACAAACGCCAGTATGAAAATGCCAATATTTTTCTCTACGAGATTCTCAGATATACAAGATGCACACGATGATGGTATTATTAGCACAGGATCTGGTGGCAACGACTATTGGAAAATAGTACTGCCAGGCGATCAAGATTACAACAATCTTGCACGGTGTCAATACGAAGTATTACCAGGACAGTTTGTCGATTTTGATTTCTATATTCATAGAGGCAGTGGTGCGCAGTCTGGTTATATAAATCAAATAACTGTTGGCGCGTTATCAAATGATGTTGATGAAGCAAAAGCTGAGTTTAGTAATTGTGGAAACAAAATAACTGTATATGCTGCTGGTGAAGGTATAATTAGTTCAATGTTAACTGGAGGTCAGGCTGACCCTAGAAATGGTGCATATCAATTAGGAAAGTATCAAGGAACTAGTATGGCAGCTCCACAAGTTTGTGGTCTATTAGCAGTTTTGGTAGAACACTGGCCTAACATGAACCAGTACCAAGCTTTGAATTATCTAATAAATAATTCAACTGAAGACGAAATGACTGACACTGATCTCGATGATCCTATGGAAGTCGAAAGTCTTCAAGGCGGTCCAAATAAAATAGCTCGCTGGTATAATCAAAGACAAGTAAGCGGGAACAACTTCCCAAGAAGAAATTTTAGAGAAAGAACTACGGCCGGTGTTTGTTATCCAAGACAACGTATTCGCAGAAGAGGCTAAAATTGTTTATAAATATTACAAAAGCTAGGGTAAAGTGAAATGGCAAAAATTTTAACAACTAAAATGAAGTCCGATACTACTAGACAGTTCTATCAAGAACTTCTAGATAACGAGTTCTACTTCATGATTTCTTCAACCGTCACTGGCGTGTTGAACAGAAAGTCTGCCGTTAACTCTTTGAACTCTAAAATGGATTTTAAAGAAGGGATTCTTTTTGGTAAGCAAGTGTTTGAAAGTGATATTAAATTCATGATCAGATATTATCCTTGGCAAAAAGATGCGACATATACGCAATATGACGATCAAATTGATTTAGAAGGAACAAACTTTTATTCCGTAGTAGGTCCAACGAATAACGATTCCGGTGACTATAGAATTTATAAATGTTTATCTAATAACAATGGTGGTAAATCAACCGTTCCACCAAACTTTAATCCTACAACAGAACAACAAATTTACAGAATGCCAGACGGTTATGTTTGGAAGTTCATGTATTATTTAACAGAGCAAGAATTTGAAGCGTATAATGCAGCCGGTTATATCCCGCTGAATGGTACGTTTGAAATTAATCCTGATCCAGAAGGTGATGCTAATAACGTAATTACGGGTTCAGAGATCTCAGATATATTTGTAGAAAATTATCTTGATAACACAGGTTATCCTGAATTAGCCAACGGTGTTGTTGCAGGTGTTCCTCAAAACGATGGAACACTTATAATTCTTGCTACAGATCCTAGTGAGATTACTAACTATTACTCAGGCATGTCTATTTTTATAACTACACCAAACGGTGTTTCTTATACTTACGTTGTTGAAAGTTCTTTATACGACGGTTCTGCTCGTAGATTACGAGTAAAATGTATTGGTGATCCAAAAGGTGATGGGGTTACTATTAACTCAGGCATTAAAATATTACCAACAGTTCAAATTCAGGGTGATGGCACCGGCGCTGTTGCTATTCCAAGAATTGTAGATGGTTCAATTACTAATATCGAAGTATTAGAGCCAGGTAAAAACTATAATAACGCAACAGCAACTGTTCTTGACCCTAACTTTGATTGGGAACCTGATGAAGAAAATACAGTAGATATAAGAGCAAGACTAAGACCTGTTCTTTCGCCTGAAGGTTATCACAACTTTAATTTAATTGATGAGATGCACTGCCGAAACGTAATGGTGTATGCTTATATTACAGAAACAGATAATAATCAAATTGGAGCCACTAATACTTATTCAGCTATTGGATTAGTAAAGAATCCAGTATTTACTGAAGATCCTGAAACAGCGAATACTGCATCGCCTGATGTATTTGATAATAGAATAGAAATTATATCTGATGATTTCGCAAAGTTCGAAATAGATGATATTATTACTCAAACAGATTTAGAAGGCCAAGTAGATTTTAGTGCTAGAGTACATGAAGTCGTAGCAAGTTCAAATACAGTATTTCTCTGTGACTACATGGGACCGCAGATAAATACATCTAATAACGACATTTCGTTGGATTATAGTAAAGATCTAATTAGTGCGACAGGACAAAGAATAAAGATAAATACACCAGTAGCTAATAATGTTATTGAATCAAGATATACTCAAAGATCCGGAACGGTATACTTCATGGAAGACTTCTTCCCTCTAGAAAGAGAAGATTCTTCAAGAGAAGAATATAAGTTGGTCTTAGAATTTTAAGGAAACTCAAATAGATGCCTATTAATACAAATTTAAATATTGCACCATATTTTGATGACTTCGATGTCGAAAAGCAGTTCTATAAGATTCTGTTTAAGCCAGCTTATGCGGTACAAGCACGAGAGCTGACTCAACTTCAAACGATTCTTCAAAACCAAGTAGAGCAATTCGGAGATAATATCTACCAGGAAGGTACTGTTATCAAAGGTTGTAACTTTACTAATCTTAACGGATTGGAATTCGTAAAGCTAACAGATAAAACTGGTTTTGATGTATCATCATATGTATCTGGTCCAAGTACAGCCATCATCGAAGGTGCAGAAACAGAAGTAGATGTTGTTTACGAAATTAAGAACGCTGCTGGCCTCAAAGCAAATATCATTGCTGCCGAGCGCGGATTTGAAACACGTCCACCTGATCTTAATACTTTCTTTATTAACTATTTGAATACAAACGGTTCAATTCAAAGATTCCAAGCTGGTGAAGCATTAACAATTACGAAATATGTTTATAATGGTTCGGTTTTAGTCGATTCATTACAAGAAGGTGGTGATGGTGCTTCTGCAGAAGATTGGCAAATCAACGTAACATTACAAACAAACCCTGCTGGCAAATCATTCGGTATTAGAGCATCAGCCGGTGTTGTTTTCCAGAAAGGCCATTTCTTATTTACAAAAGATCAAACATTAGTCGTATCAAAATACAGCGATCAACCCGATGATTTATCAGTTGGTTACGAAGTTACTGAATCACTAGTAAGTTCTTTACAAGATTCATCATTATATGATAATGCTCTTGGTTCAAATAACTTCAATGCACCAGGTGCTGACAGACTTCAAATGATACCAACGCTTGTAGTTAAAACTACGGCGACTGCTGACGTTGATCCAGTATTCTTTACTCTTATTCGTTATCAAAATGGTTCAGCAGTTACATTACGTGACGTTGCTCAGTTTAATTCTATTGCTGATGAAATGGCAAAAAGAACATACGAAGAATCGGGTAACTATATTCTAGACAGTTTTAAAGTTGATATGGATCGTAGAAACGATCAGCTTACTGCTCTTGTCGGTAAGGGTACTGCATATATCAAAGGTTTCCGAGTAGAAAATGGTGGTAAAGTAGATTTCCAAATTGATCAAGTAGCCAATACTACTATTCAACAAAACCAAGCAACTTCAATTGATTACGGTGGTTACGTAGATGTTGTAGCAATTTCTGGTACAGTTGATACTAACTACGCAACAGTGCAGCTTAAAAATTCAGTAAATGGTACAATCGGTTCTGGTTACGTTAAGAACATGACACCTACAAGACTTTATTTGTGTGGTGTTAAAATGACTGCTCCAAATTCATTCAGTGAAGTTGAAAAAGTAATTGGATCAGGTGGCGAGATCACAGTTGCTGCAAATGATAAAGTAAAAGAAATTACTAAGACGCCGGTAGTATTCGATACAGGTACACCATATATTAAATCGTTAGATGATGTTGTTATTCCTGTAAGAGCAAACTCATCTGTTACCGTTAATAGCGATGAAATTGTACTTAATGCCGGAGTTGACGAAGACTTTGCAGTTCACCAAGACGACATGATTGTAATAGATACAACCAATACACGAATCAATGTTGTAAGTGTTACCAAAACATTAAACAATTCAGTAATGACTATTGCGTTGGATCCAGGCGTTTCATCTCCTGGCGCAGTTGTATATTTCAACAAGAGATTAACAAACGCAGAACCACATCCTAAAACGGCAAAAGAAGTATATGTTAAAATTAATTATGCTTCTAATACTCCAAAGTATAGCTTAGGATTCCCTGATGTATATAAAATTGTAAGCATCGACACAGGTCCTGGCGGAACAGATTTTACCGATAGCTTTAAATTACACACAGGTCAAACCGATCATTACTATGATATTGCGTATCTTGAATATATCGCAGGTCGTCCACAACCACAAAATGGTCAGCAATTAGTTGTTAAACTCGGTTGTTACGAACGCAATACTTCACAAGGCTCTCACTTCTTTACAATAGACAGTTATCCTGTTGACGATGAATCTGCTGTATTACCTTCAGGTTTTGTAAGATCTTCTGATATCGATACTTACGAAGGTACTAATGGCAATTTATATCAATTAAGAAATTGTATTGACTTTAGACCATACGCTGATAAAGATGCTAACGTAGAGTATACTGATGTAAGTATTTCTTCGGCTGGAATCCCAGCAACTTCTGTAACTAATGTTGCTACATTCACTGGTGACTTCCTAGTACCAGCTTTAAAATCAGCAATTACTTCTGATGTTGAAAGTTATCTTTCTCGAGTTGATGCAATTGTATTTGATTCATACGGTAGATCAAAACTTATTAAAGGCGAAGAAAGCCAGCATCCAATTACTCCGTCAGTAAGTGAAGATCAACTAGTTGTTTCAACTGTATTTGTTCCAGGTTATCCTGCACTATCTCAAAAAGAAGCTTCAGAGCAAGGTAAATTCTCATCAGCTGTTCAAGTAAAATCAGTTGGCACTAAGAATTACACTATGCGAGATATCGAAAAGATCGAAAGAAGAATTGAAGGTCTTGAATATTACATCAGTTTAAATCAATTAGAGCAAAGCTCAGAAAATCTATTAATTTTAGATGAAAACGGTTTATCAAGATTTAAGAATGGTTACATCGTAGATCCAATGAATGATGTACGTATTGCTAATACGAATGATGCTAATCATAGAGCAGCTATTCACTTTGATAAGAAAATTCTTACTCCTGCACTCAGTACGTTCCCATTAGATTTAAGATATGATACTGGAACTGGTACGAGTATCTTCCCAGATATTAATGCAGCTGAGGTTGCTTCTTTGGCTCGTAATGCTAATATTAAGTTAATTGGTCAACCATACGCTACAAACTTTAGAAACTGCGTATCAAACTTCTGGAAATATACTGGTAACGTTGAGATTTCTCCAAGCCACGATATGGCTCACGACACTGTTGTTAATCCAGTACCTTTAGAAATTGATCTTGCTGGCGCATTCCAAGATATGCAAGAAGTAATACCAATTACTGGTACAAGCTTCGATGGTCCAATTACCGATGGTGCTTCAACAACTATTGTTTCAAGAAGAAATGGTCGAAGAGGTCCACGTACAACTACTACCATTACGCCAAGAACACAAGCAGGTACTATTTCAACTCTTACAGTAAATGACGGTGGATTAGATAAAGTTGGTGACTTTGTTACTAACGTTCAGTTCCAACCGTTCATGAGATCAAGAGATATTAAAGTATTCATTTCCGGTTTACGTCCT
Source organism: Rhodobacteraceae bacterium Water-Bin34 (assembly GCA_900197625.1). Taxonomy (GTDB): domain Bacteria; phylum Pseudomonadota; class Alphaproteobacteria; order Rhodobacterales; family Rhodobacteraceae; genus Amylibacter. The sequence continues at coordinate 26,439 of FZLS01000013.1, read as the reverse complement.
AATACTCAGCACTACTTCTTCTTTGATGGTGTTGATGTTAATGCACATGTATCACCTGGTTCTCCAACTCAACCAAGAGCGCGAGATATAGTAAGATCAGGTCGTCCTGGTGCAGCGATATCAACAGATGCAAATGGTATTTTAAGAGCAGTATTCAGAATACCTGAAGGACAATTCTTTGTTGGTGATAGAGTATTCACGGCAGTTGACGTTAGTCAATATTCAAGCATTGAGTCTGGTGCTACTTCTAAAGGTGAAATTACTTATCACGCATATAACATTACACAGTCTAAGACTACTCTTTCTACAAGAATGCCAGACTTCGGTTCGCAAGATACAGCTACTTCAAGAAACTTAGCGGCTCGTATTACTCAAGAAGACGATGATCCATTAGCACAAACATTCTTTATTAAACAAGGTATGGGTCGTGGATCCAACTCAGTATTCGCATCTAAAGTAGATCTTTACTTCAAACGTAAATCAGACATCAACGGTGTTGCTATCACGTTACGAGAAGTGATCAATGGTTACCCATCGAGTGTTATATTACCATTCTCTAAAGTTCACCTGAGCCCTTCAGAAGTTGCAGTATCCGACGATGCTTCAGCAGTTACTGAAGTAACATTTGATGCTCCGGTAAGAATGGATGTTGAAAAAGAATATGCAATTGTAATTATGCCAGATGCTAACGATCCAAATTACCTACACTTTACTTCTAAAGTTGGTGGTAATGATCTTACTGCAGGTCCTACTAATGGTCAGCCAGTTGTTATGGACTGGGGTGATGGTGTTCTATTCACATCAACAAACAACAGAGCATGGCAATCAGTTCAAGATGAAGATATTAAATTTACTTTATATCGACATGACTTTAATGCCTCAACTGGTCAAGTTTCGATGACTAACGATGATCACGAGTTCTTTACATTGTCTGATTGGACCGGAAGATTCCAAGATAACGAATATGTTTATAAGCAAATGGATGTTGGTTACAGCGTATCAATGGCAGAAGGTGCAAGTATTATTACACAATCAGGTAGTGACTTCACTAGTGATTATGCCGCAGGTGATTATATTCTTGTAATTAACTCAGGCGCTACTGACGAAGATATCTTTAGAATTGTAAGTGTTGATTCAACTACTCAAATGACGGTAGATCATCCTTGCTCATTCAATGGAGCCACGGCAAGTGGTATTCCAGTTGTAGCAGGTAAGGTTTCTCATTATAACAAGTATACTGCATCTACACTTCATATTAAACAAAGTTCTGCAGTTATGACTAAGAAGTTCCAAGCCGGTGATACAGTAACAGGACTTAATTCTGAAACTAGTGGTACTATTGGAACTGTTGATAACATTAACTTAAGTTATGTTCAGCCTTTGGTACAAAAAACAAATGATTCAGTATCAACTACTACACTTAATGGTGTATTTACTGACCCTGCAAACGTTGTTAATACTTATAATATGCCAATGCAATTCGGCGACAATAATTACTTTACACAAAAAGGTGTAGTAGTTTATTCTAAGTCAAACAACTTTGTAAATTCAAAACCATTTAGTATTAACGTAGAAATAGCTAATGCTTCTAACTCTACTTCAACACCTCTTGTTGATTTAGAATTATCTACTTTACTAGCATATCAATTTAAAGTAACTGATGATCCAGTAACAACATCCAGTTATATTTCTAAAACTGTTGAGTTGGCTGAAGATTTAGACGCTGAAGACTTGAACTTATACTTAACTGGTTACAGACCAGCCGGTACTGAGATTAAAGTTTATATTAGACCACAACATGCGCAAGACAGCTCTCCAGAAGATACTATTGATTGGATTGAATTAGAAATTATTGAAGGTGCACAAACCTTCTCATCATCTTCTAATCTTGAAGATTATAGAGAGTATCGTTATGCAGTTGCTGACGCAAATAAAGACACGGGTGTGTTAACATATACTAGCGATGCTGGTACTTTTGTTGGATACAGAAAATTTGCAATACGAATAGATTTACTTGCTCCTAATATCCACAATGCACCTTTCGTAAAAGATTATAGAGGGATTGCACTAACATGATAAATCAAGCTTTAGCAAGGGACGAAAGTGGCGCGGTAGTAAATACTGACGTGGTAGCTCTTAATAAATATAAATCAGAAAGAGCTTTATATCGTAAAGTTGATCAGCTGACAAAAGAGCTCGTAAATGTTAAAGCTTGTCTAAAAAGATTAAGCGATAAAATAGATCAGATAGAGAACAACTAAAATGGCAAAACCAAATATAGATCCAATACTAACAACGCAAACATTCCAAAGTTGGTTTGATAAAACTAATGAGCTGGTTGCTATTTTCCGTGATTCTGCCATTACCGCCCAAACGGGAACAGCAGATCAAACAAGCGGTGATGCAACATTGCTTGGTGAATTTACAGCAAATGACTTAACTGCAGCTGTTAAAATACAAACTGATGTTATTGAATCAAGAACAGCTGGTGAAAGTATTGGTGTTAATTCTCCTGTAGTGATCACTCCTCCTACCGAACCTATTGCTGCAACCTTTAACTTTGGTGCTTCGGGTGCTCGTACACGATACACAGATGGAGATACCGCTTGGGATATCGGTTACGATAATTCAACTAACGCAAACTTCCAAATGAACCAAGGTACTGGAGGTCAATTCTCTTTATCGCCAGCCGGTGTATTAACAGTACCAAGTATTATTACTTCAGCAGATGTTCAAATTGGTACTAATTTAGCTATTCCTGGTACTCTTACCGCAAACAATATTGTAGTTAGTACTCTTGCAACTGGTGCATTCACCGGTACATTTGTCGGTGACATGACTGGTGACATTTATCACCCACACCCACAAGGTGGTAACGGTGCTGGTAAAGTTTTAGAAAACGGTGGCCCTGATAGAGCAGTACCTGCTTCTTTCTATGGTAACGTTAACGGAACAGTAAGTTCATTAACAAACCATGATACAGGCGATCTTAAAGAAGATGTAAATGCTACAGTATCAAATGGTAGAATGTACTTTACAGAAGCAAGAGCAAGAGCTACTTTGTCAGGTGGTACTGGAGTATCTTATACGCCAGGAACTGGTGTTATAGCTATTGGTCAATCAGTTGCAACAACAGCTGATGTAACCTTCGACGATATGACATTAACAGGCGACCTACAAGTTAACGGTGACGCTACTGTTGATGGAGTATTCAGTGCTACATCTTATGCCGGTGATGGATCTCAATTGGCTGGTATTATTCAGTTAGCAAGAGCACATATTACTTTTGATGGATCAACTGGCGTTGTAAAATCAAGTTCTGGTGGATTAACAATGACGAAAGCTGGTACAGGAAACTATGTTGTTAGCATACCTACTAGTGTTCCAGGTGGAAGACCCACAAGCAATACTAATTATTCTATTGTAGTTGGTAACGTAGATGATAAACAAACGTCTCGCGCAAATCAATCATCTGGGAATGGTGTAGTTCGTGACTACATAACAAACTTTAATGCTTGGGTTGATTCACAAACTACATCTGAGTTCCGTATTAGAGCAACAAGAACAAACTTATTATATGCGCACTTCGGTGGTAACGATAACAACGACGGCGCAACATTTGGTATTACCGCTTGCGATCCAAAACATATATCGATTGTAATACTATATTAAAGAGAGAATAATAAATGAAAACTATATTTTTTAATTTTCCTGTCAACACTCCAAAGATTGCTTTTACGCATAGTGATAAGACTGTAAAGCAATTAAAAGGATTGGGTGTAATTGATAAGGACGCGGCTTGGGTTGAGTATCCGCTTATTGATGAAAATTCATCTCGAGAAGAATTATCGTTGATTGGTATGCCTGATTATTTAAAGTTTGATGACGAAGATAATCCAACAGCTGTCGTTTTTGATATGGAATTAATCGAACTATACATCTTATCTTTGGTAAGAACTCAACGTAGTATGGCTTTTGATTATTTAGATAATATTCAAATGAGAGCAATGGTTAGAGGTAGACAATCTGTAGTTGATGCTGTTGAAGCTGATAAAGAAATACTAAGAAACATGCCTGATGAAATTGATCTTTCAGACGCGACTGATTACTGGACTGCTTATGAGTCAGTTCCTAATTATTTAATCGATTTCCAAGAAAAGTACAGGGCTGATCTAGCGTGAGTATAAGGTTTGATCTTCCAGATGAAACTAAAATAGAAGCTGAAAAAATAATTAAAAAGAACTACAGGGATATGCTCTTAAATACAAGATTAGAAGGAGCAAAAACAGTTAAAGACTGGGCAAATAATTTAACTCTTGACGCTCTTGATTCTTCAAATATTTCTATTAGCAAAGAAACTAATATGGTCAGTTTTGAAAGTTTAGGAGTTACTCAACAAATAACACGTCTGATTCAAAAATTATTTCCCACAAAACAAGTTAGAGCCACGGGCTTTTTTCATTATCCAGAGACCGGATATATGGGTTGGCATACGAACGCAAACGACCCATGCCAAAGGTTATATTTAACTTGGTGCAATACAGGCAACAAATCGTTCTTTAGATATATAAAGAATAACGAATTAATAACAGATTACGATGATGAAGGACTTACAACTCGAATGTTTGAAGTAACTGGCAAAGAACCATTATTTTGGCATTGTGTAGGTTCAGAAACAGATAGACTAAGCTTTGGATTTTCAATAAGATGATTCATATAATGGATGGTGAATGGGCGACATTAGGTACACAAACGTCAATTGATTGTTCGGTGGTTTATAGTTGGATAAATTTAAAGAAGCTTAAGCCACAAAGCATAAATATAGCAGACATTGGCCACAAGCCAATAGATAAAATAGAACAAAAAGATAGTCGATACATAAATGCGAATTTAGATCTACCAGGAATAGTTGTTAAAGGTATGAGCAACCCTGCAGATAAACCTTATAGAATGATAGATGGTCGGCACAGATTATTAAAAGCACAGAATAGCGGTCGTAGTAATATACGAGTTTATGTAATAGAGGAACATCAGGCACTAAAGTTTATTAGTTAAGAACAAAGTTTGCGCATCCTATTTTATATAAATAAAGTTAAACAACGAGCTATAACACATAAGGGTATCATCAAATGTCAAAGATTTCAGAATTAGGTCCGATTAAAGGTGCCAATACTCGCTCTGAAGACCTTTTTGTTATCGTTAACCTTATCCAAGGTGATGACGGTACTAAAAATATTACGAGAAAAGAACTCGTACAAGCCTTACAATATGAAATATTTGATAGAATAACCATTACTGGCGGTAGCATCTCAGGTGTAAGAATCTTCAACTCTACAATTGAAGACAACCAGATGAACCGTAACGATTTCGACGACGGTACAGTTAACGATTCTGTTCTTAACGATAACGAAATCCTCGATGGTACAATGGCGCGTACTGAAGTTTCTAATGTTACGATTGTAGACTCAGACTTCTCTGATGGAACAGGTAACAACAACGTATTCACATTCACGATTATAGATTTTGGCCAGTTCAATAACGGTACTGGTAACAATAACCTATTCACTAATTCTACTATCGACGATTCGTTATTCAACAACGGAACGTACGAAGCTGGCACAGCTAATAATTTATTCATAGATAACTCAGGTCTTGCAAGAGCTGTAATAGATGAATCGCGCATCTCCAATTCAACTATAGAAGACTCTTCTATTCAAGGTGGTACTCAGTTTGATACTCAAGCCTTTGGATTAATAGTTGCTAATTCTTCCTTTACCAACTCAGTCACGAATGGGTTCGAACTGAACTCAGGTACTATTCTTGGTGCTGCTATTAGTACTTCAACTTTTGCAAATGGCGTAATTACTGATACGGACATTTCAGACAGTGATCTTGATAACGTTCTTATTACTAATTCAGTTTTTGCAAATGGTGAAATTAGAGATACTACTGCTAATAATATTCAAATTACTGATTCAGATTTCTCAAATGGTACTGGTAATAATAACACCTTTACTAATCCAACATTAGAAAATGCAACCTTAACTGGTGCAATGAATGATGTTGTTGCAGAAAATATCTCTATTGGAAGTTCAACATCCGAAGATTTAGTACAGCAAAGATCAACTATTCAAAATTCTGATATATCAGATTCTACGATTTCTAATACAACAATCGAAGAAACAGAACTAGTTGACTTTGATATGAATCTTACTAAGCAATTTGAACCATTGCTTGACGAAGACAGTTACTTTGCACTGAAGAACGTTCAGACCGGTGATACTGAGAGAATGACATATCGTCAATTGTACGATGAGTTCTCGAAGAAAACAGAAAAATCACTTAAGGTTCACGTTTCAACAGACGGCGATGATAAAAATCCTGGTACAATTCTTCAACCAATTCGTACTCTTAAAAGAGCGGAAGAACTTGCTTTACAAAAAGCCGGTGGATCTTTTGATCGTAACGATATTAATAACGCAGTTCATATTTCCTGTGGCCCAGGTACCTATTATGTAGATGAGCCAATCAGTCTTCCAGATGATTGTTCATTAACTTCTACTGCAGGTCAATATGCTACAGTTATTCAAAAGAAGAAAGGTTACGAGAAAACAAACGGTATCTTAGTTGGTTCTGGTTGTTATGTACAAGGCTTCTCATACATGAACTTCGAGGTCGATAACTTTGACCAACCTGAAGGCGGTTTCGCTATTGCATATCGTCCAGGTGCATTGTTAAGAAGATCTCCATACTTAAGAGATAGCTCGCAGCTTTCAAACTTCAACCGTTTAGATGTTGAACCACCTCTAAATCCATTTAACTCAAAAGGTAATATTCTTGATTTAGGCCAAGAGTTTTATTTAGAAGCTGGTCACTCTCCTCAAGCACAATTTCAGATTGATGACGAAGTAACATTCTCAAGCGGAGCAAGCGGCTATATTTCTTACATTGCAGATATTGATTCAGCAAGCCAGATTTACGTAAGGAACTTGAAAGGAAATGTAGATGTTGGAGATATGCTTTACGCCCAACGTGGTGGTACGGGTACAGTGGAATCTATTGGAATTGACGACTTCCCAAATAGATTGGTTGGCCGTGGTGGTGGTTGTCTTTTAGCGGATAGAGCGGTACTTGATACTGACTCACTATACACCTACGTACTTTGTTTCGGTTTCACACCTCGTACTCAAAACGGTACAGGTTACGTTGCTAAGAACGGTGCTGGTGTTAACGGTATTGGTTCACTTTCGATCTTTACACGTCAAGCGTTCTTCGCATTAGACGGTGGTCAAATGACATTGAACAACTCTGGTTCTCAGTTTGGTGACATATCAATGAGAGCAAGAGGTAGCACGGTTATTATTAAACCTGCTCAAGCAAACGATGAATCACTTCTTTCTAACTCAGCATTCGCAGATACTATTGAAGAAAATCAAGGCGAAATCATTGATGATATGATTGATTACTTAACTGCTAATACTACAAGCGGCGGGTTAGGTTATCAAGGTTATAATGCTGATAAATGTTTCAGAGATACGGGATTAATTGTTGATTCTGCATCTTACGACGTTGCAACAAATTCTAACTACTGGGGTCGCTTAAACGGCATCTCATATCGTTCTCCAATCTCATACATTGTTGTTAACGATCAAATGACTGAAACAGTAGGTTCGATTGAACATATTAAAGGTGAGGTTGACCACATCTTTACTAACGAGCAATCAGGCGAAGTATTAACTCGTTTAGACAGATCTCTTGATGAAACATTAAATATTCTTCAAAATGGTGAAGAAGCAGCAAGCCCAATTATCTTTGCAGATACTGGTGACACGGATGCTGTAGCATCTCGCGAGCTTGTTCAAGATAACAGAGACTTAATCATTAACGAATTTGTTGATTGGATTGATAACAACGAAGAGTTCTATGCGTACGATAGCGCTAAGTGCGAAAGAGACGTACAAGAATACATCTTACCAGCAACTAAATTTGATATGATGCTGGATACAAATTATAACTCAGTTACTGCTGGATTGGCATATTATGTTAATACTGCAAGAACATCTCTTGAAAATCAAAGAAATGAAACAGTAGCTGCTTTTGAAAGATTACGTAAAACAACTGATGAGCTTATTCAAGCTAACTCTGCACCTGCAGCGGTTGATACTTACGACTCATTCAATACAATTATTAATGCTTTGAGAGGTAGTGGCGACAAATACACTCCAACTAAAGCAACCTATGATCCAGTAACTGGTCGTATGGTTATTACTATTGGTGATCACGATTTAACTGTTGGACGTTATGTTAACCTTGCTGAAGAAAGCTTCACGTTTAAGTGTTCAAGCGACAACTTTAAAACAGAGATTAGTCACCCACGTAAATCTGAAAAAGCTTATCTTGCTGCATTACCAGTTATTGAAGTATCAGCAAAAACAATTACAGTAAATCCTGGATTAACTGCAGCTAACTTCGAACACGTATTTGTTAAAGCAGAAAATAATGCAGTTACAGTAATTGGCGAGGCGATTACATTCTCTGATAACGCTAATATTTCTGCAGACAAGCGTAATGCTCGCAAGCAATTACAACTCAATAAAGAGTTCGTTCAAGATTACATGATGGACTGGGTAGATAATGAGTTCTACTTCTATGATAGCAAGAAATGTCATAGAGATACAGAAGAATACATTTTACCTGCAGTTCAAAGAGATTTAGTTCTTGGAACAAATTATAACTCAATCCAAACTGGTGCGGCATATCGTACTAAGTCTGGTGAAGTTAGTGTAACTGATCAGTTAGTTGAAACAGTTGGTTCAATCAACTACTTAAAATCAACAACAGCTGATTTACTTACAAACTCTATTGCCGAAGACAGAGCAAATCAAGCATTCGATGAAATGACAAGATTGCTTAACAACAACGGTAAGAAGTACACTCCTACAGATGCTACATACGAACCAGCTACAGGTCAAACCGTAATTACTATCGGTTCACACGATTTTGAAATCGGTGATAGTATTTACATCGAACCAGATAGCTTAACCTTTACCTGCGCACTCGACGGAGATCTTACTGAACATTCATATCCAACTACTGAGTTTATTAACTATACTCCTACACTTGCATCTTATGATCCAGCCACTGGTGAGTTTTGGGCACAAATTGGTGTAAATGCTCTTAAAGTCGGCGATCTAGTAGAGTTCAAGCCAGGAAGCATTGTATTTACATGTGCAAAAGACGATAATGTAACTAATCACCCAGCACCTGAATCACATCACCCATTCTATAAGAAACAAATCGTTATTGATAGAATTGAAGGTGGTACTGTTATTCATATGAATGTTGGCGCAGTTGCACAAGGCGGTGGATTACATACATTTGTATCAGCAGAAACAAACGCTATTCAAGCTGAGAAAAGACATCCTGCTTATAAGCAACCAGTAATTATTACTGATCGAGATGCAACTACAATTACAGTAAGTGTTGGAGTTTCAAGCGATACATCAGTTCATACATTTGTATCAGCAACTACTAACGCAATTCGCGAAGCAGACATGTGGACAGGAACATTTACTCCACAAACTGCTACATACGATCCTATCTCAGGTGATATGGAAATCACAATTGGTAATCACGATTTACCAGTTGGAAAATGGATTGAAATTGCTCCAGAGTCAATGGTATTTAGTTGCGATGTTGGTGGTGTAACAGGAACAGATGCTGCTCCATTATACGATCACCCAGCTTATAAAGAGCCAGTAAGAGTTAAAGCAGTAACGGGTAACACAATTACAGTTAACGTAGGTAATGCAAATGGTCATGCTAATAACCATACCTTCGTAAGTGCTGAAGCTGATTGTATTGATGCTAATGCATTATACTTCTCAGATCCTGCTAAAGTATTAAAAGCTTATACTCCTACAGATGCTACATACGATCCAATAAGTGGTGAATTCGTAGTTACAATCGCAGGACACGATCTTGAAATTGGCGATCACGTAGAATTACAACCACAAAGTTTCGCAATGAGTTGTCCAGCAAATGGTGGAGGTATTGACTTCTCACCACGTATTGGAGACTATGCATACAAGTTACCATTAGAAATTACTGCAACAACTACCGATTCATTCACAGTTAATGTTGGTGACGCAGGAACAAACACAAGCATACATACATTTGTAAGCGCTGACGAAGGTTCAGTTGTTAAAGTTAAGTCAACAACACAAGGTGCATACGCAGCTAGAATCTTACAAAAGAATAAAGCATATCTACAAGCTGAAGTCGATGCATACATGGATGATAACTACTTCATCTATGACAAAGACAAGTGTTCAAGAGATACAGGTTATATCTTAAATGCAGTAGCAAGAGATGTTGCGACAGGCTCAAACGTTAACGCAATCTATACCGGCAAGGGATATCGCATTGGTACAGTTGGTGCTAACAACGTAGTTAATAATCAACTTACTGAAACAGTAGGTGCAATCACTTGGTTAAAAGGTGAAATCAATACCGATGTATTAACCGACGCAACAGCAATCACAAGATCAGATGCAGCCTTTGATGAAATCATAGATATCATGTCAAATGGAAATGCTAGTGCTGATGCTGTAGTATTTGGTGATCAATCATTATCGGTTGATTCATACAATGCAAGAGTTGCATTACAAGAGAACAAAGCATTCATCCAAAAAGAAGTTACTGCTTGGATTACAGCTAATCATCCTGGCTTCACATATGATGTGGCAGCTTGTGAAAGAGACTTAGGAATCTTTATTGATACAGCTTCTTTCGATATTCAACACGGTGGTAATGCAGCAACAGTAAATAATTCAAGACTTTACTTTGAAAATGCAATGCCAGTATTGAGCGATGAAGAGATTGTTCCAACTTCAGAAGCATACGAATTTACATCACAGTTAGTAGGTCAAATTGTTAGAGGTGAAACAGTTACTCCTCTACAAGTTGTTGAAAGTCAAGTATTAACTGATGAAGAATCTTTCACACCATCTGATGTTTCATACGATCCAGTTACTGGTGTTATGGAAATCACAATTGGTACTCACACATATGATGTTGGTGATCGTATTACTATTGATCCTGAATCAATTACTTTCCAATGCGCATTCAACGGTGGCGGTACTGATTCACATCCAAATGCTAGTGATCCTAATCTTCGTAAGCCATTCATTATTACTGCGACATCAGCATCTACAATTACAGTAAATGCAGGTTCAGCCGGTTCAAATACTGATGCTCACAACTTTATAAGTGCTGATGCTGATTGTATCAGAACTGCTAATATGGCAGATGCTTATACTCCTTCTGACGTTGCTTATAACCACTCAACTGGTGTTATGGAAGTAACGTTAGGTGACAGACACAGATTTGCTAAGGGTGATTACGTAATCTTTGATGAAGATTCAATTACGTTCTCTTGCCCAACATCAGACGTTGATCCTACACCGATTAACATATCGCACCCACGTCCAACTGATCCAATCTTTAACAAACCAGTTAGAATTGATTCGGTAACAAGTACAACTATTACTTTACAAGTTGGTAAAGCAGGTGTTGATAAAGTACATACATTTGTAAGTGCTACAGCAAACGGATTAAGAAGATCACTTAATGTAGATACTTCTTCTCGTGCAGTTAACCTATTTGCTCAAATCGGCCAAACAATTTTAGAAAATGATGGTACAGTTCCAACAGTTGTAGAACCAACTTATAGATTACCATCAAATTATAACACAGCTATTAAAGCAGATGCTGAAAGTATCTTAGGTCAGAAAACTAAGTACCAAACTGAAATCATCGATCATATCTATGAAACATATGCAGGTCATGGATATGAAGTTGCTAAATGTTCTAGAGACGTTGGTTACATTGTTGATGCAATCTCTGAAGATTTAGAGTACGGTGGAGATTCTGCTACAGTTTATAACGCAAGATTCTACTTTGAAGGTGCTATAAACACATTACCATATTATCAAAGAGAACCATCAAGATTAGCATTTACTCATATTGCTGATGTAATGGAAAAAGTTGTTAAGAATGAAGTCAATGAGCCACACTTTGGTGAAAGATTCCAGCCCTCAGGTGCTACGTATGATCCAGTAACAGGTATCTTGGTAGCAACTATTGGTGCACATACATTAACAACTGATGATTACATCTGGTTCTCTGAGGGTGCAATCACATTCTCTTGTACCTTAGGAAATCATGCAGTTCCAGAAGCAGGTCATAGATTCTTCAATAAACCATGTCCTATCATTGGAACAACTGGCTCAACAATTACATTGTGGGTTGGTAACGCTGGTTCAAATACAGATACACACACATTCGTAAGTGCTTTACCTAATGGATTATCACAAGTTACTGGTAACCTTGAAAAGCAAGATGTAACGTTAAATGCTGCAGACGCTGCTACAGGTCTTGAAGCTAAGAATCTTGCAATGGTTATTGCTAACGTGGTAGATGACAGATTAACAGTTGAAGATTATCAAGGTTCACTTGATATCTCGGTTGGTCAACAAACACCTCGTCCATTACCGGTTGCAAATACAGCTGCGGCTCCTCTTATGGATCCAAACAGAACTTATGCAAGAAAATCACTACAATGGAATAGAGAGTTTATCCAAGAAGAAGTTGTTCAATTTGTTAAAGATAACAACTATACTTACGATGAAGATAAATGTGCTAGAGACGTTGGCTTTGTTCTAGATGCAGTTGCTAGGGATGTTAGAACGGGTTCTGATTATTCTTCTAAGTACTACGGTAGAGCATATCGAGTTGGTAATGCATTGGCTGAAAACGTAATTAAAGAGCAACTAGCAGAAACTGTTGAAGCTATTGAATACGTAAGAGATGATGTACTTCCAAGATTAACAACTAGTGCTTCAACTACTAGAGCAACGGCAGCATTTACTAATATAATCAATATTATGAAGAATGGTACTGACGGAGTTACTTATAACTATGGTGCCGCAGGAGTTAGCCCAGCCCATATAAATTCACAAGTTGGCTTGATCCTTAACCGTACATTCTTACAAGAAGAAGCTATTGCTTGGATTACTCAAAATCACGGTTCATTAGTATACAATGAAGCAAAATGTCGCAGAGACGTTGGGTTGTTTGTTGATGCAGTGGCATTCGATTCTACTCATAATTCTAATGTTGCTACTAGAGACTTTGCTAAGTTATACTTCGAAAATGGAATTTTGGTTGGATTACCTGAAGCACAAAGAGCACCAACAGCTGCTTTATATGTTCACTTAGGTGCAGTTGCAGAATTACTAATTCTTAAGCAACCAGTAACACCTACAACTGGTAATGGTGAAACACAGGTAACAAGCTTCGGTAATAGTACAGGTCCAGTTGCTTCAAGAGCTGAAGAATTAATTAATATTGTTGCAACAGTTATTGCTAACGATTCACTAAGCACACTACCTACTGCCTTTGAACCACAAGTACTGAATCCTACTGCAACAGGTTATGATGAAGAGACTGCAGTAAAAGTTATCCTTGATCGTAAAGAATATCTAGGCGGAAGCGTTGTTCAATACTTAAGTGATAAGTTTGGTTTCTTACAGTATAGTGAAGAAAGATGCAGAAGAGATACTGGTTATATTGTTGATGCAATATCTCATGATATCCAGTACGGTGGTAATGCAGCAATGCATGGAACTGCAGAACTTTACTTCAAGAATGCAGTAAATATCTTACCAATCGATCAGCGTAAAGCAACAGTTGAAGCTTTCGAATATATGGGACAGGTTGTTAAACATGTTGTACGTAATGAGCATGTTCCACGCAAACTTGGCAAGCAATATACTCCAAGTACTGCAACATACGATCCAGATACAGGAATCTTTACAGCAACATTAGGTACAAATCATGGCCTTGAAGCTGGCGATCATGTAACAATTGCTCCTAACAGTATCGTATTTACTTGTAGCTTAGATGGTGATATGGCAGAACATCCATCTCCACAAGCTGGCGACCCATACTATAATAACCCTTATTACATCACATCAGCCGATGCGACAACTATCACAATGCAAGTTGGTAAAGTTGCTTACGGTAAAGGTGGCGGAGCACATACATTTGTAAGAGCTAGTATAAATGCTATTACACAAGTAGTTGGTAATCATGTTAAACAAGAAATGCCAACAATAGCAGTTAGAAGACCAATGGCTCAAGAAGCTATGAATCTTGCTCTAATGTTAAGCAAAGTTGCAGATGATAACAATCCTGGTGCAATTCCTCCAAGAGTTGATCCTATGACTCATTGGGTTGATGCAGATATCCTTGCTGAGAAGAACGTTATTGATGATAACACTGTTCAAATGGCAACTGATCTACAGACATACATTTACGATACTTACAATGGCATTAGTTACTCTAAAGAGAAATGTCGTAGAGATGTTGGTACAATGATTGATGCGTTATCACATGACGTTAACTACTCAACCAACTATGCATCTATTAGAACTGCTGAACTTTACTTTGAAAATGCAGTATCAGTATTACCACAAGATCAACGAAATCAAACTGCTAAGTTCTTTACTGAATTAGCAGATACTGTTGAGAAAGTAGTGGTTGGTACAGAAATTGATACTACAAACTCAAGCCATAGTGCAAAAGCACAAGATACTACGACTGTCACAGCGGCAACTGCGGTTGAGGCAGAGGAAGTAGCTGATCTTACAAGAATTGTTGAAGATGCAATTAGAAGAGATTCAATGGATGCTATCCCAGCAATTATTGAGCCTGATACTTCTTGGGTTGATGCTTCTAAAGTTTGGGCGGCTAACGAGATTGATAGCAATCTTGATGAATTGGCTGACGATGTTACTGAGTTCTTACATGACGAATTTACAATTGTTGATTACAGCAAAGCTAAATGTCGTAGAGATGCAGGTTATATCCTAGATGCAATGAGTTGGGATCTTAACTACGGTGGTAACCTTGCAACAAGATGGAATGCAGCTTTCTACTTCTGGAACAACGAGTTAAGAGTTCCTGAAGATACAAGACAAGCAACAGCTCAAGCATATCGTCAACTTGGTAGAATCGTAGCACAGGTCGTACGTGGTACATATCCTGGTCAGGTTATTAGATCTGAACTTGGAACTGACGTTCAATCTACTCAAGCTAACGATCTTGGATTGATCTTCTACAACTCATTATTCTATAATACACCTAACAGACTTGGTCCTACTATACAACCTAACTTCGCTTGGGAAACTGATAAGACCTTCAAATTTGCTAAGGATATTTTAGATAATAACAGAACTAGAATACAACGTGAAGTACAAAGATTTATTACTTCAACTTATAAGTTTATTGATCTACCGAAAACATATAGAGATGCAGGCAACTTCCTTAAGGTTCTACAGAATGACTTTAGATATGTTGATCCATCACTTAATGTTTCAGGTCTATATACCGACGTAGGTGCAGGTGCTGATACAGCTTCTAGAGCATTCGTTGGAGCATTATTTAATATTGATGCTCAACACGTATTCCCAGTATTTAATCCACCTTCAACTTTCGCAAATTGGAGAAGCTTACGATTTAAAGGTACTGTCTTGAATCAAGCTGCGTTGACTGCATTGATTAGTCCTACTCCTCCGGCAGTTATAGAAGAGAAGCAATGGGATTGTTATATTATCCCAACAGATAACAGTGCAAATAGATATGCTGGAGAGATCTTCTATTACAATCCAAATGGCGGTGGCGGTTGGGTAAGCGCAGGCATGAATAATACTGATCTTCTTGATTCTTTCGTAGGTGCTTGGACACAGATGAAAACTTATATAAATAACAATATCGCGCTAGACCAACCACATAGAGATATGGTAACCGAATTGATTGACGAAGTAATTATTGATAGTGTCATACGACCTAACTTCCTGATCTTTGGATCACTAGTTGAATCCATTGCTCACCAGTTTAATGGTGCATCAGCAGGTGTTAATAGAAACGCCTTACCGCTGAACTTCAGGAACGTTGGTGCTGCTATCGGTGCAAATGCTTCGGTATTATCAGAAAACGGTGGCCGAATCAGATGGTCTGGATCAGACGAATTAAATAACCAGTACTTCGCAAGAGGTCTTAAGATTAATGGTAGAACAGGTAGAATTGAAGGTCGACCGTTTACCTCATCTGTAAGAAAACTCGCACGAAGGGCATCTAACTCAAGGGCATCACTATAATGACTATTAATACAATTTCAACATCCCAGGCACCTGATGCAAAACCGGTAGCCAAGTCCTTTACGTTAACAACGAATTGGCAAATAATGATCGAAGTACCAAACTACTTGGTACCAGAATTGGTGTTCGGTGGTACTGATGTTGTCGAACCAGGCGTTGGAGAGGTTATATCTCCTTTAGTGTTATGTAATCATTCGGCAAACACAATTACAGTTGACGTTAGAACATATCGTTACGAACTAACAGATTTTTTCTGGATCATCAGAAATTTACAAATTCCAGCATACGACACCATTCCATTACCTCTAAACGGGCAATTCTTCAAAACAGGAGATTTGATGGAATTAAAATGTTCCGATAACTTAGCATGCGATGCGACATTATCATTCACTCTTGGTCAATCTGAAGAGGATGATGTATAATGGCTTTTAGATCAATAGGCGGTAGTAGAATAATTGGGCAGGGTCGGCCACAGGCTGTACCCATTACCCTTGATCCTTCTCCATATGAAGGTGCAGTCGCTTATGGTAGCGATGGTCTAGTTTATGTATCAAATGGTACAGCGTGGAACGCAGTTGGACAGGGCATTCAAGGTACTACAGGAACACAGGGTGACACCGGCCTTCAGGGTCTACAGGGCGATTACGGTCCGGGCTTTGATGTTATTGGTTCAGTTCCAGATGTAGACGCTGATGCTGATCAACAGCTTACTTTAAATACAGCTTTCCCATCAGCCACAACTGGCCAAGGTGTTATTGATAACACTGACGACGAGTTATGGGTTTATGATGGAACACTTTGGGTGAACGTTGGTTCATTTAGAGGTATACAAGGTTTTGACGGTAGTCAAGGCACTCAAGGAATGCAGGGTACTATCGGTGAAGAAGGTATTCAGGGTTCAAGAGGTGTTCGTGGTTTCCAAGGTATCCAAGGAATGCAGGGTACAACGGGTATTCAAGGTATACAAGGCTTGCAGGGTAGACAAGGAGTACAGGGACCGCAGGGTTTACAAGGTTTACAAGGAGTGCAAGGACTTCAGGGCAATCAAGGTTTGCAAGGCGTACAAGGTCCGCAAGCATTCCAAGGTGTTCAAGGCATACAAGGTGATATAGGTTTCCAAGGCATGCCAGGCGATAGTGCCGGTATGATTGTTCAATACAACATGGGACACCAAGTCGGAGCTCCAGGAGATAATCCTGGCAATGGTTTCTTCCGCACTGATATTCCTGCTGGAGACACGGGTGGATTTAGCTCAATTACTAAAATGTATATTGGCGACAGCGATTCATTTGGCGTTGACTTAACTGCTTATTTCGAAGTAATTGATGCTTCAACATCTGCTAATAAAGCAGTAATGAAAGTTACAAAACGAGACAATCCATCTAAATATGCTATATTTACAGTACAAGATCTTACTGATCTTGGCACATATTTTGATACAGATATTACATTCGTAGCAGGTACCGCGGTTAAAGAAGATTTCGTAGTAGAAACTTCTCCTGGCTCAGGAACATATCAATCATTCCCGCTAATCGTAGCATTCAGTATTGCAGGTGACCAAGGTATTCAAGGTGTACAAGGTCTTCAAGGCGATCAGGGTGATCAGGGCATTCAAGGTGTTCAAGGTATTCAAGGCGTTCAGGGAGTACAGGGTGTACAAGGTATTCAGGGCTTCCAAGGATTCCAAGGTTTGCAGGGCAACGAAGGTTTCGCAGGTGGTCTAACATTTAATTGGATTTACAGTTCAGACACTAATGAAAGTTTCCCAGGTCTAAACGGTTGGAAAATCAATAACACCAACGTTAGAAATGCAACAGAATTGTGGATAGATGATCTTACAGAAACAGGAAGACGAGTAGATGAATTATTCGACTTTCTTGATCTATCTACTAGTAATCCAAAAGGTTTCATCTTTGTTAGAACAGAAAAAGACAACGCTAACGACGAATACGAATTTGTAATTTATCAATTTTCAGATTGGACTTGGGATAGTGGTGTAGGGACAAAAAACTACGGCTACTTCGACGTTACATACGTATCAAGTTCTAATTTAGGTGGTACTGATGCAAGTCCGGGCACAAGCTGGACTACTGGCGCTGTACCAACTTACGGTACTTCAACAGTTATTAACTTTATACCAGTTGGCCAAAGAGGTATTCAGGGCGAACAAGGTTTCCAAGGCGCAACTGGTGTTCAAGGCCTACAAGGTCTTTTAGGCTTCCAAGGTATCCAAGGCCATCAAGGTATTCAGGGTGTTCAAGGTTGGCAAGGTACTCAAGGTCTTCAAGGCGGCGGCGGTGCTCAAGGCGTTCAAGGCCACCAAGGTGTTCAAGGTCCTCAAGGACTTCAAGGTGCAGTTGGTCACTACGGTGGATTAACATACGAGTGGATGTTTGCAAACGACATTAATCCAAATACTAATCCAGGCGTTTCAGCTTGGAAAATCAATAACTCTGATGTTACATTAGCCACCAAGTTAACTATAGATGATATTCCACTAGACGCCTATACGGGCGAACTTGACGAGATGTTCGATTGGTTAGCAGCTGTTCCAGGACCTTCAAAAGGTACTGTTATAATAGAAAGTTTTGACGATGGCTTTGGTCCTGGCGGACACCATCAGGTAGTATACGAGTATTCAGCTATAAATTGGGATTCAAGCGGTACTAAAACTTATGTTATACTTGATGTGCAGTACATCGGTCAATACGGTCTCTCAACAGGCAGTTGGCAAACAGATGTTATTGACGCAGGACATACTTCAAAAACATTAATTAACTTCGTACCACGCGGCGAAGCTGGTATTCAAGGTACTACAGGATTCCAAGGAGCTCAAGGCTTTACAGGTGCTCAGGGTACTCAAGGCTTCCAAGGTGCTCAGGGTTTCACCGGCAGTCAAGGATTCCAAGGTGACTTTGGACCATCCGGTGGCTATGGTGGTATGACGTTCGATTATATCTTTAACGCAGATACTTCTCCTTTAGATCCAGGTGCAGGTAGAGTTAAATTTAATAACGGCAACGTATCAAGTGCCAGTGTTATGTATCTCGATGATTTAGATGACGGTGGTACAGACTTACAAGGATTCTTCCGAGACCTGAAGATGGGTCTTAATGGTACAAGCGTTGTAGGTTATGTTAAGATTATTGATGGATTTACAGGCACTAACACTGATTATTCTGTATTAGAAATAAGAACAGTAACAGAAAGAGCGGGCGATTTCCAATTTGGAGTCAATTGGCTTTCTGGTAGTCAAACATCGTGGACTACAGGCGAACCAGTAAAAATTTCGTTTGAAAAACGTGGTGTTCAAGGTTTCCAAGGACCACAAGGTACTGAAGGATTCCAAGGTGATTTAGGTTTCCAAGGTTCAACTGGTGCTGGTACTCAGGGTATGCAAGGTCCTCAAGGAGATTACGGTTTCCAAGGTACTCAAGGCTTCCCAGGTCCTATTGGCCCACAGGGTGTTCAAGGTACAGAAGGTTTCCAAGGTGGCGGTGGTATTCAAGGTATTACCGGTGGCTTTGGTGGTATGACATTTGATTATACTTACGACACAGATACACAAGTAGGTAGTGTGCAACCTCCTGCAGTTGGTCATTTAAAATTCGACAACAGTTCAATGGCATCTGTAACTACTTTGATTATTCACGATCGTGATGATAACTTTACAGATATTCAACCATTCCTTAGAACAGTTGATGATTCTACAAGCCCGATTAAAGGTCACTTTAAAGTTTCTGAAAAAGACAATCCAGAAAACTTTGTAATCTTTACAATTTCTGGTTTAACTGAAAGAAGTGGTTATTTCGATATTGATGCAAACTTCGTAAGTGGTTCAGCAGCAAACTTTGCCGATAGCGAAGATATCATTATTACTTTCGCCAGAACAGGTGATGTTGGTCCTATTGGTTCTCAAGGTATTCAGGGTATTCAAGCCGCACAGGGTGTTCAAGGTCTACAAGGTGGACCAGGTGATGAAGGTACGCAGGGTACTCTAGGCTTCCAAGGTACACAAGGTTTCCAAGGTACTGCAGGATTTGTTGGTGGAGATGGTATTCAAGGTGCGCAGGGTCTTCAAGGACCTCAAGGCACGCAAGGTATTACCGGTGAAGATGGACAAGGCGGTTTCCAAGGTCTTCAAGGTCTGCAGGGTATTCAAGGTTTATCTAATCAGGGTACACAAGGTGCTCAAGGCTTCCAAGGTTTCGCAGGTATCGGTGCAACCGGTATTCAAGGTTTCCAAGGCTTACAAGGCATTCAACAAGCTGGTCACCAAGGTGTTCAAGGTAATGACGGTCCAGCAGGATTCGGTGGTCAAGGTACTCAGGGTATGCAAGGACCTGAAGGCGAAGAAGGCGATCCAGGTACGCAAGGTGTTCAAGGTCTAATTGGTATCGGTGAAGGCGGTGTTCAAGGTCTTCAAGGTCTTGATGGCGACGACGGTGCTCAAGGCTTCCAAGGTGTAGGAGGCGAGGGTAACCAAGGTGTTCAAGGTTTCCAAGGTGCCGTTGGTATTGGTGGAGATGGTATTCAGGGTCTTGGTGGTTTCCAAGGCATGCAGGGTCTAATAGGTGATGCTGGTGGCGGTGGATCACAGGGTGTTCAAGGTGACTTTGGTCCTCAAGGCTTCCAAGGTATAGATGGTGGATTCGGTAATCCGGGTGCTCAAGGCTTCCAAGGTACACAGGGTGCTTTAGGTTTCCAAGGACCGTTCGGTTCTGGTTCACAGGGTATTCAAGGTTCGCAAGGTTTCCAAGGCCAGCCAGGACTTCAAGGTTTCCCTGGTCAGGGTACTCAAGGTATTCAGGGTATCCAAGCATCGCAAGGTGTTCAAGGTGGTATTGGCTTCCAAGGTATTCAGGGTTTACAGGGTCCTGGTATTCAAGGTGGTGTAGCTAACCTACAAAATGTTCACGAAACAGCATTACAAGATACTCCAATATTCGTTGCAATGTTTGAAGCTGGTGCATCTGAAAGACCATTGATGGGTACAACTGGTCCTAATCCAGGTGGTGAATCTAACTTCTATTACACATCAGACGTTGATGAATTAACAGTAGAAAATATTCAGGTTGAAGGCAATCTTACAGTTGTAGGTACTTTAACTGCCACAGGTGTTGAAGGTAATACTAGCGCGGTATTCTTACCTGCAGATACTGCATTAAAACTGGCTGGTATTGAAGCTGATCCATACGTTGAGTTGTTATATGAAACTTCTTCTAACGCATTCATAGTTAGAGGTGAACCCGCAAATATGAATGATATCGCGTTTAGAGACGATCTTAATGCTGATATATTCACATTCGATATGACTACTGGTGACTTTACTGCAACAGGTGATGTTAATGCTAACTCAGATGAAAGCTTAAAAGAGAAAATAGTAACTATCGATACTGCTCTTGAAAAGGTTTGTGATCTAAGAGGTGTTTACTTTGAAATGAAAACAAGACCTGGCGTAAGAAAAGCTGGCTTCATTGCACAAGAAATTGAAAAAGTATTGCCAGAAGTTGTTGTAACCGGTAAAGATGGAATTAAGAGTGTTGCATATGGTAACGTTACTGCACTTATAGTAGAAGCAATCAAAGAACTAAAAGACGAAGTTAACGATCTTAAAGGTTAATAACATTTTAAAATAAACTTCGATAGGGGGCAACGCGCCCCCTTTTTTAGATATTTTCCTAGCTCGTTCTATTATAAATAAAGAAAAAGCAGCTTACATAAGAGATAATAGATAAATGAGTAGTTCCCAATTAAACATATACGTAGACCAAGGTACGGATTTTAGACTCACGATCGAATTATTCGATGATGATGAACTAGATCTGCCAATAGCCAATTATTCTTTTTACGGGGATATACGTAAACTATACTCTTCAAAAAGAACCGCTGAGTTTGAATTTGAAAAAACTGAAAATGATATTACTTTAGTCCTGGATTCACATACTACAAGCCAGTTAAAGCCAGGAAAGTATCAGTACGACGTGATAATGAAAAAACCAACCGGAGAATTATCGAAAATTGTTGATGGACTAGTGTTCGTTGTATCAACTATCACGGAGGTATAAGAAGTGGCCGTAAAAGTCAAAGTTGGTCAAACTAAAAACATTCGACTGGTAGCATCAGGCGAAAAAAGACCGGTCATCGTACCAGATTCTATTGCACTTGGAGTAGATACAACTGGTGAATATGTTCGCGCAATAGACGCAGGACAAGGTATTGTTATAACTCCTGAAAACAATACTGAATCAGCAAACCTCGTAATATCTCATTCTAATACAAGCGAAGTAGCAAACACGCTTAATTCAAGTTTAGAATTTTTACAAAATGCTACATTCGATACTTATGGTCATGTACTTGGAACAACAAGTTCAGGATTAAATGCTAATAATTTTGTAATAGAAAACGGCTTAGTTAATACCAAAGATTTTACTATTGGTAATACATCACTTACACTTGGCGAATCCACCGATCAATTAACAAATTTAACGAGTTTAGAAGTAGGCGAATTTACATTCTCTGCTAATACAATTTCTTTACCCGCTGATCTTAACTTCAATCTAGCAGATTCAAACGCAGTTGTTAATGTTGGTACTCATCGTATTATTAACGTTGAAGATCCAGTTAATGACAGAGACGTAGTAAACAAAAGATACTTACAAACTGAAATTGATAGTGTTGCGACAAATATTAAAGTTTTTGATGATCCTGTATTACCAACCGATGCTACAAATAAAAGGTATGTAGATAATTTAGTTAAAGGTGTTGTTGTAAGACCATCAGCTCTTGCAGCCACAACTGAAGATCTTGGTGCTTCATTTGCATTGGGTACGGGTGGCAGCGCTGATACACTTACTATTCCTGCAACAAACGTTCTATATATTGATGATGTTACTACCTGGCAAGTTGGCAGTAACTTAGTTGTTAAAGATCAAACAGATTCTACTCAAAACGGTTCATACGATCTTATTCAAGTTGGCGATGCAACTACTGCGTGGGTATTCGAAAGAACAACTTGGGGAAATGAATCTTCAGAACTTCCTGGCTCATATGAGTTTATTACAGATGGTACAGTAAACGGTGGAACTGGTTGGGTTATAACCGTAGATGATGCATCATCTTTTGAACTTAACGACGATACAGTTTATTGGTCTCAATTCCAAGGCGAAGGCACATATCTTGCTGGCAACGGCTTAACACTTAATGGTACACAATTTAACGTTGATAGTACTTTACCTCTTACAGCAATTACTCCTACAGGAACAGGCGATGTTCTAACAATCAGTGGAGATGGCGCACTAACATTACCGAGCGGTATTTCAGCTAGTCGTCCTACACCTTTGCAGGGTATGGTTAGGTTTAATTCAGAAGATGGTCAATTCGAAGGATACGATGGTGCAGCTTGGGCTGGTCTTGGTGGTGTAATTGACGTCGATCAAGATACAAAGATTGTTGCTGAATCAAGTCCTGGCGCTGATAACGATCAAATCGAAGTTTATGCCGGTGGTACATTATCTGCAACCTTTGGAGCTGCGAGAGTAGACTTTACTGGCGATGTTGGTATTGCTGGTAATCTTACAATTGGTGATCAAGATACAGACACGGTGGCGTTTGCAGCAGACGTTACTTCTCATATTATTCCAGATCAAGACAGAATATATTCCCTAGGTTCTACTTCAAGAAACTGGAATAAAATACACGTCGATACTATTACAAGTTCAGATGAAATTCTAAACATTGATATTACTGGAGCTGTTAAATTCCCATCAGCAAATACTGCTTTAAGACCTATTGGTCAAGCAGGTATGTTACGATTTAATACAGACGAAGGAAGGTTTGAAGGATACGACGGAAGTATCTGGACAGGTCTTGCGGGATCGGTAATCGACTTAGATAAAAATACTTATATCATTGCTGAAACATCGGCTGGTGCAAATAACAATGAACTAGATTTCTACACCGATGCCGTTCAGAGAATGCAAATTAATGATCAAGGTAATTTATTATTTGGTTCTAACCTTGATAAGCTGATAATTAATTATAACACAGGTGACATGTTTGTCAACGGTTTATTAACAGCAACCAATGATTTAACTATTAATCCTGTTGGCGATATTAATGTTGCAAACAATACTTTAACAGGTCTTGCTTCTCCAGTTAATCCTACCGATGCAGTTACTCTTGGTTATCTAGATAATACGTTCTCATCCGGCTTAACAATTATTGATCAAGCTAACACTTATGCAGATGGTGTTAACTTACTTGCAAGTCCTACAATTGAAATTGGCCGTGGTCTTGAATTAGAAGATTTAGATACACCAAACAACAGTTTTAAAGTTGGTCTTGACGTAACAGGTGCTACTCCAGGAATTTACGGTAACGATGGATTTATTCCACGTATTCGTGTTCTTGAAGATGGTCGTATTGATTTTGCTACAGACATTCCTGTCGAGCTTCAAGCCAATGCTATTCCAGACTTTACAGAAACTTCTCGAGATATTATCGCTCTTATGTTTACCGACGGAGTTGCTAATTCCGAAGGTATCACAGCTGTTAACGATGATAACAACGACAAGATGTATCTCATTGCAAACAACTTTGATGTTATATTAGATGGAGATGTTTCAGGTACAGCAACAGTTAATCGACTTTCAGATACAACGATTACTACAACAATTGATTCTGATTATATTTCTAATATCGATGCAATTGCTAATAATGGTATTATCATTACTCATACAGCAGGTCCAGCCGCGAATGCTGAAATTGGAGTAGATTACACAGAATTAAATACAAGATATATTACAACTGCTGGTGGTACATCAACAGGTAATATTATTGCTCCTAAGTTTATCGATATAGATAATCAAAATTACTTTGTGGATCCGGCTGGTACTTCAGCACTTAAAGAAATAGAACTTGGTACTCAACAAACAACATCTCAAATTAAATTACGAGATGGACCTGGTGGTTTTTCATATCTTTACGCAGCTCAAGGTAAAGCTGGTTTCCTCGATAATACGTTTAACTTCGCTGCTTTTTCAGAAAGATCAACCGGTAATTGGGTTGTACAAAACGGCGATGTAAAAGCAGAAAGATTCGTAGATAACGACGCTGACTCTTATTTCTTACATCCAGGCGGTACTGATTCACTCTTAAAACAAATATCAGTAGAAGACAAGATTGTTGTTTCTGATATTAGTATTGGTGGTGATGTAGGTCAAAGAACAATTAAAGTAACTTCGGGTGTACTCGATATTGAATCCGACAACGGAGTTAGTATTGATGGAAATGGTAATGACTTAGATGTTAATAGTTCTAAGATTACTAATGTATTGGCTCCAACTGCACCAACCGACGCAGCAAACAAAGCATACGTTGATGCTGCTGCTCAAGGACTTAGAGTTATTCCTGCGGCACTCGCTGCAACAACAGCAGATCTAGGTGGATCGTTTAGTGCTGGGGTTATAACTGCAGGATCTAACGGAGCGTTTGCTCTTGACGGTGTAACTGCTTGGAGTGTTGGTGATAGAGTTCTTGTTAAAGATCAAACTAATCTACTAGAAAATGGTTCATATGAGCTTACAGTAGTTGGTGATGGTTCAACACCTTGGGAACTTACTCGAGGAGAATACTTTAACGAATCATCAGAAGTTCCTGGATTATTTCAGTTTATAACTGATGGTACCGTTAATAAAAACAGTGGTTATGTTGCAACAGTAACAGACGCTGAAACGTTCACATTAAATGTAGATGATGTTGTTTTCTACCAGTTCTCTGGTGCAGGAACATATACAGCTGGTGAGTCATTAACACTTACTGGTACAGAATTTTCTATCTCAGATGGAGATATTATTAATGATAAACTTGCCAATCCTCAGATAAATATCTCAGGTGAAGCAGGTGCAAATACTGTTATTGCGTTAGGTGAAACCCTAACAATTGAAGGAACCGATGGAGTAGATACTACCATTACATCCGGAAAGATTGCAATTGCAGTAAATGAAATAGATGGTGGTTCGTTCTAAACAATAGAACAAACTATAGTATTAAAGAGCTATATAGCTATTATAACAAAGGGACATAGATATGTCAACTATTAAATTACGCCGGAGTTCCGTTGCAGGTCGAATACCTACCACTGCCCAATTGGAACTTGGCGAACTCGCGATCAACACCCAAGATGGTAAGATCTATTTTAAGAAATATGATGCAG
>FZLS01000085.1 GCA_900197625.1 Rhodobacteraceae bacterium Water-Bin34 | reverse complement strand
CAATATGGAAATCTACTAAATTTGCTGGAGCGGAAGGGGAAATCCCAGAATTACATAATGAAATGAAAATATTATCTGAAGAAGCATATCCCTACTATGAAGAACTTAAAAAACATTGCATTTGACGATTAAATGATTCTTTATTTATTTCCATAAGCCCAGGACCGTAATAAGCGCAAAACATAGAAAAATTAGAAAAAAAATGGCCGAAAAAGAAGAAACACCAGAAAAAAAGAAGTCAACAGCTACAATAAAAGCTGAAGCTCGTGAAAAAAGACTCAAAGAGCAGTTGCGTCAGAATATGCATAGGCGTAAGGCTCAAAAAAGAGCACGTAACACGAAAGACTAAAGGATAATCGCTAATGGATTCCATTATAATACAGGGCAATGGCCCAGTATCAGGAGAAATTCCTATTTCTGGTGCTAAAAATGCAGCTCTTACACTTATGCCAGCAGCATTATTAACCGATGAGCCCGTAACTTTAACTAACGTTCCTCGTTTATCCGATATAAAAACCACGAATGAGCTTCTTCAATCACTTGGAACTAAAATTTCAACGGAAGATGATGGCCAGAGTATTACTTTAACAACTCCAGAAATAACAAATCATTTGGCGCATTATGATATCGTAAGAAAGATGCGTGCTTCGATTTTAGTTTTGGGGCCTATTATTGCAAGGCATGGAATTGCTGCAGTTTCCTTGCCAGGTGGATGTGCAATTGGCGCTCGACCAGTGGACATACATTTAAAAGGCTTAGAGGCACTCGGTGTAGATTTAGATTTAAGAGATGGATATGTACATGCAAAAGCCCCCAAAGGCTTAAAGGGTGCAACTTATAAACTGCCATTTGCTTCAGTTGGAGCAACAGAAAACCTATTAATGGCAGCGACATTGGCAAAAGGAATAACAATATTAAAAAATGTAGCTCGCGAACCAGAAATAGTAGATTTAGCTGACTTATTGAGATCAATGGGCGCAAATATTTCAGGAGATGGTTCATCGGAGATTATAATTGAAGGTGTTGACGCATTGCATGGGACTTCACATAAAGTTGTGACTGATCGCATAGAATTAGGCACATATATGATGGCGCCACTAATTGCGGGCGGAGAAATAGAACTAATAGGTGGAAAACGCAGTATTCTTGAAAGTTTTTGTCAAAAATTAGAAGAAGCTGGAGCAAAAATAACTGAAACCTCACGTGGCTTAATCGTTGCCCGCAAAAATGATTATATTCAGTCAGTAAATGTAACAACAGAACCATACCCAGGTTTCCCAACAGACCTACAAGCTCAAATGATGGCATTACTTTGTACAGCTGACGGAAAATCAGTATTAAACGAAACAATTTTTGAAAACCGTTTTATGCACGCTCCTGAATTGGTTCGAATGGGTGCAAATATTGATGTTCAAGGTGGGACGGCTACTGTAACTGGAGTAAAAAACCTTCGAGGTGCACCCGTAATGGCAACTGATTTGAGAGCTTCAGTTTCATTAATATTAGCTGGCCTTGCAGCAAAAGGTGAAACCAGAGTAGCTCGGGTTTACCATTTAGACAGAGGTTATGAAAAAGTTGTTTCCAAATTTCGCTCAATTGGTGCTAATATTGAACGTGTTAAAGAATAAAAACTATGAAAAGCCAAATCGACCCGATGTAATATATAAATCTAAATAATTAAGAGCATAAGATGCCGAGTATTTTAAACACAACTGACATAAATTTTACAAAAGATTTTGAATCATTACTTTTAACAAAACGTGAAGCTGATCAGGATGTGGATGATATTGTTGCGAAGATTTTAAACGATGTCAAAAATCATGGCGATACTGCCGTGATAGAATTAACTGCTAAATATGACAGATTAGATTTAACACCAGAAACACTAGCATTTTCTGAGTCAGAAATTGATCAAGCAATTGAAGGAGTGGCTACTAAAGAACGTGAAGCATTAGAGTTAGCTGCTAAAAGAATCCGTAATTACCATGAACGCCAACTTCCCGAAGATGCTTGGTGGGTTGGAGAGCATGGTGAAGGCCTAGGGTGGAGATGGGGCCCTGTAGAAGCCGCTGGGCTCTACGTTCCAGGAGGCACAGCGTCTTATCCTTCATCAGTTCTAATGAATGCTATTCCAGCTTCTGTTGCTGGAGTCGATAAAATGTGTATATGCGCACCAACCCCTGGAGGTAATTGTAATCCACTTGTACTACTTGCAGCTCGTCTATCTGGTGTAAAAAATATATATAGAATTGGTGGTGCACAAGCTATTGGAGCAATGGCATACGGAACAGAAACCATAGATAAAGTCGATACCATAACAGGTCCAGGTAACGCTTTTGTCGCGGCTGCTAAACGTCGAGTTTATGGAAATGTTGGTATCGACATGATTGCTGGCCCATCAGAAATTCTCATAATAGCAGATAGAAATAATAATCCAGATTGGATCGCAATTGATCTGCTTTCCCAAGCAGAACATGATAAAAATGCACAATCCATATTAATAACTGACAATGCAAAGTTTGCTAAAGATGTCGTTGGCTGTATTGATAATCGTTTAAAATCATTAGATAGACGTGAAATAGCTAAGCCATCATGGGAAAATTATGGCGCTGTAATTATAACTAAAGATTTAGATGAAGCAGCATCTCTATCAGATAAATTAGCCCCTGAACATTTAGAGGTTTGCGTAGAAAATGCAGAAGAATATTCTAAGAAAATTCGTCATGCTGGAGCTATATTTATCGGTTCTCTAACACCAGAAGCGATTGGTGATTACATTGGAGGTCCAAATCATGTTTTACCTACAGCTAGATCAGCAAGATTTTCTTCAGGTTTGTCTGTACTTGATTTTATGAAAAGGACGACACTCTCAAAAATGACCCCTGCATCATTATCCGCAATAGGGCCTGCTGCTGCATTGCTAGCAGACTCAGAAAGTTTGGAAGCACACGGGCTTTCTATAAGAGAAAGACTTAATCAAATAAATTCTAAAGCCAAAGACAGCTAAATGTCATATTTAATTGATATCATTTTGGATGACAGCGCGTTACCAGAGCCAACGCCTGAAATTGCACAAGAAAGGCGTGTGGCAATTTTTGACTTACTTCAAGAAAATGAATTTATTTTAATACGTGAGGGAGCTCCCAAGGGACCATACAAATTGCAACTAGGAATGCAAGATAGACGGCTAGTATTTACTGTCACTACAGAAAATGATGAACCCGCTGGACAGTTTATCCTCTCACTATCACCTTTAAAACAAGTTATAAAAGATTACTTTGCTATTTGTGAAAGCTATTTCAAAGCTGTTACGTCAATGCCACCTTCAAAAATTGAAGCTATCGATATGGGACGTCGAGGGATTCATGACGAGGGTTCTGAGCAACTCAGAGAACGATTAGAAGGCAAAGTTGAAACTGACAAAATGACAGCAAGGCGTTTATTTACATTAATTTGCGCTCTTCATTACAGGGGATAATGATGTCTTTACCTTCATCTGTTTTATTTTGCTGCAATCACAATTCTGTCCGTTCTCCAATGGCAGAAGGCCTTATGAAAATTCATATTGGCAATAAAATTTATGTACAATCTGCAGGTGTTGCATCAGACAGAGAAATTGATGGGTTCTCAATTTCAGTCTGCAATGAAGTTGGTGTCCATTTAATTCAACATAAGGCGCGTTCATTTGTAGAAATGGAGGAACTCGGCGAAGATCTAAATGGTTACGACCTGATTATAGCACTCTCACCTGTAGCCGAACAAATTGCTCGAGAAACAACCATGAATAATGCAGTAGAGGTTGAGTTTTGGGATATTACAGACCCAACTGCTCTAGGTGAAACTCGTGATGAAAAACTTAATGCTTATAGGAATGTAAGAGACGAATTGATCGTAAGAATAAAAACCAGGTTTCCATTGCAAGCTGATTAATATTTTACCTATTTCGTACCGAACATTCTATCACCTGCATCCCCAAGGCCTGGTAAAATATACCCTATATCATTTAGTTTTTCATCTAAACTGGCCGTCACTATCGGAACATCAGGATGACGGTCTTTCATAAGTGCAACACCTTCAGGCGTTGCGAGTAAACATAAAAATCTTATATTTTTTGCTCCTGCTTCTTTTAGCATATCAATTGCAGCAGCAGATGAATTACCCGTTGCCAACATTGGATCTACGGCGATTACAAGTCTTTCCTCTAGATTACTTGGAACTTTAAAGTAATATTTAACTGGTTTTAATGTTTCTTCATCACGATAAAGACCGACGAATCCAACTCGAGCAGACGGGATTAAATCAAGCACTCCATCAAGTAATCCATTCCCAGCTCTTAAAATAGATACCAACGCGAGCTTCTTACCGGCAATTACTGGAGATTCCATCTCTTGCATTGGGGTTCGAATTGTTTTGTTTTCCATTTTTAAATTTCTTGTTACTTCGTATGCAAGCAATTGGCTTGTTTCACGCATCAATTGGCGAAAATGATTGCTTGAAGTATTTTCATCACGCATGTGACTTAACTTATGCTTAACTAAAGGATGATCTACTATGGTTAAATGTTCTTGCATGAATGTCTCCAACGTGAATTTAAATCTTGCTTTGATTGAAAAATTTTTACAACCCCATATCAAAAAATTTATAGCCCATACATAATATGATTATTGTGATTTTTAAACGTCTAAGTTATGCAAAACAGGCTTTTTTAAGTGTTTTCACTTGATATTCTTTAGAAACTAGCACATATGCCCCTTATCAGATGATATACATATTAATGTAATAACAAACGGAGACCACATGGCTAAAGAAGAACTTCTCGAATTCGATGGTGTCGTTGTAGAGCTTTTGCCCAATGCCACTTTTCGGGTAGAACTAGAAAACGGCCATGAAATTATTGCGCATACAGCTGGAAAAATGAGAAAAAATCGTATTCGTGTTCTGGCAGGTGACAAGGTTCAAGTCGAAATGACACCTTATGACCTTTCAAAAGGTCGTATTAATTTCCGTTACAAATAATCTTATGAAGTTAATCCTTGGTTCTGCATCACCAAGACGTTCTGAGTTATTAGCACAAATTGGTGTAATTGCAGATAAGATCATACCAGCAGACATAGATGAAACACCCCAAAAGGGTGAAAGGCCAAGACCATATGCTGATCGTATGGCATTAACAAAATCAAAAGCAATAAAGGTTGAAGACTCAGATCTAGTATTAACTGCAGATACTATTGTTTCAGCAGGTATTCGAATTTTAGGTAAACCTAAATCTGAAGCAGAAGCTGTAGAATTTTTAACGCTTTTATCGGGTCGACGTCACCGGGTTACAACCGCAGTAACATTACGAAAAAATGACCTAATTTGGTCTCGAAGCGTAACCACAAGCGTCAAAATGAAAAATTTAGCAGATATTGAAATTTCATCTTATATTCGCTCACAAGAATGGCGGGGAAAAGCGGGCGGCTATGCAATTCAAGGTATTGCATCTGTTTTCATACCATTCATATCAGGTAGTTATTCAAATGTAGTAGGCCTACCTTTAACAGAAACAGCCAATTTATTAATTGGAGCAGGATATCCTATTTCTTACGAAGGAGTAGCTTTATGAGAAAAGGAAGAATTGTAGTTTTAGATGAAGTGAATGGAAAGTCGGCTGCAGCACTATTAGTAAATGGCCAGATACATGACCTTCTTATTGAAGCTGATAATAACCTACCCCAACCCGAAGCAATTTATCGCGGAAAGACTACACTTCCAATGAAAGGTCAGAATGGGATCATTTTAGATCTAGGAAATGGGCAAAAAGGTTTCTTAAGAAATGCAAAAGGAATATCTCAAGGCACTGAGATGACTGTTCAAGTCGCAACCCATGCCGAGCGTGGCAAGGCAACACCTGTAGTAAATAAATTAATCTTTAAAAGTAGGTACTGTATAGTTACTCCAGATGCTCCAGGCTTGAACATAGCTAGATCAATAAAAGATGATGAAGAACGTGAACGGTTACTAGAAATTGTACATGAATTATCAATAAATCGCTCAAATGAATACGGGCTAATAATTAGATCTTCAGCGATGGATGTCGATGAAGATGCTATCTCAGATGATATTAATGCCATGTATGATTTAGCTGATAATATTATGTCTCAAACCAATGGAGACCCCGCTTTATTAATGCCTGCACCATCAGCTGAAATGAGAGCTTGGCGTGATTGGGTAAATCCAGACCCAGACGAAGTCATAAAAGAAGAAAATAGTTTTGAGAATATGGGGATTTGGGATCACATTGAAAAATTAAAGCAAAGTAAAACAAATTTGCCCTCTGGCGCTTCGATGATTATTGAACCTACCTCTGCATTTGTTGCAGTAGACGTAAACACTGGAAACGATTCTTCATTAAGTGCAGGGTTAAAAGCTAATTTAGAAGTAGCAAAAGAATTACCTAACCAATTATCTCTTCGTGGACTTGGTGGACAAGTCATTATTGACTTTGCACCCTCACCAAAGAAAGATCGTAAATTAATCGAAACTGCATTAAATTCATCATTCCGAAAAGGAAAAATAGACACGATTGTAGTTGGATGGACAACGTTAGGAAATTTTGAATTACAGCGCAAACGGGAACGTATCCCATTATCAGAATTACTCCAAGATTAAATAAACGCTCTAAATAAACCTATCAGGCTAATAAGAATTAACAAAACTAAACAAAATTGTTTATAAAATTTTTGTAACGTTGGTGAAAACAATCTAAATCCAATAAAAATTCCAACTAACAAAATGGGTGTAAATACTGCGCCCCGAAGAGCAGCACGTACGTCCATTATTCCATATATTAAATACCAAATCATTGATGTGAATAATCCTATAAACAAGAACATTACAATAGCTCCGCGCATTGATTTTGCGCTTTCTCCACTTGCCAGTACATACAAGGCAATAACCATTCCACCAACGGCTGCTATCCCAGACGCAATTCCTGCTATTATTCCAGTAGCATACAAAGTTGGTTTTGATGACAAAATCCCAGGTGTTAATTTAAATAATTGTAATAAAGATATAAACAGGATCAAAATAAGAGCAATTATTCTTGAAGTTTCTACAGGAAGAATAACAGTAGCTAATAAGCCAATTGGAATACCTAAAATAGATCCAATTGATAGAATCCAAACAACTGGCATATTAGCATCACGAATACCGCCTCTAAGCATCACTATACCAGCTACAGCTTCTAGAAATAAAACCATTGGAATTAATTGTATTGTAGGTAATATTCCCACCATGCTTGCAACAACTATTGCAGATAAAGCAAACCCAGAAAATCCTCTAACAATTCCAGCAAAAAAAACTACAAAACTACAATATATAAATTCAATCTCAGTAAGTTGAATAATTTCTAAAATATATGTTATCATTTTATTTTCTTAGTTGTTTATGATATTTTCACAAGTTGAAAAATTACAGCCAATGAAACATATAAATAGAAAGAATTTTAATGGCCTGCCCAATGTGTAAGAAAAGCCAAGATAAAAAGTATCGCCCATTTTGCTCAAAACGGTGTGCTGATTTAGATTTAGGAAAATGGCTTACAGAATCCTACTCTATACCTGTGATAGAGACCGATGAAGAAGACAGCATATCTACAGAATTTACATCTAATGAAAGTAATTTGCATTAGTATGAAAATTCCTCTTGCACCAAGGGATACATAATCCTAAAACGCCTCAACCCATAATGGCTATTTTGTCATTAAAACCATGCCCGGGTAGCTCAGGGGTAGAGCAGTGGACTGAAAATCCTCGTGTCGGTGGTTCAAATCCGCCCCCGGGCACCACTTTATAGATCAGCTTATACAGACTAAAATATGTATTAACGCGAAATACATATCTAATTTTTATGCCCGTTATTAATTAACGCAATCTGTTTCAAATACATTAATGGCATCAATTTTGAAAACTATTGAGACTTGCATGAATCGTTTAGTTATGTTCCTCTAATAAAGTTCCATCATAGGTGTCGGAATTGCTTTTTTTTGCTTCGCTGCAACGCATACTGAACCGAAAGCTGTGGACCATAAAAGCCACATATCTGGCCAAAGATTAAATAGGGAGACTATTATGAGAATAAAAATGTTTGCGGCAACCGCCGCTATTGCACTTTCATTTGGTGCGACATCTGCATCAGCCGATTGTGGAGAAGTATCTATAACTGAAATGGACTGGGCTTCATCAGCTGTTGTGACAGCAGTTTCTAATTTCTTAATGACACAAGGGTACGGTTGCGAAGTACAAATTGTACCATCATCAACAGTACCTGCACTTACATCATTAGCTGAAACTGGTAAACCAGATCTTCTAACTGAAGTTTGGGCCAATTCCACTCCATCTTATGAACCGCTTTTAGCAGAAGGAAAATTGGTAGAGTTAACTAATGTTCTTTCTGATGGTGGTGTCGAAGCTTGGTGGATACCTGCTTATTTAGCAGAATCAAATCCAGAGCTTACCACTTGGGATGGAATTATGGCCAATCCAGCTGCAGTAGGTGGTAAATTCCACGACTGCCCATCAGGTTGGGCTTGTGACATTATTAATAATAATAATTTAAAGGCTGCTGGTGCTGAGGCTGGTGGGCTTGAACGTTTCCAACACGGTTCAGGCGAAACTTTACAGACTTCCATTGCTGCTGCATATGCAGACAAAGCACCATGGTTTGGTTACTACTGGGCTCCAACAGCTGTTTTAGGTAAATACCCAATGGTACGTGTTGAAGTGCCAGCTTATAATGCCGACTCTCATGCGTGTAATGGTGATGTAGATTGTTCAAACCCTGGTTTCTCAGCGTATCCAGCAGCCAAAGTTGTAACTGCAGCTTCTGGCGCATTTATGGACCGTGAGCCTGAAGTTGCTGCATTGATGAAAAACGTAGCATTCACAAACGCTCAAATGGGTGACGTGTTAGCTTGGCGTTTAGATAATAATGCATCTTACGAGGAAGCAGCAGTATACTTTTTGACTACATACAAAGACGTATGGGGCGACTGGTTAAGTGCAGATGCTAAAGGTAAGTTAGCAGCTATCCTAAACTAATTTAGATTAAGACATCCCGCGGGCTGCACACAGCTCGCGGGTTTTTGAATACGGGGAGAGTATCTATGGCCACTTATGACTGGCTCTTTAACATTGTTGGACTACGTAATTGGTGTGATACCGATGCAACAAAAGGCCCAATGTCTATGGCCCAACTCTTGGCCAAAACTGGCAATGCAGAACCTGAGTCAAGTTTCACTTTCGCATTTCCCTCTTTAGACGAATTAAACAAGGCCTGTGGCCAAATTGCTCAAACTCGTGATGTGATAAAAGGGCTCGAAGACGGCTTTCTTGCAATTCGCCCTGCTCTGCGTACAGTTTTAGATCCAATCACTCAACCACTGTCATGGATGCTGGATGGGACACTTTACTTATTTACAACAGCACCTTGGTTTCTAATAATGGCTGCAATGTTAATTGCTGTATGGTATGCTACCTACTCATTATCAGTTGTTTTATTTAATGCTTTTTGCCTTTCATTTTTTGCATTCGTTGATCATTTTGAACCTGCAATGCAAACCTTTGCTGTCATTTTTGTGTGTACGATTATATCAGCCATACTCGGAGTACCAATAGGCATAGCAATGTCAAAATATAATCGCCTACAAAGAGCGATCATTCCAGTTTTAGATTTGCTACAAACCTTACCTACATTTGTTTACTTAATCCCACTTATATTTTTATTCCCAATTGGGGAGTCGCGCCTCTATGGAATAGCAATAATTCTCTATGCGATAGTTCCTGTGATACGCCTTACAGATCTTGGAGTACGATTGGTTGATAAAGATGTAGTAGAAGCAGGAAATGCGTTTGGTATGAGTCCTGCACAAAAACTTGGAAAAGTTGAACTACCACTAGCCTTGCCAAATATTATGGCTGGTCTGAATCAAACTATTATGATGAGTCTTGCAATGGTTGTGATTGCTTCAATGGTTACGGCACCTGGTCTTGGTGTTCTAGTGTTACGTGGAATACGAAATCTAGAGCTTGGTGTAGGCTTAATGGCAGGAGTATGCATTGTTCTTCTAGCCGTAATGTTAGACCGTACTTCAAAAGCAGCTCTGTCGCGTATCGACAGAACAAAAACTGAAATGTGAGGCTAACAAAATGACACAAACACCAAAAGTAAGTCTTCGTGGTCTCTATAAAATCTTTGGATCTGACGACAAGGCAGTTCTTCAACATGCCAAAGATGGGATGAGTAAAGAAAATCTTCTAGTTTCACATCAACATGTTCTTGGTTTGAAAGATATAAATGTTGAGATGCAGGCTGGGGAAATTACAGTTGTGATGGGCTTATCTGGCTCTGGTAAGTCAACATTAATCCGGCACTTAAACCGCCTAATCGAACCAACCGACGGAGAGATTTTAGTGGATGGTGTTGATATAATGAAACTTTCTACACTAGACTTGCGTCACATGCGTCAAAATAAAATGTCGATGGTATTTCAAAAATTTGCCCTTTTACCTCATCGAACAGTTTTACAGAATGCAGCCATGGCACTCAACATTCAAGGTGCTACAACAACTGATCAAGAAGCCGAAGCAAAAAAGTGGCTTGATCGTGTAGGCCTTGGAGGTTTCGAAAACCACTACCCTTCACAGCTTTCTGGAGGAATGCAGCAACGTGTCGGTATTGC
>FZLS01000004.1 GCA_900197625.1 Rhodobacteraceae bacterium Water-Bin34 | reverse complement strand
GAAGACTTAAATGAGAACAATCCAAAATTTGATTTAGTAAGAGTTGAAGAAGACGGATCTGCCATAATCGCAGGTTCTGCAAAACCCAATAGCGAAGTAAGGTTGTTGGTGGATGGAAAAGAGCTTGAAGTTGTTGAAGCGGATGGTTCAGGTACTTTTGCAATATTAACAACAATTCCAACGGGTGAGAAACCTTTAGAGCTGCAATTAGAAGATGCTAATGACAATAGTGTGAAATCAAAAGATACTGTATTAGTAATTCCAAATAAAGAGACAGAAAATAAAAGCCCAAAAATTGTTATTGCTGAAACGAGTGGTGAAATTATTGTTCAAGACCAAAATGAATTAGCTCCAGAAATACAGTCTCTATCATTAGACACAATTAATTACGCTGAAAGTGGTGACGTAATCCTTGCTGGCAGAGCTGCATCTGAACAAACAGTTCGGATTTATGTAGATAATAAACCTGTTGTTTTAGGTGAAGTTACTAATGGCAAATGGAACTTTGAGATCCCAAATATTGAAGAAGGTATTTATACATTAAGAGTAGATGCAATAAATGAACAGGGTGAAGTTGTAGATCGAGTTGAAAGCCCCTTCCAGCGTGTAATACTGGAAATGGAACGTGGCCAAGCTACAATTCAGCCTGGATTTACACTGTGGAAGCTTGCAGAATTGAAGTATGGCTTTGGCATGCGATATGTACAAATATTTGAAGCTAATCGAGACTCTATTAAAGATCCGGATTTAATTTACCCAGGTCAAGTGTTCCAAATACCTGAAAAATAATATTCACAAAGTTTAGTTTGAATTAACTAGTCAAGTTTGAAGCATAATACTATGTTAAGACTTCAACGGAGATTAATTACATTGAGACCCACTACTTCATCAGCAAATTTGAAAAGCGGACAAGCAATGAACGTGATCAAATCTGTTTTACCATATTTATGGCCAAAATCGCGAAAAGATATCCAATTTAGAGTTGTTCTTGCAATGCTGGCATTAGTACTTGGTGAAATACTAGGATTACTGGCACCATACTTTTATGGAGTATCTGTTGATGCCCTTGCTCCGGGAGCGGATGAAGATCAAACTATATTTATGTTGACTGCAGGTGCACTCGGCATGGTTGTAGCTTATGGTGTTATGCGCATTTTGTCAGTTGGATTTAGCCAACTTAGAGACGTGATATTTGCACAAGTAGGTCAGCGTGCTCTACGTCAACTAGCTTTAGAGACATTTAGGCATATGCATCGATTATCTCTCAGGTATCACATTACACGCAAGACTGGTGGATTAAGTAGAGTAATGGAGCGTGGTGTTAAGGGGGTCGAGTTTTTATTAAGGTTTATGCTTTTCTCAATTGGGCCACTAATTCTTAAATTGTTAATTGTTGCAGGTATTTTTTATCTAGAGTTTGGTTTTATCTATATGGCAATCGTTTTGATTACGATTGTCTTATATATTTGGTTTACTTTTTCCGTCACAGAGTGGCGAGTGAAAGTACGTAAAGAAATGAATGATAAAGATACTGATGCTAATCAAAAAGCTATTGATAGTTTATTGAATTTTGAAACAGTAAAATACTTTGGCGCTGAAGAAAGAGAAGCGCTAAGATACGATGAAAGTATGCGAGGTTATGAAGCTGCTGCATTGAAGACCAGTTATTCATTAGCATTTTTAAATTTTGGGCAAACACTCCTTATTACTGGGGGATTAATTACAGTAATGATATTGGCTGCTATGGCTGTTCAAAGGGGAGAATTGAGTGTTGGCGATTTTGTTATGGCGAATGCCTATATGATTCAAATAACAATGCCTTTGGGATTTCTGGGAACAGTATATCGTGAAATTCGACAAGCATTAGTTGATATGGGCGAAATGTTTGATCTTCTTGGCCAACCTCAAGAAGTAACTGACGTGGCAAATGCCGAAGATTTAAATATAAAAGGTGGTCAAATTGAATTTGATAACGTTACATTTGGCTATGACTCAGAAAGAATTATACTATCCAAATTATCTTTGAAAATAAAAAAAGGTGAAACTGTTGCAATTGTTGGCCCATCTGGTTCAGGTAAGTCAACTATTGGTCGTCTTCTTTTTAGATTTTATGATGTAAATAATGGTAGCGTTAAGATTGATGGGCAAGATATTAGGGATGTAACCCAAGCATCAGTTCACAATTCTATTGGAATTGTTCCTCAAGATACTGTTCTATTCAATGATACAATTGGATATAATATTGCTTACGGTCGCAAAAATGCATCCAATGATGATATTGTAGAAGCTGCTAAGTCAGCAAAAATTCATGATTTTATAATCAGTTTGGCTGATGGATATAATACAACGGTCGGCGAAAGAGGATTGAAGCTATCTGGAGGTGAAAAGCAAAGAGTAGGAATTGCTCGTACATTGTTGAAAAATCCACCAATATTAGTTTTAGACGAAGCAACCTCGGCTTTGGATACTGAAACAGAAAGAAATATCCAAGAAAGTTTAAGAGGTTTAGGGTCTGGCAGATCTGTAATTACAATAGCTCACAGACTTTCGACTGTAGTAGATGCTGATCAGATTTTTGTTTTAGAAAAAGGCGTTATTGTTGAAAAAGGTACACATGATGAATTGTTAAACCTAAATGGTCGTTACACAAAAATGTGGCATACTCAGGAATCAGAGGCAGAACTGGCTATGTAAAATCCAGTTCTGCCTGAAAATTAACTTTGTTTAATAGTAATGGTTTGAAGCTTAAATACTTTTGATAATCCTGCATATGCTCCTTTACTGACCCAAATTCTTAACGCTAATAATGAAGGTGTTAGAACAAGGGTTAGAAGAGTCGCGATACCAAGGCCAAATACTACAGCTGTTGCCAATTGCTTCCACCATAAAGCTGTTGGCTGATCAATAAAATAGCCACCATTTATAAAATCTATTGATATACCAAGCATCATAGGAGTTAAACCAGCCATAGTTGTTATGGTTGTTAAAAGAACAGGGCGAATTCTAGCCTGTGCTGTTTTTGAAATTGCTTCAAGAGCTGTCATTTTCTTGGAGTATTCTTGATAAGTATCAATTAAAACAATATTATTATTAACAACAATTCCTGCTAGTGCCACTATTCCTGTTCCTGTCATAATGACGCTAAAAGCTTGGTTCATAACAAGCATACCAATTAAAACCCCTGCAGTTGAAAGAACGACTGCAACTAAAACAAGAACTGAATTATAAAATGAGTTAAATTGGGCTAATAAAATTACAAACATCAAACCGAGAGCGCCAAGAAAAGCCTTCCCAAGAAAAGCTGAGCTTTCAGCTTGATCTTCTTGATCACCTTTCCATTCCCATTCAATTCCGTTTGGCAAGCGCTGTTCTTCTTCCAGCCATTTTGTAATTTCGGCAATCTTTTCTGCAGCATTAACTCCCTGAGCTACATCAGCTTTTATATCAAAATATCTCTTGCTATCAGCTCGATCAATTTGACCAAGTTTTTCAACAGGCTTTAGCGTAATGAAGTTTGAAATTGGCACAAGACCTGAGTTAGTTCTTACACGTAATGTCTCCAAGGTTGATAGTAACCTATCTTTTTTAGGAAGACGAACACGAATATCAATATCCTCGTCAGACGTATCTACAGTCATGTCACCAAGTTTTAAGCCACGGGTAACGAGTTGGACCATAGCGCCAACTTGCGCAACATCAGCTTTATATCGACCTGCCTTTTCAACATCGACGTCTACTTGCCAATCTATTCCAGGAAGAGGCCTTGTATCTTCGATTTTAACTGGACCATCAATTGATTCATAATGATCGCGGATGATACCCGCCGCTATTTTCAGGTCATCAAAATTTGATCCTTTAACTCTAAGAGTAAGTGGTTTGCCTGATGCAGGTCCCTGAGCAAGTTCTAATATTTCAACTTGAACACCAGGAACATCCGCTATTCTTTCCTCAACTGCTTTGAGTATATCAAAACCAGAAGGAGAGCCTTGTCGCGCTTCCCAAGGTGTAGTTTCTATTTGAATTTGTCCTATGGTATCAAGTGGAGCTGTTGCACCACCTGTATTATTATCCAATCCTCCATCACCTGCAAATGCAAACGCACTTTGAATACCATCAATATCTTTAATTAAACCTTCTACGTTTTCTACTAAAATATCTTTTTCATCTAGGGATAAATTGCCCCTTGCGCGAACATAAACGATTGCATTCTCAGGTTCAGTGGTAACAAAAAATTCAACTCCATTATTATTTTTGCCAAAAACAGAGAAAATTGTGATCAATAAAAATATTGTAAGTCCTACCATTACAGCTGGCATGTACCATTTATTAACTATGAAATTAATAAAACGAGCATATAAATTTTGTTTTGATGATTTAGTATTATCAGATGTTGATTTCAAAGAGCTTGTTGTTGCGGATGTAGCCATACATCCAATGAAGAATAATACTGCTCCAATAATCGCAATGCCATTTACGAGTTGTATCACACCCATAAAAATAATTGCAATTGACAAAAGTACTAATAACAAACGCACTACTAGTTTAAAGTTATTTCTCAATTTATCAGATATGTTTTCTAAAGTCCGTGTTAATCTTCCTGCTACTCCACCGATTACAGGCAGGTAAATAAGTGCAACAAGTAAAGACGCAGATAATACATATATTAGCGTAATTGGTAACATTCTCATAAATTCGCCAGGTACACCTGGCCAAAATAACATTGGTAAAAATGCACATAATGTAGTTGCTGTTGAGGAAACTATTGGCCAAAACATTCTTTTTGCAGCTGAACCATATGCTTCCATTGGGCCAGTACCTTCAGCAATTCGCTTATCAGCGTATTCAACTACAACTATCGCTCCGTCAACTAACATTCCTACAGCCAATATAAGACCAAACATTACCATATTAGAGATTGTTATTCCGGATATCCCCATAAGAGCGAAAGCTAGAAGAAAAGAAGTGGGGATAGCAAATCCAACAAGCAAAGCTGATCTAATTCCCAGTGCTGCTAAAACAACAATCATAACTAACGCAATTGCAGTTAAAACTGAACCTTCAAGTTGGCTAACCATATCAGAAACTTGTCTCGATTGATCAGACGAATAATCTATTGTGA
This sequence comes from Rhodobacteraceae bacterium Water-Bin34, assembly GCA_900197625.1. Taxonomy (GTDB): domain Bacteria; phylum Pseudomonadota; class Alphaproteobacteria; order Rhodobacterales; family Rhodobacteraceae; genus Amylibacter. Next base: position 87,907 of record FZLS01000004.1, on the reverse strand, counting down.
TGGCGTCTCTAAGTTCTGGTTCCCATTCTGATACAATTTGTTCTACTTTTTCTTTTACTAAACTAACCGTGCTAATTAAATTTACACCCTTTCGTTTAATTATCTGCAAAGTAACGGTTGTCTCACCATTAAATCTTGCGGTGCCAATTCGATCTTCAAATGTAAGCCTAATATCTGCCAGATCTTCAAGAGTGATTACTCTATTTCCATTAACTTTTACAGGTAGATTATAAACATCCTTGGGCTCGTTAAATGATGAAGGTATTTTAATAGAAAATGCACCTGCTTCATTTTCTATCTCACCCGCTGCTATCAAAAGGTTGTTATTGGTTACAACATTTATCAACTCTCCAGCAGTAACATTATATGCTTCTAGTTTTAATGGATCGATTAAAACTTCTAACATTTCGTCACGCTGGCCAGCTAATCCAACTTCTAGAACCTCCGTCATAGACTCAATTCTATCCTGAAGATTTTTTGCTACCCTAGTCATTGTTCTTTCGGGCAACTGACCAGACATTGAAACAACTAATATTGGAAATCTTGAAAAATTAATTTCATTTATTGAGTATTGATCAGCACCATCTGGGAATTCCGCTTGAGCTTGATTAGCTTTGTCGCGTACATCAGCTATTGTTGCTGATTTATTCCATCCAAATTCAAATTCAAGCGCGACACCACCATATCCTTCTGAGGCTGTTGAGGACATGGTTTTCAAGCCATTTATGTCACGAAGCTTGTTTTCCAGTGGTTTTACAATTAATTTTTCACTGTCTTCAGCAGATATTCCCGGAAAAGGCACTGAAACAAATAACGCAGGTATATCAATATCTGGCTCACCCTCTTTTGGTAGGCCTGTATAAGCTAAAATACCTGCAGCTAGAGACATTGCCACAAATACTAAAATCATTCGAGCTCTATCTGTCGCCCAGTCAATCATACCAGTCATTATTCTGAAACCTTATAAGAAACTTTAATATTTGAATTATCTGTTACGTATTCTTGCCCAACAACGATTACTTCTGCTGATTTAGGAAGACCTGTAACCCAAATGCCTTCTTCTGCGTCCCTTATAATTTTTATTGGAATAAATTTAGCTTTATTATTTATGGCAACTCTCACGCCGAGCTCTCCGGCACTATTTAATGTAAGTGACGATTGTGGAAGTAAATGACCTTTTGCACCAGCAAGTGATATGTATATGTCGGCTGTAGATCCTTCCCGAATTTCATAACCATCATTAGAAACAGTTGTTTCAACAAGAAAAGTTCGTGTAGTAGGATCTGCTGACCTTGAAATAAAGCTTACTGTCCCAGATACATTATTGCCGCTAATTAAACGCGCTCCTGCAGTTGTTCCGACTTCAATTTTGGATACTTGAGTTTCTGTAGCGTAACCGATCAGTTTAATTGGGTTTAGTGCTAATAAAGTTCCGCACGGAGCTCCAGTTTGCATGAAATCACCATATTCTGCAGTATCAGATTCCAACAAACCATCGAATGGGGCAATAATCTTTGTATTATTTAGATCAGTTGTGGCTCGGTTTATCCTTGCTTCAACATTTGCTACAGCTTGACGCTTACTTAGTGATTGTGTTTCTGCACTAGATGCTGAAAGTTCAGCTGCTTCAACTGCAGCTTCAGTGCCAACACCACGCTTTAGTAAAGATCTCTGTCTCTCTGCAGCTTGAACACGCAATTCATATTGGTGAATGGAGGCGTCTAATTCATCTATTGAAAGAGCTAAGGCTTCTTTAGCTTCTGCGAGTACATCTGATTTTGTACCTACTTCAAGTTCACAGAGTAATTCACCATTTTTTACAAATGTACCTTTGCGTATTGGCTGAGAAATAACTGAACCTGAAGTTTCTGCTTTTACTTGAACGGATTTAAATGCTTCTGTTTGCCCACGTAGAAGAATTCCATTTGTCACTTCTTGTTCATTTGACCTTTGAACTAAGACTGATACAGCTTTCAGATTTTTAGTATTTTCAACATTTATTTCAGGAGTTGTTGTTACAATTTCAGCTGTAACATTATTTGGTTTATTTAGTGACGCATTAAGATCATTTCTAAATATAAAACCTGCTATGCCTACGCAAACTATGATTGCTATAATTATTGATGAAATACGCATAATAAACTCCGATATTAGTAGTCAATTTATTGAAATAAATAATAAATCTAGATTCTTGCACTCTTTACGCTTTAATTACTTTTCTTACAACTAGAGCTAGAAGTTGAATTTACTAGCTTAAATGAAAATTTATTATAATGGCTTATCACTATTCAGTCTCGTAATTCTATAAATAATGTTTTAATGAATAAGACTAGAGAATGTGCATAGGAATATATCATAATGTCTACAATTTCAAAAAAGATAGGTGTAGTAGAGAATGGACGCTCAATTGATAAGCTGAATGAGCGTAAAGTCATGACAGTTCCTAATTTTCGAGCCCAAAAAGGAAGCGCACCACTTGTTTGTTTGACAGCTTACACAGCTCATGTCGCGCATTTAGTTGATGCTGAAGCTGATATGATTTTAGTAGGTGATAGCTTGGGAATGGTTATCCACGGTATGCCAAACACTTTAGGTGTAACAATTGAGCATATGATTATGCATGGACAAGCAGTTGTTCGAGGAGCAAAAAAAGCATTAGTAGTAGTTGATATGCCTTTTGGAAGTTATGAAGAAAGCCCAGAAGTTGCTTTTCGTAATGCAAGTAGAATCATAAAAGAAACAGGATGTACTGCAGTAAAGTTAGAGGGTGGCCAAGAAATGGCTTCAACAATACAGCATTTAGCTGCACGTGGAATACCCGTTATGGCGCATATAGGATTAATGCCTCAACAAATGAATACAACTGGAGGTTTTAAAGCCGTTCGAGATGAAGATTCCTGGCAAGCGGTAATGTTAGATGCAAAAGCTGTTGAATCTGCTGGAGCATTTTCTGTTGTTGTAGAAGGCGTTGCGGAAGAGTTAGCGCAAAAGATAACAAATACTATTGAAATACCCACTATTGGAATAGGTGCATCTGCACACTGTGATGGCCAGATTTTAGTATTTGAAGATATGATTGGATTGTTTCCGCGCGTGCCAACTTTTGTCAAAAGATATGGAAATATGGAAGAAATGATGATTGATGCAATTCAAAGATATTCAACTGAAGTGCGTGAGCGTAGTTTTCCAGCTGATGAACACACGTATAAACCAAAAAAATCCTGAACTGACTGGCATTGATGCTACATTCAGTTTAAATGGAAAATAACAATAGTATTTGGAGGCTCTCAAGTGAGTAACACAGACGGTTTTATCGAAGAAGTATCAGAAGAAGTACGCAAGGATAAATTATTTGCATTATATAAAAAATATGGCTGGATACCTGTAGTAATAATTTGCAGTTTAGTTGGTGGTGCCGGATTTTTAGAATATCAAAAATCTGCAAAAGCAAGTGCAGCATCTGCTAGAGGTGATGCTTTGATTGCAGCACTTAACCAAGATGATGCAAGTTTACGGGCTTCAGAGCTTGCATCGATAGCTGAAAATGGGGGAGCAGAAGCTCCAATTGCGAAATTACATCGTGCTGGGGTGCTATTGGAGCAAAATGATGAAGATGGAGCTTTGTTGATTTACGATTCAATGAGCGCTGGGGTTGATATTTATGCTCAAGTTGCAACACTAAAAGCAATCATGCTTCGTGGAAATAAAATGGAAGATAAAGCTAGACTAGATGCTCTTGATGCTATCGCAACCCCAGGCAATGCTTTTAGAGTTATTGCAATGGAACAAAAAGCAATTGCTCATATAGACATGGGTAACAATGATAAAGCGATTGAAATATTTACTACATTGATTGAAGAGGCTGATGTTTCACAAGCTTTAATTGCTAGAAGTCAACAAATGATTTTAGCTCTTGGGGGTAAATTAACTAATTAAGTTATTTTGTATTTTTAAATCTAAAAATATACATATAACCTAAACCCTATATTATGCTTGAGGATTAAATGTCATGTTAAGTAAAATCAAAGCGTTAACTCTTTTAGGTTTACTATTTTTAACTGGATGCGGTGAAAAAGAAGATATTGTTCCAGGTGTTAGATTAGATCTGAGGTCATCAATTGATGCGCCAGTATTAGCCAGTAAAAACTTAACTCTTTCAAAAGTTAAAATAAATAAAAACTGGACGCATCGAAACGGTAGCCAAAGTCATTATATCGAGCATCCTGCTTTATCTGGTTTACCTGTTGAAATCTGGTCAGAAAAAATAGGTGTTGGAAATAAGAAGCGTCAAAGACTTTCTGCAGATCCAATTATTGCGAAAAACCGTATCTTTACCTTGGACTCAAATTTTGGTGTTACTGCATTTGATACAAAAGGCAGTAAAGTATGGACTGCTGATTTGACTTCTACAAAAAGCCCAAAAGATAAAATTTCTGGGGGTGGTCTTGCCTATTCAAATGATAGTTTAGCAGTATCAACTGGAGCAGGAGAAGTAGTCTTATTGGATGCAATGACAGGAAACATTTTGTGGAGACATGATGTTCAGGGTTCGATTTCAGCTCCTCCAACATATTCTAACGGAATGATTGTTGTTATGACTGGTGGAAGTCAAGCTATAGCGCTAAACGCACAAAATGGACGAGTTGTTTGGACACAAGAATCAAACACCACTGGTGCGGGTATCTTAGGCGCTGGAACCCCCGCTATAAGTGGGAATCTGGTAATTCTTCCATTTACTTCTGGAGAAGTACTTGCTGTTTCTTTAGACAGCGGGCTTCAATCATGGAGCCAAGTCATAAATGGCAAGCGTGTTGGGTCTGCAAACGGATATGTAAAAGCAGTTTCGGGTGACCCAGTGATTGTTGGAAAAACAGTTTACGCTGGAACCAATTCTGGTCGATTAGCTGCAATAGATATTAAATCTGGAATGAGGGTATGGACGAAAAAAGAAGGTGCAATTGGCCCAGTCTGGATATCAAATAATGCTCTGTTTGTTTTAACTGACCAGCAAAAATTAAAGCGATTAGATCGTAAAAATGGTGCTGAAGTTTGGACTTATGATTTGCCAATTTATAAAAACCCAAAAAGATCTACTGGAAAATTTGGTCATTTCAGCCCTGTTTTAGCAGGTAATAAGCTATATGTTGCTGGTACTGATAAAAAAATACGTGTATTTGATCCAAAGACTGGTGAATTGCTAAATTTAATTCCAATAAGAGGTGGCGCGGCTTCACAATTGGCAATAGCAAATGAGCGGATGTATATTCTATCTGGTGCGGGCAAACTCATAGCTTTCCAATAGGGATTTTATTGGTTAAAGGCACACAAAGATAGTAATGTATTTGAATAATTTGATTACATTTTCATAAAAGGCCAAAAAAATGACTTTTACCGTCGCACTTGTAGGACGACCAAATGTAGGGAAATCTACACTTTTTAATCGTCTAGTTGGCAGACGACTGGCTTTGGTGGATGACCAGCCTGGAGTGACACGCGATTTACGTGAAGGTGATGCTAAAATTGGACCTGTAAAGTTTACGGCCATTGATACTGCAGGATTAGAAGAAGCCACGGATGAAAGCCTTCAGGGTAGGATGCGTATGTTAACAGAACGGGCTGTTGATATGGCAGATGTTTGCATTTTCATGATGGATGCAAGAGCGGGTGTTCTGCCAGCAGATAGAGTATTTGCAGAGATTTTAAGAAAGAAATCTGCAAGGGTTATTTTAGTTGCAAATAAAGCTGAAGGAAATGCAGGAGAAGTAGGTTTTTTTGATGCATTTAGCCTTGGTTTAGGGGAACCTGTTCGTCTTTCGGGTGAGCATGGAGAGGGAATGATTGATCTTCAACATGTGCTTATGCCCATAGCAAAAGAATTTGATGAAGATAAAGACATTTTAGAGCCTGAAATTGATATTGATATAGAAGATTTAGATGATGATGATACTGGATTAGAGATCACGTATTCTTCTGATAGACCATTGCAAATTTCGATTATAGGCAGACCAAATGCCGGTAAATCTACTCTGATTAACCAAATTTTAGGTCATGAGAGAATGTTAACGGGACCAGAAGCCGGAATTACCAGGGATAGTATTTCTATTAATCATGATTGGGCTGATGTGCCTATGCGTTTATGGGACACAGCTGGCATAAGAAAAAAAGCAAAAGTTCAAGAAAAACTTGAAAAACTTTCAGTCTCGGATGGATTGCGAGCTGTAAAGTTTTCAGAAGTTGTTGTTGTTCTTTTAGATGCAGCTATCCCTTTTGAACAACAAGATTTACGTATTGCTGATTTAGCTGAACGTGAAGGTCGTGCGGTTGTTGTCGCTGTAAATAAGTGGGATCTAGAAAATGAAAAACAAGAAAAATTAAAAGATATTCGTGAAAAGTTTACCCGCTTATTGCCCCAATTGAGAGGTGCACCACTAGTAACAATTTCAGCAAAAACAGGTCGAGGTCTAGATAGGTTACATTCTGCAATTTTAAGTGCTCATAAAGTTTGGAATAAGCGCTTATCAACATCTCAATGTAACCGTTGGTTGATGGATATGACAGATGCGCATCCACCACCTGCGCCTGGTGGGCGCCGCATTAGATTACGCTATATGACACAGGTTAAAGCCCGACCACCAAGCTTTGTAGTTATGTGTAGCCACCCCGAGCTATTGCCAACCAGTTATAATAGATATCTTGTAAATGGTTTAAGGGAAGACTTTAGTATGCCTGGAACGCCAATAAGAATATTTATGCGCTCTCAATCGGATAAAAATCCATACGCTGATAAAAAAGAAAAGAAAGTAACAAAATTAAACAAACACCAAGAAGGTCGTTATGTTAAGGCTCTCGGTAGAGGGGCAAGAAAAAGTAGATAACTTTGCTTTTCTTTAAACTTTATAAATAACTTTTTACCTAGAAATCTTGATCTTGATTGTTAGATTGCCAAGGCTTTACTAGATTTCCAAAACGTGTGAATTGGCCCTCAAACGAGAGATCAACAGTCCCAATTGGTCCATGACGTTGCTTGCCTATAATTATTTCAGCTTTACCATGTAAAGCTTCCATTTCTTCCTGCCACAACATCATTTTTTCTGCCTCATGATCGCCTGGCTTTTCACGTTCTTTGTAGTATTCTTCTCTATACACAAACATGACAACATCTGCATCTTGTTCAATTGATCCAGATTCACGTAAATCTGATAATTGAGGCCTCTTATCCTCTCTGGACTCCACTGCACGAGATAATTGCGAAAGTGCTATAACCGGAATGTCTAATTCTTTTGCAATAGCTTTCATGCCTTGAGTAATCTCTGAGACTTCATTTACTCGACTATCTTTGGCAGATGCTGGACGTACAAGCTGAAGGTAGTCAATTATTAGTACATCTAGGCCATGGGTTCGCTTTAATCTTCTTGCTCGAGCAGCTAACTGACTAATTGGCAGTGCTGGTGTATCATCAATGTATAAAGGACAATTTTCTAATTGTTTTGCTGCTTCAACAAAGCGGCGAAATTCAGTCTCAGTCATATCACCTGATCTTATTTGTGTTGACGGAACTTCAGAAGCTTCAGATAAAATTCTACCTGCAAGTTGTTCTGCAGACATTTCAAGTGAATAAAATCCTACAACACCACCTTCAACTGCACCTTCGGTACCATCATGTCGTTGTCCTTTTTTAAAAGATTTGGCTATATTGAAGGCTATGTTGGTTGCCAAAGATGTCTTACCCATTGATGGACGTCCAGCCAGAATAAGTAAATCAGAAGGGTGAAGACCTCCCAGTTTTTTATCCATATCTGTTAATCCAGTTGATATGCCAGCCATTCCTCCATCACGTTGATATGCTTGATTGGCCATGTTAACCGCGTCAGTGACTGCTTTTAGAAATGATTGAAACCCACTATCAACTTGGCCTTGTTCTGAAAGTGCATAAAGTTTTTGTTCTGCTTCAACAATTTGTTCAGCAGGTTCGGATGAAATATCGATTAATCTAGCTTTATCAGCAATGTCTTCTCCTATAGCCATCAGATCACGTCTAATAGCCATATCATAAATCATTTGCGCATAATCGCGTGCAGCAAAGACTGATACTGAAGCGCCAGCTAAGCGGGCTAAGTAAGATGGCCCACCCAATTCATTTAATCCGTCATCATCTTCAAAAAATGCCTTAATTGTAACAGGAGAAGCCAATGCATTTTTTTGTATTCGATTTGCAATTGTTTCAAAGATGCGTGCATGTACCGGATCGAAGAAGTGTATATCTTTCACAATAGAAGCAATTTTATCATATACATCATTATTTACTAAGAGAGCACCTAAGAGAGCCTGTTCTGCTTCAATATTATGAGGTTGTAAATTTGATTCTACTTCTTCAGGGGCTTGTGAATTGCCTAAAGGACTAATCTCATTCATTAATTCACCCGCTTATCTAAATAATAAAATTTTTGTTATTAATTATTATGACACAGATGATTTTAATATTCTATCTGGATATCCTGTGGATAAGTATGTTTTTAAAATAAGATTATTAAACTTAGTAAATGAAATTAAGTTTTTTTGACTTTCCAAAATATTTCTTGCCCCGGGTTAAATACCGTAACAGGACCATCATTTGTGTGTATTTTTTCAGGAAATTGCACAGGTTCATCAGATTTTTCTAGAACGATTGTTCCATTGTTTGGTTTTAGGCCATAATGTTTTGGCCCATTAAGCGATGTAAATTTTTCTAAATTTTCCAATGCATCGTCTTCATCAAATACATGAGCTAACAAAGACATTGTATTTGTGGCGGTAAAACATCCAGCACAGCCACACCCTGACTCTTTATTTGGATCTGTGTGGGGTGCACTATCTGTACCTAAAAAGAAACGACTGTCTCCAGAGGTTGCAGCGTTTCGAACTGCTAATCTATGCTCTTCTCGCTTTGCGACAGGTAGGCAATAATAATGAGGCTTAATACCACCAACTAATAAATGATTTCTATTTATAATTAAATGATGAGTTGTGATTGATGCTGCATGATTTTTTGATTGGCTTTTCACATAATCTACACCATTTTTAGTCGTGATATGCTCAGATGTAGTTTTCAATTCAGGTAAACTTATGCGTAATGGATTTAAAACTCTATCAATAAACACTGCTTCTCGATCAAAGATATCAATATCAGGATCTGTTACTTCACCATGAATACAAAGTGTGAGGCCAATTTCTGCCATTTTTTCTAAAACAGGCATAACATTCTTTATGTTAGTCACCCCGCTATCTGAATTTGTTGTTGCACCTGCTGGATAATATTTTACTGCGTTAATTAATCCATCTGAAAAAGCTAAGGCAACATCATTTGGGTCAGTTTTATCGGTTAAATATAGTGTCATTAATGGTTTAAAATCAGTTCCATGAGGGCAAGCTGCCAAAATTCTTTCACGATATCTTTTTGCATCATTTGAAGTAATTACAGGTGGAACAAGATTTGGCATTATAATAGCGCGCCCAAAATGTCTTGTTGTTTCAGGTAATATACCTTTTAACATATCTCCATCTCTCAAATGCAGATGCCAATCGTCAGGACGGGTGATTTTAAGTGTATTATACATTTTTTTTAAATAACTGTTTTTTTAATCCTTTTCTAGCGTTGAATCTATCTAGACGTTGTTAATTTTCATGTTTATATTTAAATAATTCTCAGGGCGGGGCGTAATTCCCCACCGGCGGTAATAGCCCGCGAGCGCTCTTATTATAAGAGGTCAGCAGAGTTAGGTGAAATTCCTACGCCGACAGTTATAGTCTGGATGGTAGAGAAGGGGGGTGGATTAATTCTTCACCTCTAACGCTCTGGGGCTTTGTCTAAGAAGAGGAGACCCATAATGACAAGACCCCTTAAAATTGCGATTGTAAAAGCACGTTGGCATGCTGATATCGTTGATCAGATTCAAGTAGGATTTGAAAATGAAATGCATAACAAGAGTCGTAAATATGATTTAAAAGAAGTTCATGTTCCAGGGGCTCTTGAAATGCCTATGGTAGCAAAAAAATTAGCAGAGACTGGTAATTATGATGGTATTATTTGCGCAGCTTTAGTTGTTAATGGTGGTATCTACCGTCATGAATTTGTAGCCCAAGCGGTACTAGATGGAATTGTTAGAGCGGGAATGGAGACAGGTGTTCCAGTATATTCTGTGTCTTTGACGCCCCATGAATTTCAAGAAACTCCAGAACATATCGAATTCTATACTAAGCATTTTTCAAAAAAAGGTTCTGAAGTTGCTAATGCGGTTTTAATGATGGATGAATTAGATATTTAATAACCACCTTAAATATACAAATTCTGATAATAATTAAATATTTTTCATAGCAATTTTATACGTCTAAGAAATGATAATTGCATTTGACATACATATGCCTTTAAGATGTTTTATTACTATAGTTATAAAATTAATCGTTCTTGGAGGGACTTATGAAAAATATTTTTAAAGTAGGTGTTATGGCTGTTGTAGCAGCATCATTTACTGGTGAAGCAATAGCTGAAACAACCTGGAATGTATCCCTTTGGGGTAAACGTCGCGCCTTTACTGAACATGTTGAAAAATTAGCAGAATTAGTGTCAGAGAAAACTAATGGTGAGATGAAACTAAATATTTCTTATGGTGGGTTATCTAAGAATAAAGAAAACTTGGATGGTATTTCAATTGGTGCATTTGAAATGGCACAATTTTGTGCAGGATATCATCGCGATAAAAATCCATCAATTACAGTTTTAGAATTACCTTTCCTAGGTGTGTCCTCGCTTGAAGAAGAACGCAAAGTCAGCCAAGCGATTTATTCACATCCAGCTGTTCAAAAAGATCTTTCAAGGTGGAATGCAACATTATTAATGCCATCACCTTTACCACAATATAACCTTGTTGGTGTTGGTGATGCACCAAAAACGCTAGCAGATTATAAGGGCCTCACTGTTCGAGCTACAGGTGGTATAGGTAAAGCAATGGCTGCAGTTGATGCTGTTCCAACGTCTATGTCAGCGACTGAAGTTCGACAGGCCCTTGATGGTGGAGTTGTAAAAGCTGTTGCTTTTGCTCCTCATGCGCACATGTCTTTTGGAACAGTTGAAACTGGAAAATGGTGGACAACTAATCTAAACCCAGGAACAGTTAATTGCCCAGTTGTTGCAAATACTGATGCGCTCGCTGCATTATCAGATGCAAACCGAAATGCACTTCTTGGCTCAATTGATGAGGCTTTAGATTATTATATTTCAACATATAATGGTAAGACAATGGACGCCTGGGGCCCAACACTGACTTCTAAAGGTATTGAAAGTATATCTTATGGTGCTGATGAATTAGCAGCATTTAAAGAAGCAGTAGCTGGACCAGCTGCAGCTGCTTGGATTGCTGATAACACAGCAAAAGGTCTTCCTGCTCAAGAGCTATACGATCTTTTAACAGGTATGATTGGTAAATAATCAATCTCCTGTATTAAATTATCTGTCGCATAATATGTGCGGCAGATAACTATCTTAGGATAATATTATGGCTTCAAATTCATCGGTTTTGATTGATAAAAGTTTACTAAGTAAACTAGATCGAGGTCTACATAAAATTGAAACCTTATTTGCATTAATTAGTGGATTAGCAGTTTTTTCACTTATGATGCTTGCTGTCATATCAGTAACTGGAAGACATTCTATTAATCAACCTCTTCCTGGGTATGTGGATTGGATAGAGCAAGCTATGCCATTAATCGCATTCATGGGGGTTGCATATACGCAACGAAATGGAGGGCATATTAGGATGGATATTCTTGTTAGTTTTTTAAAAGGTAGAAGCCTTTGGGCAGTTGAATTTATTACGGTCCTATTTATGTTACTAGTAATGATACTAATAATATGGGGATCTTGGGCTCATTTTGCGCGAAGCTTTGATTTCAACGCTCCTATGTGGAGCCGTGATAGCTCCATGGATATTGCATTACCGCTATGGCCTGCGAAGATATTAGCTCCTGTAGCATTTAGTCTTTTAGCAATTCGTTTAATGCTTCAACTTATATCATTTGGAAAAGCATTTGTTAATAATGAGACAAGACCTTCAGCAGTACCACTTGTTGAAGACGCCGCAACTCAAGCTGCAAATGAAGCCAATACAGTATCAGGCTAGGAAAGTTTTATGGAACCTATTGAAATTGGAATTGCCGTCAGTATTGGTCTTTTAGTATTTGTTATTCTTGGTATGCGAGTAGCATTTGCGGCCGCTATTGCAGGTGTTGTTGGTTTGATATGGATATTTTGGGCAAAAAAAGGATATACTGGTGATAGTTTTCTATGGGCATTAACTGTTGCCTCGAAAACTGCCGGTCAAGTCCCGCATTCAAAAGTATCTTCGCAAGCATTGTCTCTTATTCCAACGTTCATTCTTATTGGATATTTGGCTTACTATGCCGGATTAACAAAAGCATTGTTTGTTGCTGCTAAGAAATGGGTGGCTTGGTTGCCCGGAGGATTAGCGGTTTCAACAGTTTTTGCTACAGCAGGGTTTGCAGCTGTATCAGGTGCATCAGTTGCTACATCAGCGGTATTTGCAAGAATTGCAATTCCTGAAATGCTTGCACTTGGATATGATAAAAGATTTGCGGCAGGTGTAGTCGCTGCTGGAGGAACACTTGCCTCTCTCATTCCACCGTCTGCAATATTAGTTATATATGCTATAATTGTTGAACAAGATGTTGGCATGTTACTACTCGCTGGATTTGTTCCTGGAGCTTTTTCAGCAATAATTTATGGACTTTTAATTGTTTGCTTAGCTTTAAGTTTTAAAAATTTTGGTCCTCCAGTCTCTGGCTTTACTTGGCGTGAGCGGTTCGCCTCTTTGCCACCTGCAATGCCAATCTTTGCAGTTGTCGCAATAATAATATTATTTGTGTATAATCCATTTGGTGGTGATGCTTGGGGCACACCTACTGAAGGAGGTGCAATCGGTGCTTTCATAGTTTTTTGTATGGCACTTTATAGGGGTATGCGTTGGGCTCAATTAAAAGATGCGCTAATTGAAACGGCTAAATTGGCTGTCATGATATTCACAATTATTTGGGGTGTTTTAATCTACGTCCGATTCCTTGGATTTGCAGATCTACCATCAGCATTTTCTGACTGGATTACTTCTCTTGATCAAAGCCCAATGCTGACACTTATATTTATATTATTAGCATATGCGATTTTAGGTATGTTCATGGATGCAATTGGTATGTTGTTATTAACATTACCAATAACATACCCAGCTGTTATGGCATTAAATGGTGGTGAATATGTCTCTGCTGCAGATAGTGCATTTGGAATGTCAGGTCCGATGGCAGGAATATGGTTTGGTATACTTGTTGTTAAAATGGCTGAATTCTGTTTGATAACACCACCCATTGGGTTGAACTGTTTTGTAGTAGCAGGAGTAAGGGATGATCTAAGTGTTCAGGATGTGTTTAAAGGTGTAACGCCGTTTTTTATCGCTGATGCTTTTACAATTGCAGGATTGATAGCTTTTCCAAGTATAGTTCTATGGCTACCATCATTAGCAAGTTAAAGTTAGAATGAAATATCAATTGCAATAAGTCTGATAGGCAGAATGAGAAATTTATATTCAAAATAAGCAATATAACTATTGTAGTTAGATAAATTATCACATTAGAATAATTTAATTTTTAGTATTATTATTTGAAGTATAAATTTATGACATATATCCCAAAAAATGATCGATATGAAAAAATGATTTACCGTAATTGCGGTAGATCTGGTTTGAAACTACCATTAATTTCACTAGGATTGTGGCATAATTTTGGTCACGATTTTCCACATCAAACAAAAAGAGAAATATGTCAGACGGCGTTTGACAACGGAATTACACATTTTGATTTGGCAAACAATTACGGGCCACCACCTGGAAGCGCAGAAGAAGCATTTGGTGAAATATTAAAAACAGATTTTCAGGGCCTTAGAGATGAATTGATTATTAGCTCAAAGGCTGGATATGATATGTGGCCTGGCCCTTATGGAGAGTGGGGGAGTAGAAAATATTTGATTTCCTCTTGCGACCAATCTCTCAAAAGGATGGGGTTAGATTATGTGGACATATTTTACTCACACCGTTTCGACCCAAATACGCCATTAGAGGAAACAATGGGTGCGCTTGATCAAATAGTAAGATCTGGAAAAGCTCTTTATGCAGGGATTTCAAGTTATAATAGTGCAAGAACTAAAGAGGCTGTAAAAATCCTTAACGATTTAGGTACACCCTGTCTTATACATCAACCTAGCTATAATCTTTTTAATAGATGGGTTGAAGAGGATAAACTTTTAAATACGCTTGATGATTTAGGTGTGGGCTCTATTGCTTTCACGCCTCTTGCTCAAGGTATGCTCACAAACAAATATTTAAATAAAATACCAACTGAAAGTCGTGCAACTCAAGGTAAAAGTTTAGACAAAAATAAAATCACACCTCATCTTATTCAAGCGTTAAATGAACTAAACACAATTGCTGCTAATAGGGAGCAATCACTAGCTCAAATGGCAATTGCTTGGGTCTTGAGGGAGGGTAAGGTTACAACTGCACTAATTGGTGCCTCAAAACCCGAGCAGGTTAAAGACTGTGTTGGAGCTATTAATAATTTAAATTTCAACTCTTCAGAACTTTCAAGCATTGACAAAATTGCAAAAGATCAAGGTATTAACCTTTGGGCACAATCATCTGAAAGTATTTAACACCAAAGCTTTTATTATTAAAAATATTTACTTTTCAGCAGATGCTTGTTGAGCAAAAAATGAAGTTCCTTTAGGCACTTCTGGTAGTTGCATGTCATAAGAAGAACATCTAACGCGGCCTGATGCTTCTCCTCGAACTAATTCATGAGTAAGCGTGCTTGGTAAATGATTTGGACTTAGTTCAATTGCATCTTCAGCATAATAAGTTGAAATATATAATGTACGAGATTTATTTGATAAGTTTGGTGCTGATCCATGTAATAAACTTGCGTGCATCAGGCAAACAGATCCTGCTTTGCCAGTACATCTTATAATCTTATCTTCATGTTCAGCCAATATTTCGTCTGACACTGATCCAGTAAAAATTCCATTATGCCAGTGTGAATAAAGAGGCCCTTTGTGTGTGCCGGGTACTACCTCAAGAGGACCATTCTCTAAGGTTACGTCATCTATGAAAAGTAAGCATGTAATCATGTCATCATTTGTCATTGGTTCAAAGGGGAAATCTTGATGAAAATTTACTTTAGTAGCAGTACCAGGTAATTTTGAGTTCACCTTGCCATGATGAAATCTAATTCCTTGGCCAATTAGTTCAGCACACATATCAACAGATCGTCCATTTCTCATAACATCTGCGAATACCTCGGAGATTTCTTCAGGTGACTGAATTCGACGCAGCCCAGGTACATCAGAAGAATGACCAGGTTGTAAGTCAAATCGTGGCCGACCATCCATGGTTTCTCCATAGTCAGTTTTATAGTTTCGACTTTCATTGACCCAATCTAAAAAAGTTTTTTTTAAATTTTCAAGTTGCCTATCGTTTATGGCGTTTTCTACTAACAAAAACCCATCTGACCAAAATTGTTTTTTTTGATTTTGACTTAAGATCATTTTATCGGCCTTTTACAAAAAAATTTATGATTAATTAATTATCAAATTATAAATTAGTCAATATATTCTTAATAAGGAGTATAAGGCTTTTCATTATTGAAATTTATAAAATTTATTTGTTGTGTTTGAATATTTGATAAATCAAAGTTTGTTTTAATTATGATTAATTTTTAAGCAAAAGCGTAATATTTTGTGCATTACTGTTTTGATTTATATTTTCTTTTTTTGAATTTGATGCTTTTCTTGATGGTTGCAAATTCTCTATGTAAAAAATCACTGGGAGTTTTTACTTTGTCACTTCAGTCTTCAATTTCATCAAGCGTAAAACTTCAGCGCGCATTTGGTAATGTAAGTTTATCTGTTGCAACTGATGCATTAGGCAATACTAAGCTTTCAGACCTTCGTCAGGAAGGTTCTATGAGGGCCGTATTTCCCAGATCAACGAATAATAATCTAGAAGCAGTTATTGTAAATACAGCCGGTGGTATAACTAGTGGTGATTATTTTTCAACTTATGCGAAAGTCGCAAAAGGAGCCAATTTAACCATTACTACTCAAGCTGCTGAAAGAATATACAGTGCTTTTGATAATGAATCTGGAAAAATAAATAATAACCTTTCGGTGGAAGAAAATGCACAATTATATTGGTTACCTCAAGAAACTATTTTATTTGATGGCAGTAAATTAGAAAGAAAATTAAACATAGAACTCTTTGATACATCTAAAGTTCTTTTCGTTGAGCCGATAGTATTTGGTAGATTAGCTTCAGGAGAGGAACTGGGTTCCTGTTTCTTTAAAGATAATGTTTCTATCAATTGCAACGGTGAACCCATTTATATTGATGGAATAAAAATGAACGGAAATATTACTAAAATTTTGAAGAATAAATCAATAAGTAATAACAACAAAGCAATGGCAAACATAGTCCTATACGATGCGAACTCAATTGAGATCTTAAATAAAATTAGAAAGCTACTACCAAGTACTGCTGGGGCTAGTCTGATTAATAATCATTTGTTGCTTATAAGAATTTTAAGTCCAGATAGTTATGAACTTAGAAAAAAACTTTTACCTATTCTTTCGCTGCTAACAGATAATGCCGTACCAAAAAATTGGAAACTTTAAAATGAAACTGACACCACGAGAAAAAGATAAATTATTAATTTCTATGGCTGCAGAAGTTGCACGTAAAAGATTAGAGCGAGGGGTAAAATTAAATTACCCAGAGGCAATTGCAATAATTACAGATGCAGTTGTTGAAGGTGCAAGAGATGGAAAATCTGTAGCTGATATGATGCAAGAAGGTGGGCGCATAATTTCAAAAGAGCAGTGTATGATAGGAGTGGCTGAAATGATCCATGACGTTCAAGTGGAAGCTACTTTTCCAGATGGCACTAAACTTGTCACTGTACATAATCCAATTCGCTGAAGGAGAAAAAATGATACCTGGTGAAATATTCCCTGCTAAAGGAATTTTGATATTAAATGAAGGCGCTATATCGCAAACTTTAATGGTAGAAAATAAAGGTGACCGTCCTGTACAAGTTGGAAGTCATTATCATTTTGGTGAAGCAAATTCAGCACTAAAATTTGATAGAGAAAAAGCGCTTGGCATGCGTTTGGATATTGTGGCTGGAACAGCTATTCGTTTTGAACCTGGTCAACGGCGTGAAGTTCAATTGGTTCCAATTTCAGGGAAACGCTGCATTTATGGCTTTAATCAAAAGATTATGGGAGAGTTGTAAATGCCAATTGAAATTAAGAGATCTGAATATTCTTCAATGTTTGGGCCAACCGTCGGCGATAAAATAAGGTTAGCTGATACTGATCTTATTGTTGAGGTTGAAAAAGATTTAACTATCTATGGCGAAGAGGTTAAATTTGGAGGTGGAAAAGTAATCAGAGATGGAATGGGTCAATCTCAAGAAACCCGGGCAGAAGGTGCTGTCGATACAGTAATTACAAATGCATTAATCATCGATCATAGTGGCATTTATAAAGCTGATGTTGGCTTAAGAGATGGAAGAATTCTCAAAATAGGTAAAGCTGGAAATCCAGACACTCAACCAGGTGTTGATATTATAGTGGGGCCTGGAACCGAAGCTATAGCTGGAGAAGGCCGCATTCTAACTGCAGGTGGATTTGATAGTCACATTCATTTCATATGTCCGCAGCAAATTGAAGACGCACTTCATTCTGGTTTAACCACAATGCTTGGTGGTGGAACAGGCCCAGCTCATGGAACTTTAGCCACGACTTGTACTCCTGGCTCATGGCACCTTTCACGAATGTTACAAGCAGCAGATGCATTCCCAATGAATCTTGCATTTGCTGGTAAAGGAAACGCTAGTAAGCCTGCTGCTCTTATAGAAATGGTAAATGCTGGGGCGTGTGCCTTAAAGCTACATGAAGATTGGGGAACCACTCCAGCTGCAATAGATTGTTGTCTCTCAGTTGCTGATGATATGGACGTCCAAGTCATGATTCATACCGATACTCTTAATGAATCTGGTTTTGTTGAAAACACTGTCAAAGCTATGAAAGGGCGAACAATTCATGCATTCCATACAGAGGGAGCAGGGGGTGGACATGCACCTGATATTATAAAAATTTGTGGCGAAGAGCATGTATTGCCGTCTTCAACAAATCCAACAAGACCATTTACAGTAAATACTTTGGAAGAACATCTGGATATGCTTATGGTTTGTCATCATTTAGATAAATCAATTCCTGAAGATGTAGCTTTTGCAGAAAGCAGGATAAGGCGTGAGACGATTGCAGCTGAGGATATTCTTCATGATATAGGTGCTTTTTCGATTATCGCTTCTGACAGTCAGGCAATGGGGCGTGTGGGAGAAGTATTGATAAGAACTTGGCAAACTGCTGATAAAATGAAGAAACAAAGAGGCCGTTTATCAGAGGAAACAGGTGAAAATGATAATTATCGTGTTCGGCGCTATATATCTAAATATACAATAAACCCAGCTATAGCGCATGGCATAAGCCATGAAATTGGTAGTATTTCTGAAGGAAAAAGAGCAGATCTTGTAATGTGGGATCCAGCTTTCTTTGGAGTAAAGCCAGAGATGGTGCTGCTTTCTGGAACAATTGTATCGGCTCAAATGGGTGATCCTAATGCGTCTATTCCGACACCTCAACCAGTTTATTCAAGACCCATGTTCGGTGCATTTGGACGCTCTGTTGAACGTTCTGCAGTTACATTTGTATCAGAAGCCGCGTATGCTGATGATATAGGAAATCAACTTGGCTTATCGAAAGATATTGTTGCAGTTGAGAATACAAGGAATATTGGAAAATCAGATTTAATATTAAATAATGCATTGCCGGTGATGGAAGTAAACCCAGAAACCTACGAAGTTCGAGCTGATGGTGAACTGCTAACATGTGAGCCCGCAAAAGAATTAGCAATGGCACAACGATACTTTCTTTTCTGATGACGGATTTTACAGCATTTGAAATTAAAAGATCTGGAACTTGGACACAAAAAGTCGAAGAATGTATTTTATCATATGATGAGAGGTTTTTAAGGCGAAAAGTTTTGAAAACACGAACAGGGAAAAAAGTTCTTGTCGATCTTCCTCAGACTATTTCACTTGAAAATAGTGATGCATTGGTTGTTGAAGGAGGGAAACATATTGAAATTATTTCAGCAGAAGAACCTTTATTGGAAATAACTGGCCAAGATTTAGTAATATTAGCTTGGCACATTGGGAATCGACATACGCCTTGTCAAATAGAAACAAGACGATTGTTGATTCAGGATGATCCTGTAATTGGACACATGTTAGAATATCTAGGAGCTAAGGTGAAAAGTATAATGGAACCTTTTAATCCTGAAAAAGGTGCATATGGGCATGGAAGAACACACAGCCACGATCATGGTCATACATCGCATGAATAAAAATAATGAAATCCTTACATTGGTTCAATTATTTTCATCATCCTTTCCGGTGGGGTCTTTTGCATATTCACACGGAATGGAAAGTGCCATTGATGATGGATTAATTACAAATGCAAATGATTTAGAGCAATGGCTATCATGTTTGTTAACACAAGGAGGTGCATGGTCTGATGCAGCTTTTTTAAATATTGCATTTGATGTTGAAAGCTCAAATGTCCACTATATTAATTCTTATGCCAAAGCATTTGCATCATCAAATGAAAGGCTCAAGGAAACAGAGCTCCAGGGTCATGCATATTGTGAAGCTGTAAATTCTATATGGGATTTAAATCTAAAAAAGTTATGTTATCCAGTTGCAGTAGCTAGATCAGCAAATGCATTAAATCTCAGCATAGAACTTACCACTATAATGTATTTGAACGCTTTTGTAGTAAACATGTGTAACGTAGCTATGCGTCTTGTTCCTCTTGGCCAAACAGATGGGCAACAGGTTCAAACCTCACTAAAACAAAAAGTTTTAATGGTAGCATCGGAAATAAAAGGTGTAACACTTGATGATTTGTTCAGTAATACTTTTATGTCAGACATTATGGCGATGAGACACGAAACCCAATATTCCCGAATTTTTCAAACTTAAAGGAGATATTAATTGTCAAAGAATGGTCCATTAAGGATTGGAATAGGTGGTCCTGTTGGTGCAGGAAAAACTACTCTGACTGCATCTCTGATACGTATTCTATATCCGCATAATTCTGTAGGTGTTATAACTAATGATATTTATACGCAAGAAGATGCTGAGGCATTAATGCGAATGCAAATATTACCTAAAGATCGTGTTATAGGTGTTGAAACAGGAGGGTGTCCACATACTGCAATACGAGAGGATGCTTCTATAAATCTTGCTGCAGTTGCCGAAATGCGTAAAAGATATGATGATATTGAAATTATTTTTATTGAAAGTGGTGGGGATAATTTATCAGCAACATTCAGTCCTGAACTTGCAGATTTAACAGTATATGTAATTGATGTTGCAGCGGGGGAAGAAATACCAAGAAAAGGTGGTCCAGCTATCACAAAATCTGATATCTTAGTCATAAACAAAACCGATTTAGCACCATACGTTGGTGCTTCACTTGAGGTAATGGAACGTGATGCAAAAAAAATGCGCGCTGGAAAACCATTCGTATTTTCTAGTTTAAAAGATAAAAAAAGTGCTTATCAAATCTTAAAAATATTATCAGAACTTGGGAGTTTTGAATATCAAAGTGATCAAGAAAACAAATAACAAAATGCTTAGACAGACAATGTAGAAAGAAGTTCTTGTTTTTTTATTTTTGCTTTTGAGCAGTTCAAAACTATTTGGCCTCTTTGCATTGCATAAAAATGATCGGCAAGGTCGTATGCAAATTCAAAATATTGTTCTACTAAAAGTATTGCCATATCGCCTTGGTCTTTGAGATATGAAATCACATCACCAATTTGTTTAATGATATTAGGCTGTATGCCTTCAGTTGGTTCATCCAATAAAAGTAATTTTGGACGAGTAATTAGCGTACGTGCAATTGCCAATTGTTGTTGTTGGCCCCCAGATAAATCACCTCCCCTTCGGTTTTTCATTTGTTTAAGAATCGGAAATAATTCAAAAATTTGCTCTGGTACTATTGCATCTGACTTATCCAAGCATGCAAAACCAGTTTCTAAGTTTTCTTGAACAGTCATTAGTGGAAATATATCTCTTCCTTGAGGTACATACCCAACTCCACGTTTCGCAAGAATATGCGCAGATGAAATACCTTGTTCTTTTCCATTTAGTTTGTAACTTCCATCAGAATGGCTATGTGTGCCAGATATTGCTTTAAGTAAACTAGTTTTACCGACACCATTAGTTCCCATTAAGCATGTTACTTTACCTTTTTCAGCATTTAGACTTACACCATTCAATATCTGGCTTTGTCCATAGTGAAGTGTAATATTACAAAGTTCCAACATTTCAACGCCCCAAATATACATCAATTACGGTTTTATTTTTCACAACATGGTCTAATGTTCCCTCTGCCAGAACTGCGCCCTCATGTAGAACGGTTACTTTGCAACTCAAATTGCGAATAAATTCCATATCATGCTCAACAACGACTACTGCTCTAGTTTTAGACAATCTTTTTAATAGTAAGACTGTGTGTTTTCGTTCTTCGAGAGTCATTCCAGCCGCTGGTTCATCAATTAGCAACAATTGAGGCTCTTGAGCTAAAAGCATACCTATTTCTAGCCATTGTTTTTGACCATGACTCAATTCACCAGAAAGTTTGTCTAATACTGAAATTAATCCTATATCTGAGGCAATATTTACAACTTTATTATGATCAATTTTATTGTACTTATAAAAAAGAACTGACAAAGGACTACGGTTATTTTTTAAAGCCATAATTAGATTTTCCATAACAGATTGATCTTCAAATATTGTTGGTTTTTGAAACTTTCTGCCAACTCCTAAATTTGCAATTTCACTTTCTGATTTTCTAATTAAGCTTATATTTTTTTCACCCCAAATAACATCACCACTGTCTGGCCGTGTTTTTCCAGTGATTATGTCCATAAAGGTAGTTTTGCCTGCACCATTTGGCCCAATTATTGCACGTAGTTCACCATTATCGATATTAAATGACAAACTATTAATTGCTTTAAAGCCATCAAATGATACAGAAATTCCATTTACTTCAAGCAGAGCTCCACTCATTTTGAAGCTCCTTTATGAAACTTATCAAATAGTCCGCCTATTCCTTTAGGCGCATAAAGTGTAATTATAACAAATGATATACCTAGAAAAACTAACCACCAATCTACCCATTTAAATTTGATAAAACCGAGTGATATGTTAGGTGCTTGTCCTCCAGTTAGCCAACTTGATAATAGAGAAACTAAAGCAGCGCCTATAACAGCGCCATAAATTCGTCCTCGACCTCCTATGGCCACCCATACTGCGAGATATATTGATGCAATTGGTGCTAATTCAGCAGGGTTAATAATGCCTGCTTGGGGATAATATAATGCACCAGAAATTGCAGCAATAATGGCTGTTATTGTAAAGATAAATAATTTGTAATGCTCAACATTATAGCCCAAGAATCTCATTCGTTGTTCATTATCCCTTATACCCCGAATAACATTTCCAAGTTTGCTTTCAACAATGAATTTTGTGACTAAAAAACCTAATGCCAAAGCCGAAGCAGATCCCCACAAAAACCAAACTGATATTACTGACTGTGATGTCAATTCTAATCCTGGTATATTTTGTAAACCAGAGAGCCCATTATTCCCGCGTAAACCACTATCATTTTGAAATAGATAAAGTGCAAGTGCTAAGGTCATAGCTTGTGTCAGTATTGATAAATAAACACCTGTAACTCGAGAGCGAAAAGCAAGCCAGCCAAAAATAAAACCTAACATACCAGGAACTAAGATTACTAATAACAGTTGAACGTACAGCAAATGTGAGAATGTCCAAATAATTGGAAACTCTGAACCGCCAACAACACCAAAAATCTGTGACCCAATTGCATTTTGAATTTCTTGAGGTGTCATTGGTAATTGTGCATTTTTAGCGGACTCGATAACTATTAGTCTTGTGCGTTCATACATCAACCACATGCCAATCATGTATCCACCTAAGCCAAAAAAGGCAAAATGGCCTAAACTTAGAATTCCACAATAACCCCAGACTAAATCCATGGCTATTGCTACAAGGCAAATACATAGTGTTTTCCCAATCAATTTAATTAAAGAAGTTGAAATGAATCCATATCCAAATGCTTCACTTCCAATTGTGATAATTGCTGTAATTAAGGAAAGGATTGTTAAAAAAATTAAAATACTTGGATTATTGCTCAAGAATTTCGTAAGAGGGCCTGCCATTATTTAATCTCCAGCGGCACGACCTTTGAGGGCAATAATTCCTCGTGGCCGAAATTGAATAAATATTATTATGAAAACTATCATAAATGTTTGTGCAGCAAGAGTGTTTGAAGGATTGAACCATTCGATACTTTTTTGTAAGAACCCAATTAAACCGGCTCCTGCAAGTGTCCCCCAAATATTTCCCACACCCCCGACTACAACGGTCATGAAGGATTGCACTATATAGTCAGAGCCTAATTCTGATGTTACCTTTGCAAACAATCCTATTGCTACTCCTGCAATGCCAGCAATGCCTGAACCAAGTCCAAATGTTAGCATATTTATCTTGTCTGGATTAATTCCCATTGATGCAGCCATTTTGGGGTTTTGTGTAACGGCCCTAGTTTCCAATCCCAAACGAGTTTTGTTTAAAGTAAACCAAAGCATTGCGAAAAATAATAAAGATAAACAAAAAATTGCAACTCTTATCCAACTAATAGAAATTACATCATTGATAATCATAGAACCATCAAGCCAATCAGGTGATGTTAATGGTCTGGCTTGTGTTCCAAAGATGTTTTTTGCCAACTGTTGTAAGGCAATTGAAACTCCAAATGTCGCTAGTAAAGTTTCTAATGGGCGGTGATAAAGATAACGAATAATTGATCTTTCCATTAATATTCCCGCAATGAATGTGACTGCAAAAGCAATCGGAAGGGCAAGGATAATTGATACAGTATAATTTGGAACATACTGTTGAACTAAGTATCCAGTATATGCTCCCATCATTATGAACTCACCATGAGCCATATTAATGACTCCCATGACACCAAACGTAATTGCTAGTCCAATTGCAGCAAGGAAAAATATAGAAGCTAGTGATAAGGCATCTAAGAATAGATCAATTGCACGGGATATATGAACTTTATTTTGTATATTATCTAAAGTTTCTTTTGTTGCTAAAATTATACTGGGTGATTTTTCTATATATTTTTTATAAAAAAATGTGTTGTCTATAGCTCTTTGTATTTCAGGTTCACTGACGTCTTTTGGAGCCAAACCAGAACTCACGAGCCTTGAGTATGCTAATTCCCTGAATTTTTCAGTATTTAAATTTTTTATTTTTATTCCAGAAACTTCACCATTCTTTATATTTTTTATCAGTGATGAGCGTTTCATTTCTTCTGAAATATCTTTACTAGCCCAACCTTTGCTAACAATCATTTCATATGCTTGTGAACGATTTAGTTTAGAGAAATTTTCTATATCGATAATGTCAGCATAAGTTCCTGGATCGGGAGGAGATTGGGAAACTTCAATAGTAGTATTTAAAATCGGGTTCAATGTAGCGCGAACATCTAAGCTTAAGTCATTAGCAAAGCTCAAAATTGCACTTTTTCTAATTGTTTCGTTAATTTCATATTTAACTGTAAGTAATCTCTCCAGCCTTATCATTTGAATTTTTAAATTTTCGTCACTTTCTTTTGATAGTGCTTCACGTAGTGGATTGAGATGAATTGCTTTTGGATTGCGGCTAATATTTTCTAAGCTTGAAATACGATTTTTTATTAAATGACTATTGAGCTGAGATGTTACCAAAGCTGATCCAATTAATTTTCGAACACCAGAATTTGGTTTGATTTGTTTGAGTGTATTTTTTTCAACTAATCCCAAATTTTTATTAGTCACTAAATCAAATATGTAATATTGCGAATTTGTATGACTTTTCACAAAAAAGATTGAGTTATCGTTTCTTTGATACCAAAGTTTCTTTTGTTTCCATGCCAATAAAAAATTATTTGAAATTTTACTATCAAATGTTTGAATGGCATCTATTACATTAGGGGCTGTTTTTACAGATGGTTTAATAATACTTAAGGCTTGAGATTGTACTAAAGATTGAAATTTTGCTTGGGCAAATGCCGAATTTGAAAATAAAATTATAAAGAAAATAATTTTTGATATTATCTGCATTGTTTGATTTCCGATATAAATGGGGACACAGAAAGTGTCCCCAAACCACCCTGTTAGACGGCATCCAAGTTAGTAGTTTGATTTTAATTGTACGCAGCTTTTTGTTTCAGTGTTATACATTCCACACTCTAAGTCTTTCCAGTCTGACTTAAGCACTGCTGATGCTGGTAGGAAATCTGTCCAAGCATCACCTGCAACTTCTGTGGTTTGGCTTATTATATCAAATTGGCCATTATCTTGAATTTCACCTATCAAAACTGGCTTGCTTAGATGGTGGTTTGGTAGCATTTCGGCAACACCACCTGTAAGATTAGGAAATTTTTGTCCATACATTTCTGCTCTTACTAAATCTACATCTGTGGAACCAGCAGCTTCTACAGCATTTACCCACATATTGAACCCAATGTAATGTGCTTCCATAGGATCATTCGTTACACGATTCTCACCCATAGTTTTTTTCCAAGTTTTTATAAAATTAGCATTTACATCACCTTCAGCTGACTGAAAATAATTCCAAGCAGCCAAATGTCCCACAAGATTTGTTGTATCAAGCCCAGCCAACTCTTCTTCACCTACTGAAAATGCAACTACAGGTATGTCGTCTGCAGAAATTCCGGCAGCAGCAAGTTCTTTATAAAAACCAATATTTGCATCACCATTAATAGTCGAAATAACACCAACTTTTTTTCCATCGGCTCCTAAAGCAACAACATCTGCTACAATTTTAGACCAATCTGAATGACCAAATGGAGTGTAATTTACAAAGATATCATCTTGGTCAATTCCTTTATCTTTTAAATATTGTTCAAGAATATTATTAGTCGTTCTGGGGTACACGTAATCTGTTCCAAGTAGAGCGAATTTTTCTACACCTAGTTCTTCAAGAAAATAATCAGTTGCTGGTATAGCCTGCTGATTTGGAGCTGCACCGGTATAGAATACATTTTTAGAGCTTTCTTCGCCTTCATACTGTACTGGATAGAATAAAAGTCCATTAAGTTCTTCAATGACTGGGAGTACAGATTTACGAGATACAGAAGTCCAATTGCCAAAAATTACATCCACATTTTCAACAGTTAATAATTCCCGAGCTTTTTCTGCAAATAATGGCCAGTCTGAGGCAGGATCTACCACAACGGGTATAATTTTTTCTCCGTTTATACCACCTTTTTCGTTCTGCTGATCAATCAACATTAGCATTGTATCTTTAAGTGTGGTTTCGGAAATTGCCATTGTTCCCGATAGTGAGTGTAATATGCCTACCTTTATATCTGCCATTGCGCTTGACACGCACAATGTTGTTAAGGCTGATGCAAGAAGTGTTTTTTTCATTTTAATTCCTTTAATTTTAGCGCGGGAGGATGCGCTAGATTTAATCTCAGAGACGTTATTCTCTATGATTCCTAGTAAACTAAAAATTAAATGCGGTGCAGTCTGCGACAAAATTTGTATAGTACTGTTGTGTTTTTTGCACCGGTGTCTATATTGCTACTAAAAGATGATTACATGAGACATTTACAATCATTTAAATATGTCAAATTGATTGCTGAAATTGGGTCTATTAGAGGTGCCGCTGAAAGTTGTGCAATTTCTCCTTCAGCATTAAATCGACATATTCAGAATTTAGAACTTGATATTGGTATTAAAATTTTTGACCGACTTAATGTAGGAGTAAGATTATCAACTGAAGGTGAATTATTCTATCAATTTGCTTTATTGCAATTGAGAGGATTTGAACGGCTTCAATCTCAAATTAATGATATTAAAGGCCTACAAACTGGTATTATTAGATTGGGAGTTAGCGCAGAACTAAACGGTGTATTTATTAATAATCAGATAGCTGAATTTCAAAAAGAATATCCACAAATATCAATACAAATAAAAGTAGTCGATCAAAATGCAATGGAAAATGATTTAAGTTCAAATCGAATTGATATTGCTTTCTTTTATCAGCCAATATTAACAAAAAATTTAAATATTATAAATGCATTTGAAATTAAAGTTCATGCAGTATTACCAGAAAATTTGCCTGTAAAGAATCCAAATGGATTAATGTTTTATGAAATAATTGATCAGCAGATATTATTACCATTAAAAAATACTCAATTACGAAATAAAATTGATGGTGCATGTGCAAAGCTCGGAATTAGTCTATTTACACAATTAGAAAGTAATGACCCACTTATTTGCTTAAATTTATTACACAACAACCGAGTTTCATTTTGTTTGCCATTTCAAGATGAATTTAAACAATATACCGACGCAGGATATAAGCTTGTACCCCTTTCTGCTAAAGAATTGGGAGTTGGATATGTTAACTTTGTTACTTCATCTCGAGGGATAATGGGTGTTGCCACCCAGAGGTTTTTTCAAAAATGTGTTAAAGAGATAGAAAATATGAATATTTAATCATTATATAATAAATTTCAAAAATTCCATAACGTTAGCATTTTTTAAAGCCAAGACGGTTTTGGTAATAGTGTTTTTTCCAATTGCTACGAAAAAGCCATTCTGCTTCAGGTTGCCGCTCAGCAAGATTTTGAGATATTTCAACATCATCAAAGCCAGATCTTCTAAGCATTGCATATTGGTCTGAAATAATATGCCCTTTTGCACGCAAATGGCCTGTAAATCCACGTGTGCGAATTAGTTTTGCAAGTGTAAATCCGCGACCATCAGCGAATGTTGGAAAATCAATACGTATTATTTTGAATTTATTCAAATTACCTTTAAATAAACTCAAATCTGCATCTGGAGGTAAATCAATGGATGTAGCTGACGCTGAAAAATTACTCCAGTTTTCGTAAATTATTATATTATCCAAAGATCTAAAGCCTAAATCAGAAACAATTTTATTCATTGTTTATTCCTGTAATAATTTGATGGTTTTATAAGTAATGTGAACTTTGTTGTTCATGCTGCTTTCCCTTGGTTTTCTATTTTTACTGATTGCTTTAAATTTGGATATAATGCTTTTTTAAAGGGCGCTATACCCAAGCGTTGAAATGTTTCAATAAAGCTTTCACTTTTATTCATTCGTATATCTAGATAAGCTAAAATAATTCTTTCTACCGCTGGAACTATTTGTTCAGCTGAAAATCCAGGGCCAGCTCGTTCACCGATTTTAGCAGTTTCTGTTGCATCGCCTCCAAGTGTTATTTGGTAATTTTCAACACCTGCACGGTCTAAACCTAAAACCCCAATATGCCCAACATGGTGATGCCCACATGCATTTATACAGCCAGATATTTTTATTTGGATATGCCCAACCTCATGTTCCAATTTCAAATCATCGAAGCGCATGGATATTTCTTGTGCAATTGGTATTGATCGGGCAGTTGCAAGTGCACAATAATCCATACCTGGACAAGCAATTATGTCAGAGATTAATCCAATATTAGCCGTATTTAAATTTTTAGTCCTTAGTAAATCATAAACTCTGGGCAAGTCTGACTTGTGCACATGAGGTAGAATAATATTTTGTTCATGACTTATACGAATTTCATCATGTGCATAAAGCCTAGCAATGTCAGCGATTAACTTCATTTGTTCTGAGCTCGCGTCACCAGGAGTTTTGCCATGTGCTTTTAAGCTTATTGAAGTAATCGCATAGTCAGATTCTTTATGTTTTTGTGTATTTGTATCTACCCAAGATCTAAATAACACATCATTTTCGTAAGTATATTTAAAGCCAGTTGTATCCGCTGATTTGAAGATTGGAGGAGCAAATGCAGAATTAATTTGTTCTAGCAAATCTGGGTCTACACCAGTGAAATTTGGTCTAATTTCATTATAGCGCTTTTGAACTAGTTGTTTGATGGATTTTATACCATGCTCATGAACTGTAATTTTTATTCTTGCTTTATATTTATTATCTCTACGTCCCAATGTATTCCAAACGCTAACCACTGCTTCTAAATAAGGTAAGATATCTGAGACAGGTAAAAACTCATGGATTATCTTTCCAATCATTGGTGTGCGCCCTAAGCCGCCCCCAACTATAATTTCAAACCCGAGCTTTTCGTTGCGACGCAATATACGAAGCCCAATATCGTGAGCACGAATAACAGCCCGATCATTTTTTGATCCTGTTATAGCCACTTTGAATTTTCTTGGTAAGAATTGGAATTCTGGATGATCAGTTGACCATTGACGGATAAGTTCCGCGTATGGTCGAGGGTCTACAGTTTCGTCTGAAGCTGCTCCAGAAAAGTGATCTGCTGTTACATTTCTAATAGTATTACCGCTAGTTTGAATGGCATGCATTTTTACTTCTGCTAAAGCATCTAATATGTCGGGAACGTCATTCAATTTTGGCCAATTAAATTGTATATTTTGGCGAGTTGTAAAATGTCCATATCCTTTGTCCCAACGATCTGCAATTATAGCAAGCTTTTCCATTTGAGAGCTATTTAAAGTGCCATATGGAATAGCCACTCTGAGCATATAGGCATGTAATTGTAAGTATAATCCGTTCATGAGACGTAGTGGTTTAAATTCATCTTCGGTTAAATTCCCATCAATCCGTCTTTTAACTTGATTGCGAAATTGGGAATTTCTTGCTTTAATAAAAGCATCATCAAACTCTGTATAATTATACATTATAAAACCTCCGATTGTTTGCCATGATTGTAATTAGATGGGCCTTTGTTTCTAAACTGCTCACGAAAATGTTTTGGAGTTATAATTTCATTTAATACAGCTATGTTGATTGAATAAACTCCAACAACAACATGTTGTTGACTATTTGCATTTATGATTGCCTCTTCAATCGAGGTCTCATCCGTAAAAACTTTTGCATCACTGAGTCTATTAACCCAATCAAATTGTGAATTTAAATAAACTACATTGCCATTTAATAAGTGGTTTGCAGTTATAACTTTATTTGGTTGTGTATTTGACATTATGCTAATTCCATCTCACTGGGCATATCGTTTGGATGGTCAATGAATGCAGTTACATGTGATGCTTCTCGAGGTGCTAAGCCATAAAGTGTCAGCACAGGGCCTGAGATGTCATATTGTAAAATACATTTTGGAAGTTCTGAAAGTGTTGTGGAGAATATCCGTTGATTTTTTTTGGAAACATTTTCGATTAAACTTATTGGGGTTTTTGGATCAGCGCCATGCATAATCAATCTTCCTTGAATGAATCGAGATGCTTTTTTACCCATGTAAATAGCTACAATTGAGTTCTTCTTTGCTAGCTTTTGCCAATCATAATCTGCATATCCTTTCATGTCATGACCAGTCAAAAAGCTTATTGAGCCATTACGATTACGCTTAGTTAAAGATTGTTTTATCACTGCTGCAGAAGCTGAAGCAGCAGTGATGCCTGGTATAATATGGTAATTAATCCCAAATTTACTTATTGCATCAATTTCTTCATCAAGACGACCATAAATGCTGCAATCACCACCTTTCAGGCGTACTACTCGAGCACCTTTTAGAGCGTGTTCTATGATTAAATCATTAATTTCATTTTGTGAAATTGATGGCCCAAATCCTTCTTTCCCAGCATTGATGATAACTGCTTCACGCCTTGCTAATTCAAGAATTTCATTACTTATCAGGCGATCATGGATTATTACAT
The DNA here is from genome assembly GCA_900197625.1 of Rhodobacteraceae bacterium Water-Bin34. Classification (GTDB taxonomy): domain Bacteria; phylum Pseudomonadota; class Alphaproteobacteria; order Rhodobacterales; family Rhodobacteraceae; genus Amylibacter. The sequence continues at coordinate 56,894 of FZLS01000004.1, read as the reverse complement.
CTGCAATATCTAATTCTTTTCTTGCTTTTAATGTTAAGAGATCTGGATCGCCGGGACCTGCACTCACAAAAACAGCATGCCCCTCGGCTGTTTTTTTTGATTTAAACACATTTAAAAGAGATTGCAGTGATTTTTCAATTCCAGCTATGCCGTTGAATTCGAGTGCTTCAGGTCCTTTTTTAAAGTAAAATTCTGTCCAAAAATCTCGCCGTATACGACCCATTGGAAGAATATTCACATTTTCTCTAAATGCCTTACCAATTTTGGCTAGTATTCCAAGATGTGCTGGAAGAGTTTTTTCAAGATCTGACTTTATTGCTCTTGCTAAGACAGGCGCGGCTCCTTCTGTTCCAATTGCTATAGTCACAGGATCACGATCAACGATTGCTGGTGTTATAAATTGACTATCATTTAAGTTATCAACTATGTTAATTAATGCACCTTCTTCACGTGCAATTTTAGCACTTCTTGCATCTTCAATCTTATCTTCATTGGCCCCATAAAATAAAGTTGCGCATATTGCATCTCCTTTTGCCAAAGCTCTATTTACAATTGTTATCTTTCCTTCAGTTGCAAGTTTCATAATGTCTTTATGAATGTCTTCAGCATAAACAGTGATAGAAGCAGAAGTTTTTAATAACAATCTTAGTTTAGCCAAAGCCGCTTCTTGGCCACCAGATATAATAATACGACGTCCTTCTACTGTAATAAAAATTGGAAAATGCTTCATTTTATTCCCTAGCAAACTTAAATTTACCCTAATATAGAATATAATTCGTATTTAATGCTAGATATATTTATATTTAAGAAAAATATTTTGATTTATACTTAATAGCAGTATTTTTTTCACATTTATAGCTTTTTTAAAAAATGTGAGTTTAAACTTTTGGTTTTGTTAGGAAAACTATTTATCAAACTGAATTAGTTTTAAGTCTTTTTTCTCATAAAAGTGTTATTGATTGGTCAATACTGGCAAAATTTCATTTGTCATGATTTTATTAGTAATTGGACCCGCATGCCGTAATAGGACTTTACCTTCATTATCAATGATAAAGGTTTCAGGTACACCATATAAACCCCAGTCTAATCCAGTTCGCCCTTCATCACTGCCAATTCGTTCATATGGGTTACCAAGTGAGTTGAGGAACTGTAAAGCTTGAGGTGCTTTATCTTTATAATTAATGCCGTAAACCATAAAGCCAAGGTCTGATAATTGTTGAATATTTGGGTGTTCAACTCGGCAAGGTGCACACCAGCTTGCCCAAAAGTTAACAATTTTAATATTAGGTGATTTGAGATGTGTTTTGTCCAAAAATGGTAAGCTTGAGAGTGGAGTAATCGTTAAATCAGGTGCATAACGACCAATCATTGCACTTGGTAATTCATTTGGTTTGTCTCTACCAAGCCCTATAAACATAATAATCGCTAAAATAAAAAAAATGAAGGGTGGTATAAGATAGAGTGGTTTAATGTTTTTCATTAGATTTGTTTTCTTGAGAATTTAGTGCATTCTTTATTTTTTTTGATTTCGACAATGTTGTCCAAACTAGCACTCCAAGAAGTAATATTGAAACAGCATATGCTGTGAGTACAGTGTCTGCATATTTATCAAGTTCAAACATCTTAACTATTCCTCAACCGAAGTGTTAATAAGCGACGTAATCTGATTTCTGTTCTAGTGCGTATCAAAACTAAAGTTACAAATAATAAAACCATACCTGCAATACATACCAAAAGTGGGAAATAAAATGCATTGTCAACATGTTGTTCTTTATCAAGTGACAAAGAAGCACCTTGATGAAGACCTTGTGACCAAAAATTTACTGCATATCTTGATAATAATGCAAAAACAGAGCCCACTATGCATAAAATCGATGTTAGATCTGCAGCAGTGTCTTTATCTTCTATTGCTTCCCATAAAGCTAAATAGCCAAAATAAAATACTAACAATATCATAAATGAAGTTAATCGAGGGTCCCACGCCCAATAGGTTCCCCACATAGGCTTTCCCCATATAGCACCAGTTGCAATAGCAATAAGTGTCATGGTTATTCCAATAGGAGCGGCAGCTTTTGCGGCTAATGCAGAAACGTGGTGACGTCTAATAAGCCATATTAAAGAAGCTACAAGCATCATTAGCCATGCGTTTATTGCCATCAATGCAGTAGGAACGTGTAAAAAGATAATTTTAACTGTAGACCCTTGTTTGTAATCTGCAGGAGTAAAAAAAAAGCCCCAAAGAAGTCCTATCAATAAAAGGCAAGAAGATGTAATTGCTAAAGCAGGTAAAATACGAGCTGATAGAGTCATAAATTTTGCTGGATTAGCGTATTCCCATAAAGACATTGTGCTTAGATATCCTATTTTAGATTTGCGCGAAGTGCTATTGCGCATGCGAACGGTAAAAGAGCAATACACATAAATGATATTGCGGCAATTAATGCTAATAACTCAATAGGATTATTGGTTCCTACACTCATTGATTGAGCTCCAAGCATTAATGTTGGAATATATAATGGCAAAATCAAAAGAGAAAGTAAAAGGCCACCTCTCTTTACTCCTACTGTAAGGGCTGCACCAAAAGTTCCAATGAATGAAAGAGCAGGGGTTCCTATTGCAAGGGATGTTAGAAGTAAAAAATATGAATTGTGATTTAGATTTAATAAATAACCTAAAGGAAGAGAGGCTAATGTAATTGGAAGTCCTGTGGTAAGCCAATGTGCTGTTGCTTTTGCAGTTGCTATGCCTGAAAGAGGTATAGGTGATGTTGCTAATGCTTCAAGAGTTCCATCCTCCCAATCGAGTTGAAAAATTCTGTCTAAGGACAGTAAGCAGGATAGTAATGCACCTATCCAGAGAATGCCTGGAGCTATCCGTGACAATAATCCTAAATCTGCACCTACCCCAAAAGGAACAATCATTATGACGATTAAGAAAAATGCTAAGGTCAGCACAAACCCACCACCAGAGCGAAGAGCCAATCTAATATCGCGTAGAATTAATGACCACATTAAAATACACCTTCGAGGAAAGGATCAAATTCTTTATCTATTTCTGGTTTAAACTCGCTAATATCTAAGACCTTTGATGATGGTAAATTTAAATTTACATGAGTTGAAATGATTGCAGCTCCACCCTCTTTACAGTGTTGCGTTATTATTTCAGAAATCAATGTTGTTGTTGTTTTATCTAATGATACAGTTGGCTCATCCATTAGCCATATTTTTGCATTTGTTATTAGCATTCTTGCTAAACCTAAGCGACGTTTCTGGCCTGCTGATAGTTCACCAGCTATCCTATTTTGGAAGTCATTTAGTTTAAGCGTTTTGATTACATTAGCCATATTATTAGTATTATATATGCCCGACCAAAATTTTAAATTTTCTTGAACTGTTAAAGTGGATTTAACTCCATCAAGATGTCCTGAATACGCAATATTATCGTTTAATAAGTTGTTTGTGGATAACCCAGCTATGTACCTTAATAAGGTTGTTTTTCCAGAGCCGTTTGGACCTTTCAAAATCAAGCATTCACCAGATTTTAAATTGAAGGATACATTGGCGATAATAAGCTTATTACCACGCCTGCAATCTAAATTTTTAATTTTCAACAACATATTTAAGAAGTAACTTAATCTTATCGTATAGGGAAGTGATGTAATTATAGATAATCTCTTGAATGTAAAATCAAATTTTAAATAGTATACAATGGCATACCAATAAACACTTGCTCGACTCGTTTTTTTGAAGCATAAGCTCAATAATTCCAATAATTATCTTAATCGGAGACCCGAAATGACAGTTCAAGTCGGCATAGATTCCAGTAAAACACGTAAATCACTTTCTATTGGTGAAAAATCCATAGATTACTACTCAATTCCAGCTGCAACTGCTGCAGGTTTAGGCGATTTTTCTAAATTGCCAGCTGCTTTAAAAGTTGTTTTAGAAAATATGTTGCGCTTTGAAGATAATGGTCGAACTGTATCAGTGGATGATATCAAAGCATTTTCTGATTGGGCATTAAAAGGTGGTAAAAATCCACGTGAAATTGCATACCGTCCAGCAAGAGTGCTTATGCAGGATTTTACAGGCGTTCCAGCTGTAGTGGATCTTGCTGCAATGAGAGATGGGTTAATGTCTCTAGGAGGAGATCCTGAAAAAATTAATCCATTAAATCCCGTAGATTTAGTTATTGATCACTCAGTTATGATAGATGAGTTTGGAAATCCGCGTGCATTTAAAATGAATGTGGATAGAGAATATGAGCGAAATTTAGAGCGCTATACATTTTTAAAGTGGGGCCAAAAAGCGTTTAATAATTTTCGTGTTGTTCCTCCAGGTACAGGAATTTGTCACCAAGTGAATCTTGAATATCTTGCGCAAACAGTTTGGAAAGATGTGGATCAAAATGGTGTTGAGATAGCTTATCCTGATACATTGGTTGGTACAGATAGCCATACGACTATGGTCAATGGTGCTGCGGTCTTAGGATGGGGTGTTGGTGGCATTGAAGCCGAAGCTGCAATGCTTGGACAACCAATTTCTATGTTAATACCAGAAGTGATTGGATTTGAATTAACTGGCGCAATGATGGAGGGAACTACTGGTACTGACCTAGTTCTCAAAGTAGTTGAAATGTTACGTGAAAAAGGTGTTGTTGGAAAATTTGTTGAATTTTATGGTTCAGGCTTAGACACTTTACCATTAGCAGATAGGGCTACTATAGCTAATATGGCCCCTGAATATGGTGCTACATGTGGCTTTTTCCCAATTGATAATGAAACAATTCGCTACTTGAATACAACTGGGCGTGACAAAGATAGAATAGCTTTAGTTGAAGCTTATGCTAAAGAAAATGGTTTCTGGCGTGATGAAAACTACGCACCTGTTTATACTGATACATTAGCATTAGATATGGGAACAATTGTTCCAGCTATTTCTGGTCCTAAGAGACCGCAGGATTATGTTGCACTGACAAATGCCAAACAAGCATTTGCAAAAGAAATGGAAGAAACTTTCAAAAGGCCTCTTGGAAAAGAAGTGGCTGTAAAAGGTGAAGATTATTCTATGTCTAGCGGCAAAGTTGTAATAGCTTCAATAACTTCATGTACAAATACATCCAATCCTTATGTAATGATTGGTGCTGGTTTGGTAGCGCGTAAAGCAGCTGCCCTTGGATTGAACAGAAAGCCATGGGTTAAAACATCGCTTGCACCAGGATCTCAAGTAGTTTCCGCATACCTTGAAGCCGCAGATCTCCAAAAAGATCTGGACTCAGTTGGGTTTAACTTGGTTGGTTATGGCTGTACGACCTGCATAGGTAATTCAGGACCAATTCAGTCAGAATTATCTGAAGCAATTTCTGAAGGTGATTTAGTCGCAACTGCAGTGCTTTCAGGTAACCGTAATTTTGAAGGAAGAATTTCTCCTGACGTTCGTGCTAATTATTTGGCGTCACCACCGTTAGTTGTGGCTTATGCTATTGCTGGAACAATGGATATAAACCTTGCCTCTGATGCAATTGGAACAGATAAAGAAGGTAATGATGTATATTTGAAAGATATATGGCCAACTACACAAGAAGTTGCGGAAATGGTTGAAAAAACTGTTACTCGAGAGGCTTTTCTTTCAAAGTATGCAAATGTATTCGAGGGCGATGAAAAGTGGCAAAGTGTTAACACAACAGAAGCTAAAACATATGACTGGCCAGCAGCATCAACATACGTTCAAAATCCTCCATATTTTCAAGGAATGTCAAAAGAACCTGGTGTTATTTCAGATGTTAAAGATGCAAAAGTACTCGCAATTTTAGGCGATATGATAACAACTGATCATATTTCACCTGCGGGTGGGTTCGCTGAAAGTACCCCTGCTGGTCAATATTTGACAGATAGGCAAGTTCCAGTACGTGAATTTAATTCATATGGTTCAAGACGTGGAAATCATGAGATTATGATGCGTGGAACATTTGCTAATATTCGAATAAAGAATGAGATGCTAGATAACGTAGAGGGCGGTTATACAAAAGGACCTGACGGTTCAAAAACCTCTATTTATGACGCAGCAATGGCATATAAAAAAGCAGGTATTCCGCTGGTTATATTTGGTGGAGAACAATATGGAGCTGGGTCTTCGCGTGATTGGGCTGCTAAGGGCACGAACTTGCTGGGGATATCTGCAGTTATTGCAGAAAGCTTCGAAAGAATTCATCGTTCAAATCTAGTTGGTATGGGAGTAATTCCTTTCGAATTTACAAATGGTGATACAAGAAAATCACTTGGATTAACGGGTTCAGAAACAGTTTCGATTGGTGAGTTGGAAGGCGACATCAAGCCCCAATCACTAGTTCCATGTAATATTACTTTTCCAAATGGGGATGTGAAAGAAATTACATTAAAATCTCGAATAGATACAGCAGTTGAGATCGAATATTTAGAACATGGTGGTGTTTTACATTATGTTCTTCGTAACCTTGCGAAAGCTAGTTAAAAAAATATCATTATCTAAAAATAAAAAAGGCCAGTATTAATCTGGCCTTTTTATTTTTAAGCAGTTAACTTTTGTTTTTATTTTACAATAAAGATTCAAAAACGAAATTGCATTGGTTGAAATTAATGAAAAATTTTAACATACCACCTGTTTGGACATTTATTTCAATGATCTTTGCTGTATTGTTGCATTTCATTTATCCAGTAGTTTTTTTTCAATTTCTTGCAATTGATACTGGTATAATTGGAATAGGATTATATTTAATTATTGCAAGTCCCATATGGTTTAAACGTAAAAACACAACAATTATTCCCCGCAGAAAGCCAACAACCTTGATTGTTGATGGGCCATTTAAAATGTCGCGTAATCCAATGTATCTTGGGATGATATTGTTATCTTTTGGCTTTGGATTAAGTCTTGGTTCATTTCAAGCAATAATACCATCAGTCTGGTTATTTTTCTTTCTAAAAAACAATTATGTTTTACCAGAAGAACGTAAACTAATGGAAGCTATGGGAGAAGAGGCTGAACGTTATTTTAGTAAGACTGGTAGATGGATTTGGTTTTTATAGATTTTGATAGAAAAAAAGACCATCAGTTAGATAGTCTTTTATATATTTTTTAATTACTTGGTATTAGGACCGATAAGCATGGTCATTTGACGACCTTCACTTTTGGGATGATTTTCAATTTTGCCTGCTTCAGCTTCAATCACAACACCTTCAACACGTTTAAGCAGTTCTAGGCCAAGATTCTGGTGAGCCATTTCTCTTCCACGGAAGCGCATTGTAATTTTTACTTTATCTCCATTTTCGAGAAACTTAAAAACGCTACGCATTTTAACATCAAAATCATGAGTGTCTGTGTTTGGTCTAAACTTTACTTCTTTGATTTCAATTGTTTTTTGTTTTTTACGGGCTTCTGCTTCACGTTTTTGTTGTTCGTATTTGAACTTACCCAAATCCATAATTTTACAAACTGGTGGTTGTGCATTTGGCGAAATTACAACTAAATCTAATCCTGCTATGCGGGCTAATTCGTTGCCGCGCTCAGGTGAAACTACACCTACGTTTTCTCCGTCGGCACCAATTAGTCTGATTTCGGGTGATGTTACGCGTTCGTTCGCGAGAGGTCCTGTGTCGCGCTGTGGTGGCGCGTTATGTGGTCTACGAGCTATGGTCTTTGGTCCTTTTATTGTCCAATGTAAAAATTAATTTAGATTCTATTCTAAATTAATGACACTGTCTTGTATTGGGAACGCCCTCAGGTCAAGCCAATTGATTACCTAGTGTACAAAAATACCATATATTTTATAGTTTTTTATAAAATTAATGTAAGAATGTAACATAATTAAGTTTTAAAAAGAGAAATATAAAATTTTTATAATTAATTTTTGAAAAAAATATAAGATTCTGGCATCAATTAAATAAATTTAATAATGTCTGTTTGCTGTTAATCTAAAATAAAAGTTAAAAATAAAAACTACATTTTCTTTTGCTAATTTCTTAAACTGCTTTAATAATAATCATATTGTTCCTTGAAAGATTTTATGATGTCAAATTTAGAACTCCCATTCTCTCGTTCTGAATATGAAGCTAGATTAGACTCAGTTAGAAAGTCTATGGAGCTTAATAACGTTGAAATTCTTTTTACATGTGATCCAAGTAATATGGCCTGGCTAACGGGTTATGATGGTTGGAGTTTTTATGTTCATCAAGGAGTGATAGTTGGACCTAAAGGAGATCCAATATTTTGGGGCCGTAAAATGGATGCTATTGGGGCTACACTTACATGTTATATGAGTAATGACCGCATTCACGGTTATACTGATGATTTTGTAATGTCAGACAATCATGCAATGCATGATTTGTCTAAAATAATATCTGATTATGGGTGGAAAGACATGGCTCTTGGTGTTGAAATGGATAATTATTATTATTCAGCAAAAGCTCACAATACACTATCTTCAAATCATAGTGGTAAAATTATTGATACGACTGGATTGATAAATTGGTGTCGAGCGATAAAATCAGACCAAGAATTAAAATACATGCGACGCGCTGGGCAAATAGTTGAACGAATGCATGCTAAAATTTTTGATATATTTGAAGTAGGAAAGCGCAAAAATGAAGTAGCCGCTGAAATATATCATACAGGTATTTGGGGTGGAGAAGATGAGGATGGATTGTTTGGAGGTGATTATGCTGCAATTTGTCCATTATTACCTACAAACAAAGAAGCAACTGCGGCGCATTTAACTTGGAATGATAAAATAATTCCAAATAATTCAGGTACTTTTTTTGAAATTGCAGGAGTTCATCGGCATTATCATGTTCCTTTGTCACGTACAATTTGGTTGGGTGAACCCCCAAGAGATATTTCACACGCAGAAGAAGTAGTTCTTGAAGGTATTGAGGCAGGAATTTCGAAAGCAATTTCTGGTAATACAGCAGGAGATGTTGCTAGAGCTTTTTATAATGTTTTGAAAAAGCATGGTGTAAAAAGAGAGGGTCGGTGTGGTTATCCTATCGGAATTAGCTATCCACCTGACTGGGGAGAAAGAACATATTCTATCAGACCAAGTGATGAAACAGTTTTGAAGCCCAATATGACTTTTCACTTCATGCCAGCATTATGGATGACTGATTGGGGTTTGGAAATAACTGAAACATTACGTATTCGAGAAGACGGAATCGCTGAATCGTTAGCAAATGTCCCACGTAAATTATTTGTGAAATCTTAAAATGAATGAAATTCAAAAAACGATCGAAATTCTAGATAAATTAATTAGCTATCCAACAATATCTAGTGAGAGTAACAGAGATTGCATTGATTGGATAAGTGATTACTTAAAATCATATGGTGCAAGATGTGAAATATCGTCTGAAGCAGAGGGAAAGGCAAATATTTTTGCAACTTTAGGCCCAGATAGTGATGGTGGAATAATTTTATCTGGCCACACGGATGTTGTTCCCATTATTGGCCAAAACTGGTCTAGTGATCCGTTTAAAATGAAGCATGAAAATGGTGCATATTATGGAAGGGGAACATGTGATATGAAGGGTTTCATCGCTTCAACTTTAGCTATGGTCCCAAAGTACGCAAAGATGAATTTAAAGCGTCCGCTTCATTTTGCATTTACTTATGATGAAGAAGTTGGGTGTTTAGGCGCACGAGTACTTGTTAATCAATTAATTGAATCTGGTTTAAAGCCTAGTGCTTGTATAGTTGGTGAACCAACTTCTATGCGTATAATAGAAGGCCACAAAGGTATGTGTGAATATACAACTGAATTTAAAGGCTTGGAGGGGCATTCTAGCCAACCAGAATTATGCGTTAATGCATTAGAGTATGCGCACCGATTTATTAATAAATTGATGGAAGTCAGACAAGAATTACCAGGAATGGCTCCTGAAGGATCTCGTTTTAATCCACCATACTCCACTTCTTCGGTTTGTGCGTGTCATTCAGGCACAACGCATAATGTAATACCAAGCAAAGCAGAGGTTGAATGGGAGATGCGAGTGGTCCAACGCACTGATAGAGAATGGTTGCGTGGCCAGATGGGGCGATATGTGGATGAAGTTTTAAGGCCTGAAATGAAAAAAATATCGCCAGCTGCAGATATATTTGAAACTGTTTGTATTGAAACTGAAGGTCTAGAGCCAAATCCAGACAGTGAAGCTGTAAAGATAGTCCAAGAGTTGACTGGTGGCAATTCAACTGAAGTAGTAGCTTTTGGTACAGAAGCAGGATTATTTAGTAGAGCTGGAATAAGTTCAGTGTTATGCGGCCCTGGAAGTATTGAGCAAGCCCACAAACCTGATGAGTATGTTTCTGAAAACCAACTTGTGTTGTGCCTTAAAATGCTTGATCGACTTGCAAATGAATTGGTATAGCCAGTATAGCGATTGCAAGAAACTATGTGCGAAAGTATTTGGAAGGAAGTTATGAAAAATTTTATAAATGTATTTAATTTTCTAAGTATATTTGTACTTATGATAATCTCGACTCCGGCAAAAGCTTCGGAAGATTCAAAGGGATTAATAGTTTCTTTTAATGGGCCTGTTAAAGAAGCTTACATTGGAAAATATGTTAGAGGCCTAAAAGGTATGGCTGGATTAAAAGGTTATGAAATAAGTATATTTGAAAACCAATTCAATCAGGCTCAGCAAAATCAACAAATACAACAATTTCTAGCGTTGGGTGAATTGCCAAATGCTTTTATTTGGTTTCCAACTGACGATGTTTCAGGTTTAGAAGCATTGCAACTTTTAGCAGAAACTGGTGTTCCAGTTTTGAAAGTTAATCAATTACCAAATGAATTTGATAAAGAATATATTATTGGATTTGCGGGTCCTGATTTTTCTTTAAGAGGGCGAAGTGCCGGTTATATGATGAGAGAAGCCGCTGCTTCAAAAAAAGAAAATGGTGGCTTTGGGTTTAATGTAGCGGTCTTATCCTATCCGCATGACTTTACTGGTTATGATTTAACAATTAATGCTTTTGAGAATGCAATTGCTGGAACTGACCTTAAAATAATAAGTGATGCAGAAGTAGGTTTTGGCCGACTGAATGGTTATGAGGGAACCTTAGAATTAATTGGAGCTATGGGAGATCAGAGTATTGATTTTGTTTTTGGAATGGATGACTCAATTTTAACTGGAGCTTTGAAAGCTTTTGAAGATGCTGGAAAAATTATTGGTCAAGATGTTATTGCAATAGGTGCAGTTTGTAATGGAAGTAGAAGTTTATTAGATGAAGGAAAGCAATATGGTACAACACTCCAATCTCCACTTCATGAAGGTCAGTTAGCGATAAAACTAATTGATGAATATCTTACTCAAGGTGCTTTAGAAAAATTCATAAATTACACTCCGAATCCACCCATATCAGTAGAAAATATTGAAACATCTGCATTGCAAGGGTACGATGGTAAGCTTTATTCAATTAGAGAGCTTTGTACTGGAAATTGGTAATTTTTCAAAAAAAATATTAATTTTGTTTTGGTATTGTAGAACTAACTTATTGACGCCAAACGTTGTTTCAAATAGGACAAGAATTCCAGACGCGGATATTGTGTAATGGTAAGACCTCAGCCTTCCAAGCTGATGACGCGGGTTCGATTCCCGCTATCCGCTCCAAAAATCTTCATAAAAATAAAAAACCCATTTTGTACAGATTGTTGTCTTGATGCTTTTGCTATTGCGCGCTATCGATATTAGTAAATTCTGAAAGCTGAATATATGTCCACCCCTGAATCAACTCGTGCAATATCCCAAGACCGAAAAAAAGGTAAAAATGTGTCAGCATTGCGTGGGCTTATTCCATTTCTAAAGCCCTATAAAATTTTGGTAACTGCTGCATTATTTATGTTAACTTTTACTGCCGCAATATCTTTAATTTTACCTCTAGCGGTTCGTGGGGTTGTTGATGGATTTAGTGAAGATTTAGACATTTTAGATAATTATTTTGTATATGCAATTTTTGTTGCTGGGCTTTTAGCTGTAGGGTCTGCTGTAAGGTATGCTCTAGTTACAAGGCTTGGTGAGAGGGTGGTGGCAGATATAAGGCGCGCTGTGTATGATAAAATGATTGGAATGAGTCCTGCTTTTTATGAACGCATCATGACAGGCGAAGTCTTAAGCAGAATTACCACGGACACGACATTAATTCTTTCAGTAATAGGATCATATCTTTCGTATGCACTACGTAATGCAATAATGTTTGTAGGAGGTTTAATTTTATTATTTATAACCTCAGCTAAATTAACAGGACTAGTGTTATTAATAGTTCCTTTTATTTTAATTCCAATATTTGGTATTGGACGCCGTGTAAGGGTATTAAGTAAAATAAATCAAGATAAGATCGCAGAAAGTTCAGGAAATGCTTCTGAAAGTTTATTAGCTTCTCAAACTGTTCAAGCATTTACTCATGAGGCTGTATCACGAACACTTTTTGCAAAACTAACTGAGGAAGCATATGATGCTACTCGAAAAAGGGTAACAATAAGAGCTTTGATGACAGCTATTGTTATATTCTTGATTTTCACAGGGGTTGTTGCTGTTATTTGGATAGGTGCAAGAGATGTAAAAGCTGGCAACATGACTGCTGGTGTGCTGGTGCAGTTTGTAATCTATGCTGTCTTAGTAGGGTCATCTGTAACAGCATTTGCTGAATTTTGGGGCGAAATGCAAAGGGCAGCCGGAGCAACTGAACGTTTAATTGAATTATTGAATTCAGAAGATGTGGTAAAAGACCCAGAAGCACCAGATCAATTAGATTTTCCTGTTAGAGGTGAACTTGAATTTGAAAAAATAAGTTTTTTCTACCCTTCGAGACCTAATATTGCTGCACTTGATACTTTGTCATTAAAGGTTGAATCTGGTGAAACGATTGCTTTGGTGGGGCCGTCTGGGGCTGGAAAGTCAACAATCTTTCAGCTTTTAATGAGATTTTTTGATCCTACATCTGGTAGGATTATGCTGGATGGTAAACCTATCAGCTCTTTGAAAAGAGAGGACTTCCGAAAACATCTATCAATAGTTACTCAAGATCCTGTAATTTTTGGGACTTCAGCTATGGAAAATATTCGTTTCGGTAGGCCTGATGCCAGTGACAAAGAAGTAATAGAAGCTGCAAAAGCAGCTGCAGCACATAATTTTCTAGAAATGTTACCTGATGGTTACGAGAGTTTTGTTGGAGAACAAGGTGTCATGCTCTCTGGTGGACAGAAACAAAGGTTAGCGATAGCAAGAGCTATTTTAAGAGACGCACCTATTCTTCTTTTAGACGAAGCAACAAGTGCCCTGGATGCAGAAAGTGAGTTTGCTGTTCAGGAAGCTGTTGAAGCATTAGCAAGAACACGAACAACAATTATAATTGCGCATAGATTGGCAACAGTTAAAAAAGCTGATCGTATTGTTGTAGTGGACGAAGGCAAAATAGTAGCTCAAGGAACACATAGTGAATTAGTTTCACAAGGCGGGTTATATGCAAGGCTAGCTAAATTGCAGTTTACAAATGAAAACATCTAAATTTTTCATAATGTTTGAAATTTTTGTTCATGTGATTTAATCATACACTTATTATTTAATAAGAAAGCATAATATGAATAAAATATTTTCTGACCGATCGGATTTTATTAATTTAGAAAATGAAATGCCAATAGAAGATCGTTTGAGTTCTAAAACAGTTTATCAAAGATTATGTCAAACTCGAGATATACACGGGCAAAGGCCTGCTGTAAGTTTTCAGCTCAAATCAGGAAATAAAGATAAAAACATAACATTAAGTTATGATGAATTAACCGACCGAGTTACGCAAACCGCCAATTTGTTTCGATCATTAGGAGTTGGGCCTGATGATGTTGTTGCCTATTTATTGCCAACAACTCATGAGACATTAATTACACTTATGGCTGGTATGACTGCAGGTATTGTAGCGCCAATTAATCCGACACTTTCAGCTGATCACATCAGCGCACTTCTTAAAGAAGTTAATGCCAAGGTTTTGGTGACATTGAAACCATTCCCAAAAACACAAGTTGCGCAACTTGCTCATAATGCAGTTAAAAATGCAAAATGTGTTGAAACTGTTGTGGAAGTAGATTTGCTACCACATGTTAGCCCACCCTTAAAATTAATTATTCCTTTTTTGCGTCCAAAATTAAATATTGAACATAATGCAAGGGTAATAGAATTTAATTCAGAAACGCTCAAACAAAATACAAACTTGGAGTTTGTTGAAAAGGATAATGATCCATTTTGTGCATATTTTCATACCGGTGGAACCACTGGGATGCCAAAGATAGTTCAACACCGACATTCTGGTGCCTTATATAATGGTTGGTTGGGTGCAGAGATATTAATGGATGAATATGATGTGGTGATTTGCCCGATGCCCTTATTTCATGTTTTTGCTGCATACCCTGCGTGGCTATGCGTTATGTCTGCTGGCTCTCATATGGTAATGCCAACTCCTGCTGGATACCGTGGTGATGGTGTATTTAAAAACTTTTGGAAGCTAGTTGAACGTTATAAGGGTACATTTGTAATAACTGTTCCAACTGCGGCGGCTGCTTTAATGAACCATCCCATTGATGCAAATATTTCTACCTTAAAAAATATTTTTTGTGGTTCTGCACCTATGCCCACAAAGCTCTTTGAAAAATTTCAAAAAGAAACTGGTGTATCTATCATAGAAGGTTACGGGATGACTGAGGCAACATGTTTAGTCTCATGTAACCCACCAGATGGTGAACATAAAATAGGCTCTGTTGGGTTGCCACTTCCATTCACTGATGTAAAAATTTTAGAGATAAATCGTAAAGATGAAGTTGTGAGAGAATGTCAATTTGATGAACCTGGTGAAATTTGCATTAACAATCCTGGAATAGTTGTTGGATCGACATATACTGATCCAAATAAAAATATATCACTATTTGTAGATGATAAATTTTTGAGAACGGGGGATATAGGCTATATGGACGCCGATGGGTATCTTTGGCTTACTGGAAGGGCAAAAGATGTCATAATGCGTGGCGGACATAATATTGATCCATTGATTATCGAGGAAGCTTTAGCTGGACATCCCTCCATAAGTTTAGCAGGTGCTATTGGTCAACCGGATATTTACTCAGGAGAATTACCGTGTGCTTATGTAGAACTTGTAAGTGGTTCTGCTACATCTGTCGGAGAATTAATGGAATATGCTCAACAAAACGTATCTGATAAGACAGCTTGTCCGAAATATATTGAAATTTTAGAAGAGCTTCCCAAAACTGCAATTGGGAAGGTATTTAAACCTGATTTAAGGCGATTGGCAATAATTCGTACATTTAACGATATTTTAGTTGAAAATAATATAAATGCTAAAGTGAATAATGTTATAGAGGATAAAAAACTTGGCTTAGTAGCCAAGTTAGATAAAATAGATAGTGAAACCTCAGATCAACAAATTAATAATGTTTTAGGTCAATTTATAATACCTTGGCAGTGGAATTAAATCTATTCTATTCTATTCTATTTAGTAGTTTACCTATTCCCAGAAAATTTATTTTTCATTTCATCACGTGCTTCATCTGTTATTTTTGCAAACATAACTTCTGGAACGCTAAATACATGTCCTACTTCAAGTAAATCTAAAGCTTTGCTAATGTCATCAGGCCAAGTGTTATTTACATTCATGGCATTATTCATAGTTTCAGATGCATCGGGTATAAAAGGTTCAGACAGAGCTGCATAAAGTGGGATTAAATTTAATGCAAAACGAACTATTGTTGCTGATGAAGTTGGATCTTCTTTAAACAACGCCCAAGGTGCTGCATCTTGTAAATATTCGTTTCCTATAGACCATATTGCACGTAAATCTGAAGCTGATTTGCGTACTTCCATTTTTGCCATGTTATTCTCATATGAAGTAATTCGTTCTTTGAGTTGATCCATAACTGCAAATTCCCTAGGACCATAATTGTTGCCTTCTGGGACAATTTCTCCAAATTTTGAACGGCAAAATTTAGTAATACGAGAAACAAAATTACCTAATACATCTGCAAGATCTTTATTTATACCTTGCTGGAAGCTTTCCCATGTAAATTCAGAGTCTGAACTTTCGGGTACATTGGATAATAACCACCATCTCCAATAATCTGAAGGTAGAATCTCCAAGGCTTGGTTCATAAATACACCACGACCTTTTGATGTTGAGAATTGCCCACCATCATAATTTAAATAGTTAAATGATTTTATGAAATCGACTAATTTCCAATTATCGTTTGTACCCATAATTGTAGCTGGAAATGACAATGTATGAAATGGAACATTGTCTTTACCCATGAACTGGACATAATTTACATCATCAGCACCTTTGTCTGTTCGCCACCATCGTTGCCATTCTTCTTTCGGTTTACCATTTAGTGCTGCCCATTCAGCTGTAGCTGCAATATATTCAATAGGAGCATCAAACCATACATAGAAAACTTTACCTTCCATACCATCCCATTTATCGGCGCCTTTTTTTACTGGCACGCCCCAATCTAAATCACGAGTTATGCCTCGGTCTTGTAGGCCGTCACCGTCATGAAGCCATTTTTTAGCTATAGATGTTGTAAGTATTGGCCAATTTGACTTTTGATTTATCCAATTGTTTAACGTATCACGCATTTTTGACTGTTTGAGGTATAAATGTTTTGTTTCTCGAACTTCTAAATCAGTTGAGCCAGATATGGCAGACCTTGGGTTTATTAGGTCAGTAGGTTCTAATTGTTTTGTACAATTCTCACATTGGTCACCACGTGCGTCCGGAGAGCCACAATTTGGGCATTCACCCTCAATATAACGATCTGGTAAATATCTATTATCGGTATTTGAGTAAACTTGTTTTTCGCTTATTTCTTCTACTAAACCATTTTCAGCTAATTTACCTGCAAAATATTGTGTAAGTTGGTGATTTTGTTCACTTGATGAGCGCCCGAAGTGATCAAACGACAAACGAAATCCACGAGCTAATTCAGATTGTACTTCATGCATTTCCGAGCAATAATTTGCTACTTCTTTTCCTGCCTTTGCCGCAGCTAATTCAGCTGGTGTACCATGTTCATCAGTTGCGCAAATAAACATGACTTCATGACCTTTTGCTCTGCAGAAGCGTGCATAAACATCAGATGGCAACTGACTACCTATTAGATTTCCAAGATGTTTTACCCCATTTATGTAAGGTAGGGCAGAAGTTATAAGCGTCCTATTCATTGGGCTACTCTCATTATTTTCTTTTTGATTTATATGAAAGAGTGATGATGGGCTAGTCTAGTTTAGTATAGTTTTTCATCACAGTTTACAAAAGTAATATTTTAAAATTTATCTGGATGAATTTCTCGCGCCATATGGTCTAGTATTGCATTAACAAATCGAGTTTCATTACCATCTGGGAAAAAAGCTTTTGCTACGTCAACAAACTCAACAATTGCAACTTTTGGAGGGGTGTCATCTATAATAAACTCTGCGCCAGCAGTTCGAAATAAAGCCCGTAAAGTTGGATCAATTCTATCTATGGGCCATTTTGCTACTAAAGCACGATCAGTCATTTGATCAATTGCTGCTTGTTGATTTACAGCTGTGAAAAGTAATTTTTCAAACAGTTCGATATTACCATCTACATACTCTTGTCCTTCATAGGTAGCCCCAAATCGATGGTTTATAAACTGATCTCGAACTTCATTCATTCCTTGCGCGGAAGCTTCCATTTGAAAAAGTGCTTGGACCGCATACAATCTAGATGCAGATTTCATTTGTTTATTTGACGTCATAGTATTTCTTTGGCCTCGTGGGCTAATTAATATAAATTATTGTGATTTTCTTACTTCTGCAAGACGAGCGACATATCGTGCAAGAGTATCAATTTCTAGGTTTATTTTGTCACCAACCTCTATGTCATTCCAAGTCGTATTGTCTTTAGTATGTGATATTAAGTTTACTTTGAATGTATTAGCCGAAACGTCGTTCACGGTTAATGAGGTGCCGTCTAGCGTAACTGAACCTTTTGGAGCGATAAAGTGTGAAAGATCATTTGGTATTTGAAAGTTTACAACAGTACTATCTCCAGAAATTTCAACATCAGTAATAATTGCCACACCATCTACATGGCCAGACACGATATGGCCACCAAGTTCATCTCCCATTTTTAAGGCTCGCTCTAAGTTCACACTTTGCCCAATAGCCCAAGCTTTTCTTCCTGAGCTAATATTTGTTATAGAAACAGACTCAGCAGAAATCTCCACATCAAACCAATTTTGGCCTTCTTCCCGACCTTTGGTTACTACAGTTAGGCAAACTCCATTGCATGCAATTGAGGCACCTATATCTATATTATCAACGTCATATGAAGTATTAATTCGAGCTCTTAGATCACCTGTTTGCTTTAGCTCAGCAATCGTTCCAACGTCTGTTATTATTCCTGTAAACATAAAATACCTTATTGTTTTTATTTGGTGAACCAGAGGTTAATTAAATTTATTACTGAGAGCTATTAAAAGTATAGCGGTTTAGCAAACAATATTTATTAATTTTGTCTTTTAAATAAAAATTTTGATAAAGTTAAGCGCCCCTAGACCAAATACTTAATGTATCATTACCAATTTTTCTTGTTTCTTTTAGCATAAAATTTGGTGCATCATTTAATGTGCTAATATCCATTTTTCCTAATGATGCAGTTCCTTCAGAACCAATTGCCAAACCTGCTTGCATTAGGATTAATTCGTCTACAAGATTTGCTTTGATCAAAGCGGCACCTAATTTGCCTCCACCTTCACATAAGACTCGAGTCAAACCATATTGAGCTAGCTGTTCCATAGCATTCTCTAAGTCAACTCCAGAATCTGAGCGGTTACATAATATACTCACAGCACCAGTCCCTGAAATATCTGTGAAATTTGTTTTGTTAGTATGGCAAATTAATAATGGAACATCATTAGCGGTTGATGCGAGATTACTATTAACGTCAATCTTTACATCGCTATCTATGACAATTCTGACTGGTTGATTTATGTCTTTTCCAAATCCTCGTACATCTAACCTTGGGTTGTCTGCTTCTGCTGTCCCTCGACCTATTAATATCGCATCATGGGTTGCACGAAGATAGTGCACAAATTGGCGTGACTCAGGTCCAGTAAGCCATTTGCTATTACCAGTTTGAGTAGCAATTCGTCCATCTATACTCGTAGCAATTTTAAGTGAAACAAATGGTCTCTTTTTATTTAACCTTGAAAAAAATCCTGAATGGGCTTGTTCGGCTTCTTCTTTCAAGACGCCTAGTGTAATTTCAACACCTGCATCTTTTAAAATTTTTATACCTTGTCCGGCTACTCTAGGATCTGGATCAATTGTTGCAATAACCACCTTTTTTACACCAGCTTTGATTAAATTATCAACGCAAGGTGGAGTTTTCCCGGTATGAGCGCATGGCTCTAAAGTCACATAAACAGTAGAATCTTTTGCATGGCTAGAAGCTTGAGCTAAGGCCACAATTTCTGCATGAGGTCTTCCACTTTTTTGAGTAAAGCCTCTTCCAACAACTAAGGAATCTTTTACAATTACACATCCAACAAAAGGGTTAGGCCATGTTTGGCCAGAGCCTCTAGACCCTAAAGATAAGGCAAGACGCATCCAGCGCTCGTCTATATTTTTTTCCATCATATTTATTCAGAAGGCTCAGGAGGGCGAAGTTGGTGAACAAAATCTTCAAAATCATCAGCATCCTGAAAATTTTTGTAAACCGAAGCAAATCTGACATAAGCTACAGTATCAATTCGTGCTAAAGTATCCATTACAATGGAACCTATTTTGTCACTTGCAATATCAGACTCCCCCATGCTTTCAAGTCTTCGAACTATTCCTGATATTAATTGGTCAACTCTGTCTACTTCCACGGGTCTTTTTTGTAATGCCATTCGGATTGATCGCGAAAGCTTTTCACGATCAAAATCTTCACGTTTACCATTTTTCTTTATTACAACTAAGTCACGAAGTTGGACACGCTCATAACTTGTAAACCTACCGCCGCATGATGAACAGAAACGTCTTCTCCTTATGGCCACATGATCTTCTGCAGGGCGGCTATCTTTAACTTGAGTATCGGTATTACCGCAAAATGGACATCTCATTAACTTATCCTCATGTGTTAGAACTTATAAAACCACATATATACCCATAAACTAGATTTGGATAGAGTCTTGTTGATAAGTCTATATAGGGTGTATGAGATTTATTTTATTAAGCAAAAGAATAATTGGAATTTTTGGTAAGATTTATAAGATATTTTGCACTAATGGCACCAAATACTATGAAAATCAAAGCAATGATCGCAGCAAAGCTTAAAGTAGGTACTCCAGAGAGGCCTGCGCCAACTGTACATCCACCGGCAAGTACACCCCCTGAGCCCATTAATGATGCTCCAATTAAATATTGTTTAGTTTGCTGCTGATTTTCAAAAGTTATCCATTTAAATTCATTTCTAGTAATTGCAGATATAAACGATCCCAGTAATACACCACCAAGTAATCCAACTCCAAATCCTGCAGGGATAGCACTAGATGCTATGGTCCAAAATAATAAATCTGAGCTTGGAGACGTAAATGAGAGAGATTCCAATTGGATAGGATCAAATTCGTCAAATAAAATAAAACCAGTTCCAAGATATGATAATGGTACTAACAATCCAATAAATACTGCTAATATTAAATGAGAAGTTTTAGATTTTGATCTATATGCAATAAGTATTGATAATGAAAAAATTATTATACTCCATAAAATTGGACCACCTATTAATTTTGAAAACCCCGTTACTTCGTTTAAATTTAATGTAAATGAACCTAACCACACTCTTATTGGAGCAAAGATACCTTTAAGAGTAGCATGAGCCGTTATTGCAAAAACAATAAAAACAATGAAAGCTCTTATGTTGCCAGTCCCAGTTAGAACTACTAGCCGAGAAATACATCCTCTTGTTAATACCATGCCAACACCAAACATAATTCCACCAAAAATAATGGCAAGAAGTGGCATGTTTGAATTAAAAAAACGATGTTCTGAAAATGATATGAAATTATAAAATATTAAAAGCTGAGTGCCAATTATTGCTGAAGCTAATGCAGCAAACCATACACCTTGTGCAGATTTCCGTTCTTGACCAGATCCAACAATGCTACGCCTAAAACAAAATTTTATTCGCTGACTTATAGAGCCGAATATTAAGCCTATAACTAATGCAAATATTACAGAAGCGAGCTTTGGTGTTAAATTATCAAAACCTAATTGATCAAACATATTAATTGCCTTGTATGCAAAATTACTTTTTTATTCTTTGAATTGTTATGAATTTTTTTGCAACTAACTGAATAGAAACACTATTCTACAACCTGTAAAATGCTTGGAATAACATTAATTAATTGGTAATTTATAGGAATAAAATGTTCTTATTTAATGTAGAATTGGAAATTTATTCTTAATTTCATGATGTATGATCTTAAGGTTGATAGCCCGTTAATATTTTTCGAATAGCTAAAATACTTCCAATTATAATCGCAGCTAAAGTAATAGGGCCGCTGATTGCAAGAGTAGAAAATGCACTCACACCTTGCCCAATTGAACATCCCATTGCAATTACACCGCCAAATCCCATTAAAACAGCACCTAACATTTGTCGCCCTAATTCTCTGGCATCTTCACAAGCTTCCCATCTGAAATGGCCTTTTATTATGCTTCCAATGAATGCACCGAAAATTACTCCAATGACACTACCAATTGGAAAGCTTAATGAACTACTAGAAGAAGTCATCATGTATAATAATGTTTTTCCAAGTGGCGCCGTAAATGTATGCCCCTGTACTGGTATCTCAGCTAAGCTGCTAATATTTAATTCATAGGTGCCCCAAAAAGCAGCTGCGATTGATAGGCCTGCTAATACTGACCAAATTACCATTGCAGCATCTTGGCGAAGAGGTTTATAATTTAATGCCCATAAAATTAATATGAGACTTATTAATGAAGCAATTATTATTGGGTTAATGCCAAGTAAACTTTTCGCTAACTGTGGTAAAGCATTACTCCCGTTTGATATTTCGATTGGGAATATCATAACTCTTAGGCTAGCTAATGGACCACTTAGTATAAAGTAACTAGATAATGCCATAACTATAAGTATTATAAGTGATCTTAAATCACCCCCTGCTAATTTTGCTAATGCTCCAAAACCACAGTTGCCTGCTAATCCCATGCCATACCCAAATAAAAGACCACCAATTATACTACCAATTGGGTTCCATTTAATTCGATGATATGCTGTATCTGAAACATTAAGTTGCCCTAATGAGTCCAGACTGTAAATCGTGATGATTGCGATCCCAAGGACGATTCCCCAAAGGCGAATGCGGCGCTGATCATTGCCTAAATAAGCACTTTCAATTGCGCCAAATGTACAAAATTGACCTAACCTTGCTGCTAATCCTAGAATAACTCCTGATCCAAGGCCTAAGAATGTAGCAAGAATGCTAGGTTCCATACTAAAACCTTAATTATCCTTTGCACAGAATTCTTCGTATAACAGTGATACTAACTTGAGTACTTTCTCATCTTTTATTGAATAATATATAGCTTTACCTTCTCTACGGAAGCTAACAATTCCCTCAATGCGCAATCTAGCAAGCTGTTGACTGACTGCAGCTTGTCGTGAGGATAATAAATTTTCTAGTTCGGTTACTGATTTCTCACCCATTACCAAATGGCAGAGTATCATTAAGCGACCTTCATGAGCCATTGCTTTAAGAAAATTCGCTGCTCCACGCCCTTTTTCAAACATTTCCTCTATGTCAAATTTTTCAGATAATTCTTCAGCTAAATTCATATCAAAATCCTAACAAATCTTCTTCAATTGCGGCAATTCCTGCCCTTGCACACTCATCATCAATATCAGTCCCTGGTGCTCCAGATACCCCAATCCCGGCAACAATGGAACCCTCTGCTTCAATAGGCACGCCACCGCCTAATGGCAATGGCTTGGAAATAAATCTTATACCAAAAGCTTCTTTGCCAGGTTGCGTACTCTCATCAAGAGACAATGTTGGAGTTCTGAAGCTAACAGATGTCCATGCTTTCCGTGTTGCTGTTTCCTGGACATGAAGTCCTGCGTAGCGAGATTTAATAAATGCTTGAGTAAGGCCAAACCTATCTACTACAGACACACCAACTTGGTAACCTTCTTCGCGACAGAAATCCATTGCAGAAATCGCAGCTTTTATTGCTATTTCTGGTTTTAAAACTTTAAATTCAACAAATGCGTCATCTTCAGCAGCTTGTGCCAGATATGTTGGGGTAATGCCTAAAATAATCACTAATAATAAATTTTTCATCATACACCTTTTTTTTGAGAATATTCTGGAATTTGCAATAGGATTTTATCTATAAGTCCCCAGAAGAAATCCTCACCAGGATAACCTTCGATACGTCCAACTTCTTTATTATTACTTACTACAATAAATGTTGGTGTGAATTGTGGGGAACTCTTAAGAATTATATCTGTCGATAATTTCGAATGAATATCAATTCTTTGTAATGGAGCTACATCTCCTTCTAATGTTTTAGGATAAATTGCTGCGATTTCATGATCCCATATTTCACACCAATAGCAGCCATCTTGCTCAAACATTAATAATTTAATGCCTTGGGCTAAAGTCACATTTGCAATAAAAAATAAAATTGCTGCTAATAGCATTGACTTCATTTGTGATACCTTTTTAACATATATAAAAAATGTAATATGTTTTGATTAAAAGGACAAGGCTTTAGATGCTTGAAATTACATTCTCGGGGGCAATTATAGCGGGACTTCTTAGTTTCCTATCTCCGTGTATTATGCCAATGGTGCCTTTCTATTTATGTTATCTTGCTGGCATTAGTATGAATGAATTGAAAGATGAGAAAGATATTCCGCCCACAACTCATCGTAAATTAGTTATTGCAAGTATATTCTTTGCATTAGGAACAACAACAATTTTTGTTTTGTTAGGCTTGGGTGCTTCATTTTTGGGGCAATTCCTTAGAATTTGGAAGCAAGAATTATCTTATTTTGCTGCTGCTTTTTTAATTGCTTTTGGGCTCCATTTTTTAGGTATTATTCGCGTTGGATTATTTTATAGAGAATCCAAATTAGAAACCAAAGCAAACTCATCAACTTGGTTGGGGTCCTATATTATGGGGTTAGCATTTGGTTTTGGCTGGACCCCATGTGTTGGCCCAGCGTTAGCGTCAATTCTGGTGATTGCTGGTGGAATGGGTGATGTTTATTATGGAACCATCTTATTGTTGACTTATGGCCTTTCCATGACACTACCTTTTGTAATTACAGCAATTTTTGCTAAACCCTTTTTACGATGGATGCATCGTAAACGCTATTATATTCAGTATGTTGAAAAAGTTATGGGTGCGATGTTAATTGTATTTGGTTTATTAATCGCTTCAAATAGTGTAAATTATTTAGCAAATTTAATGATAAAGTACGCACCCTGGTTTTCGTCAATAGGATAGGAGATTTCAATGAAAAAAATTATGATATTCTTAGTCTATATCTTTTTAAGCCCTGCGAATGCTGCACCTATAGGTGATGATGGTTTGCACAAGCCTGATTGGTTAAGGTTTACATTTAACGATATGGTTGAAGATTTTGATGAAGCAAGATCTGAAGGTAAGCGATTGTTAATAATGTTTGAACAAAGAGGATGCATTTACTGCACAAAGATGCATGAAGATGTTTTTCCTAATGCTGAGATACATAAAATACTTTCAGAAGAGTACTTCGTTGTTCAAATGAATTTATTTGGAGATAATGAAGTTATCGATTTTAACGGTAATGTGATGTCTGAAAAAGAAATTGCAAAAGTCTGGGGTGTAGTTTTTACTCCTACCTTAATGTTTATGCCTGAAAATATTGATACGACAAAATCAGCTTCACAAAATGCAATCATCACAATGCCTGG
This sequence comes from Rhodobacteraceae bacterium Water-Bin34, assembly GCA_900197625.1. Taxonomy (GTDB): domain Bacteria; phylum Pseudomonadota; class Alphaproteobacteria; order Rhodobacterales; family Rhodobacteraceae; genus Amylibacter. The sequence continues at coordinate 31,883 of FZLS01000004.1, read as the reverse complement.
TGCTTTCGGTAAGTATACTACCAAAAATTTATTAAATTATGTTTTAGAAAAAGGATATGAAAGTGGTGAGCACTTCCAAAAATATCATGCTAGAAAGTTTGCTGAACAAAAAAAATAATCTAAATCAAATTTATAAGTTAGAACATTTTACTAAATAAATTCAAAAAATAGAATTTGTCTTGCAAGACTCACTTTATGCGACTAACCTGATCTCAGAATTTAGGGATTAGGGAGGAAATCATATGCTGCTTCGCAGTTTTATTGCCGTATCGGCAACGTTAATATCCACATCCGTTATTGCTGAAGATACTGCACCAAGTAATGTGTCATTCAGTGAATACGGAGAAGTGATGGCTTCATTGACTGGTGTTGCTGGTGATCCAGTTGTTGGCAAAAAAGTATCAATCAACCGTAAATTAGGTAACTGTTTGGCTTGTCATGTAAATGATGACGCCTCTTCTCAATCTTTCCATGGAGAAGTTGGGCCTGCATTAAATGGAGCAGGATCTAGATGGAGTGAAGAAGAGTTGAGAGGAATAGTTGTGAACTCAAAGCATACATTTGAGGGAACAATAATGCCAGCATTTTACAGTACTGAAAATGGCGTAAGAACATTAAAGAAATTTGAGGGTAAAACTATTTTATCAGCCCAACAAATTGAAGATGTTGTTGCGTATATATTAACATTAAAAGAGGAGTAGGGAATGTCTTTAACTCGAAGAAATGCCTTAGCATTAGGCTCAGCATCATTTGTAGTCACTCTTTTGCCTTTAAATGCATTTGCAGCATCAGATGAAACAATGGCTGCAATCAAATCTTTTACAGGTGGAAGTGCAGTATCTGAAGGTGGAATAAGTTTAACAACACCAGAAATTGCGGAAAATGGAAATACTGTTCCAATTCAATTTTCTGCATCAGGTGCAAAGCGTGTTATGATACTAGCTGATGGAAACCCAACGCCAGGAGTTGGGACATTTAATTTTGGTGAATTAAGTGATGCGTCAGGTTCTACCAGAATTAGACTGGCTGGCACACAAAATGTAATTGCACTAGCTGAAATGGCAGACGGTTCATTCGCTCAAGTAGCAAAGACAGTAAAAGTAACAATAGGCGGCTGTGGCGGCTAGCAGAAAAGGAGATATCACATGGCAAAAGCGCGTGTAAAAGCACCAAAAACTGCAGCAGCAGGAGAATTGGTAACAATAAAAACATTAGTAAATCACAAAATGGAATCTGGCCGTCGTAAAGATGGGGATGGTAATCTAATTCCACGAAAAATAATTAATGCATTCACTGCAACTTTTGGTGGGGAAGAAGTTATATCCGCCAAATTTGAACCAGCAATTTCAACTAACCCATATTTTCAGTTCAGCTTTACTGTACCAGCTACTGGTGATTTGGTTATGCAATGGACTGATGATGACGGCTCAACCGTAGAACAAACCAAAACTATCACTGTCGCTTAATGCGGATAACAAGGGAGGATCAAATAATGAAGAAGTTCTCAAGAACTCTGACTTGCATTTTTGCTTTGTCGACCATCGTATCAGTTGCTATTGCTGATGAAGATGCTGAATTAGTTATTAATGGCGAATTGGATATATCTACTAAAGCTGCAGCTCCTGCGGATAGTGCATTAGATGAATTGATATCAGGATGGCGTTTTAGAACTAACGAAACACAAGCTCTACAAATGGACGATTTTGATAATCCTTCATTTATATTTATAGAGCAAGGTGAAGATTTATATGCAAAAGTAGATGGATCTGAAGGAAAATCCTGTGCGTCATGTCATGAAGATGTTGCTTCATTTAAAGGTTTAAAATCATCATTACCACGACACAACGCATCAACTGGCAAATTGGATACAATGGAAACATTAGTTAATAATTGTCGTACTGAGAGAATGGGTGCAGAGCCATGGAAGTGGTCCAAAGGGAAGATGACAGCAATGACTTCATTAATCTCATTGCAATCTCGTGGAATGGCAATCAATGTAAAAGTTGATGGAGATGCTGCTAATGCCTACGAACTAGGTAAAGATCTTTACTACACTCGAGTTGGTCAGTTAGATATGTCCTGTGCTAATTGTCATGAAGATAATTATGGCAATATGATCCGAGCTGATCATTTATCACAAGGGCAAATCAATGGATTTCCAACATATCGCTTAAAAAATGCAAAGATGAATTCTGTACATGCTCGTTTTAAGGGTTGTATGAAGAATATTCGTGCAACACCATTCAAAGAGGGATCTGATGAGTTCCGTGCTTTAGAGTTATATGTAGCATCTCGTGGAAATGGCTTATCTGTCGAAAGCCCATCTGTAAGAAACTAAATTTAATTTAATTTATAACCCCGCAACAATAAATTGTTGTGGGGTTATTTCTTTTTAGACATTCAGTATAATGAATATGAGGAATTTTTAGATGATTTCACGCCGTGATTTTTTACAAGCAACTGTTGCAGCATCTGCCATTTATGGCGCAGGGAGCTTTACACGAGCATCAGCTCAGCAAAGTTTATCCCAGGATAAACTTTTAGAATTTAATACTACTGGGAATGTAACACTAATCCATATTACTGATATTCATGGGCAATTGAACCCAGTCTACTTTCGTGAACCAGAAATAAATTTAGGCATAGGTTCGGTAAATGGTTTGCCACCACATGTAACTGGAAAAGATTTTTTAAAACTTTTCAATATGACTCCTGGTTCGCCAGAAGCTTATGCACTTACTTATAATGACTTTAGTTCACTAGCTAAAACTTATGGAAGAATGGGCGGTTTAGATCGAGTCGCAACTGTTCTAAACTCAATACGATCAGAACGGCCGGATGCATTGCTTCTTGATGGTGGTGATACATGGCAAGGATCTTATACTACCCATCATACTCAAGGCCAAGATATGGTTAATGTTATGAATGCATTAAAACCTGATGCAATGACATCTCATTGGGAATTTACTTTGGGCATTGATCGAGTAACAGAGATTGTAGAAAATTTAGATTTCCCATTTTTAGGAGCAAACATTTTTGACAATGAATGGGATGAGCCAGCATATGAGCCTTATAAAATGTTTGAACGTGGTGGTGTTAAGATTGCTGTCATAGGCCAAGCCTTTCCGTACATGCCAATTGCCAATCCTGGATGGATGTTTCCAAATTTATCTTTTGGAGTTCGTGAAGAGCGGATGATTGAAGTTGTAGACGAAGTTAAGGGTCTAGGTGCTGAACTTGTAGTTTTGTTATCTCATAACGGATTTGATGTAGATAGAAAATTGGCTAGCCGTGTAAATGGAATTGATGTCATTCTTACAGGTCATACTCACGATGCTCTGCCAGAACCAGTTTTAGTTGGTTCAACCATGTTAATTGCATCTGGATCAAATGGTAAATTTGTTACTCGTTTAGACTTGGATGTCAGAGAGGGAGAAGTAAAAGGATTTTCTCATAAATTAATTCCAATTTTTAGTGATGTAATAGCTCCTGATCCATATGTAAGAGCATTGATAGATGAACAAAGAGCTCCATTTGCAAATCAGCTTAAAGAGGTTTTAGGGACCACGGATCAAGAATTATATAGACGTGGTAATTTCAATGGTACTTGGGATGATTTATTGTGCAATGCATTAATTGATGAACGTGAGGCTGACATTGCCCTATCACCGGGGTTTCGTTGGGGGCCAAGCTTATTGCCAGGTCAAGATATTACGAGAGAAGATTTATTTAATGCTACTGCAATGTCTTACCCTGAGGCGTATCGCACTGAAATGTCAGGTGAGTTCTTACATATAATTTTAGAAGATGTAGCAGACAATTTGTTTAATCCTGATCCGTATTACCAACAAGGTGGTGACATGGTAAGGGTAGGGGGTATGGGTTATTCAATAGATGTATTAAAACCCCAAGGATCAAGAATTACAGATATGACAATTCTGAAAACTGGTGAAAAAGTTGAAGCAAATAAATCTTATCAAGTTGCGGGATGGGCTTCTGTTAATGAGAATACTGAAGGTCCAGCAATTTGGGATGTTGCTGAAAGTTGGATTAAAAAACAAGAATTTATTAGCATAGATCCAAATACTTCAGTAAAGGTTTCAGGAGCATAAATTAGTTTTGTTATTTAAAAAACAAAACTCATAATCAACAATAGCATAACTATTTAAAGGATTATGCTATTAATAATTTATGTTAATATTTTAACAAAAAACTTTAGATTTAATAAAACTATTCATCCTGCATTTTCAAATAAGCAACAATGGCATTTAAATCTTTATCTTTTTTTAAGCCGCCAAAAGACATTTTTGTGCCTTTGATGAATTTTTTTGGTTTTCTTAAAAATTCAATCATAAGTTCTTCATTCCAGATGCGACCTTCATCCAAGGCTAGCTTAAAGCCCTTTGAGTATTTGTATCGATCTGCTGAGCCCATCTTTCGGCCAATTATGTTATATAATTGAGGACCTGACTTGTTCTTAGCGCCTTCACCAACCGCATGGCAGGCTTTACATTTTTTAAATACTTTCTTGCCAGCTTTTATCAGTTCAGGATCAATAGACACTACATCTACTTTTTCCAAAGTTGACACAGGTTGCTCTGTTTTTTGTATTGTAGCTGTCTCTTCTGGAGTAACATCAATTACACTCGCTCGCATAACAATTTTTGAAGATGGTTTACAATTCTCCATACATGGTTCTTTTGACCAATTTAAATATTCGCTATTTTTGCGATCATCCACGATAAAGCCTTTACTATTATACATGTTGAATTCTGAAAAATTTTGATCGTTCAAAACAAAGTCGTCTTCGATTAAATCATTAGAATATAATATATAAGCAACAATTGAATACACTTCGTCACTGCTAAGGGTTTGAGCTCCTCCAAAAGGCATTGATCTATTAATATAATCCCAAAGAGTAGAAAGATATGGCCAATAAGACCCTACTGTTTTAACCGGATCTTCATCTGCTAGTGTGTCAAAACCTCCAGCAAGTGCTGGCCAGTTGCCGACACCTTCCGCAAAATCTCCGTGACATGAAGCACACTTATTTGCAAAGATTTCTTCACCTACTATCGCATCACCATTTCCAGCGGGTAGCCCTCTTCCATCAGGTAAGACATCTATATCCCATGCTTGTATTTCAGAAGGTAATGCGGTTCTTCCTAAACCATATTTGCCATCAGCATAAATAGGTGTTGCTAACAAAAAACCTATTGTAATAAAGCTAAGATACTTCAACATTTTCGACCTCGCCTGAAGTTTTTAAATTCCATGTTTGAATGCAATTGTTATGGTAAACAGAGTTCTCACCACGAATTTCACGAAGTTGCTGCTTTGTTGGTTGAACATAACCTGTTTCATCAATAGCTCGTGCTTGGAGTAGCCAATCTTCACCGTTCCAATTAGTGTCTAAGTAAAACCGTGTTAATGCTTTATTTTCACTTTGATTGCCTAATCGCGCTTTTTCCCATGAAATTCCACCATCTTTAGAAATATCAACTCTTGTGATTTTTCCATGACCGGACCAAGCTAATCCAGATATAACCAAAGGACCATTCCCATGCTTAATTGGGCTTTGTGGGCTTGGAGATGTAATAACAGACTTTGCATCCATTACCCAAGTCCATTTACGTGCGATACCATTTGCTAAAACGTCTGTATATTTTGAAGTTTCCTCTCTGCTTTCGACTGGAACATCAGATACTTCTATTCTACGGATCCATTTGACCCACATGTTTCCTTCCCAGCCTGGAACAACAAGGCGTACTGGATAACCATGCTCTTTTCTAAGGGCTTCCCCGTTTGCTTTGAAGGCAATCAAGACATCATCAAGCGCTTTTTCCATTGGAATTGATCGACCATTTGATGAAGCATCTGCGCCCTCAACATAGACCCATTTATCTTTCAAATCTTTAGCTTTGTTTAGTCCGGCTTCATTTAGTAATAATCTTAAGGGTACACCTGTATATTCCATATTATGTATCATACCATGTGTAAATTGCGCTCCATTCAATTGCGCTCCAGCCCATTCCATTCCAGTATTGGCAGCGCATTCACAGAAATAGACATGATTTTCTCTTGGAAACCTTTCAAGGTCTTCATAAGTAAATATAAGTGGGTTATCTACTAACCCATTTATCATTAACCTATAGTCTTTCTTTTGTAATTCTATTGCACCTGAATGATGGCGTTCAAAAGCACAGCCTTGTGGTGTTATGGTACCTTCTAAAGCATGTATTGGTGTAAAATTTATTGATGAAATTGGACCAGCTGTTAACCAGGATACATTGCGTCTGATGACGTCATTTTCAAACTCTATTGGCAAGCCATATGGCGTTTCATCAACGCCATCTCCTGTAAAAGATGCCCAATCTTGAACATTTGTTATTAATGGATCTGCTTCACTTGCAGTTGTTGCAGTTGCTAATGTACCTGTAATTGCAGCTGCTGTGCCGCGTAAAAATGCACGCCGTGAAGATGCTTTTTTTTTGGTTCCCATAGCTCAGAAGTCCCTTTGGAATTATTACATAGATATGTTAACATAAAAAAAAGATAAAACAATGTTAAATTCATATTATTGAATATAACATTTGATAAATTTTTATCACTTAGAAAGTGCAATAAATCTAGTCATAAACACTTACATACTAGATACTTGGAATGTTAACTATATAATAAATGAGGAGTTCATCATGCGTTTTTTGGCCTTTTGTATTATTCCATTGTTTTTTACATGTGCAGTCAAAGCGCAAACTGCAGTTTTATATAATTATGAAGGTAGTTTTGATGACGCGACTTTTAGTGTTGAAGATGCAATATTAGGAGAGGGATACGTAATAGATCATGTGAGTCATACTGGTGAAATGCTTTCAAGAACAGGGAAAGATCTAGGGACTAATGTGGAAATTTTTAAAGCCGCAGATATTTTCTTATTTTGTTCAGCTTCTATTTCCAGACAAGTAATGGAATTAGACCCATTAAATATTGCACATTGTCCTTATAATATATTTGTTTTTGAAGATAATATCGGTGTGCATATTGGACACAGAACATACCCCGAGGGTCCAATGCAAATTGTGCAAGAGCTCTTAAGTAAAATTATTGTTAAAGCTATAAAATATTAAAGGCGCTAATTCGCCTTTAAATTATTGATCAAGGAAACTTCTTAGTTTGCGACTTCTACTAGGATGCTTTAATTTACGTAAAGCCTTGGCTTCTATTTGTCGGATACGTTCTCTTGTTACGCTGAATTGTTGACCAACTTCTTCGAGTGTATGATCAGTATTCATCCCTATACCAAAGCGCATTCGTAAAACACGTTCTTCACGAGGAGTAAGTGAGGCTAATACACGAGTAGTCGTTTCTTTTAGGTTGCCTTGTATAGCTGACTCCAATGGTAGGATAGCGTTTTTATCTTCTATGAAATCACCTAACTGTGAATCTTCCTCATCCCCAATTGGTGTTTCTAAGGAGATTGGTTCTTTTGCTATTTTCATAACTTTTCGAACTTTATCTAAAGGCATTTGTAGTTTTGAGGCTAGCTCTTCAGGTGTTGGCTCGCGTCCAATTTCGTGAAGCATTTGGCGACCGGTACGTACCAGTTTATTGATTGTTTCTATCATATGAACCGGAATTCGAATAGTTCGTGCTTGATCTGCAATAGAACGAGTTATTGCTTGTCTGATCCACCAAGTAGCATAAGTGCTGAATTTATACCCACGACGGTATTCAAATTTATCAACAGCTTTCATAAGCCCAATATTGCCTTCTTGAATTAAATCCAAGAATTGTAATCCACGATTAGTATATTTTTTTGCAATTGAGATAACTAAGCGCAGATTCGCTTCAACCATTTCTTTCTTTGCACTTCGAGCTTCTTTTTCGCCTTTTTGAACTTGATTAACAATTCTGCGAAATTCTGGAATATCTACCCCAACATAATGGCCTACTTGTGCCATGTCAGCTCGTAATTCTTCAGCCTTTTCACGATGTTTTTCAATGAAAGTTTTCCAGCCACGTCCATCTTCATTTTCAGCAATTTTGTCTAACCACATTGGGTCTAATTCTTGACCACGATATTTATCAACAAATTCGCGTCGGTTAATTCTAGATTGGTCAGCGATTTTAACCATGCCTGAATCAATAGACATAATTTTTCTATTTATTCCATATAATTGGTCAATAAGAGCATCAATTCGATTATTGTGAAAATGCAAAGCATTAACTTGTTCAACAAGACTATTTCGTAATTTTTGGTATGATTTTTCTGATTTATCAGAGAATGTATCATCTTCATTAATTGTAGCAGAAATTCTTTCATCCTGCATATTCGATAATTTATTATAATCTTTCGCTATTTTTGCTAATGTTGCTAAAACATCTGGCTTGAGCGTTTCTTCCATTGCAGCTAAAGATATGTTTGCTGCTTCATCTTCATCTTCATCATCGTCTTCGTCATCATTTAAACGATTACCGTCAGCATCTAATTCGTGTGATGGTGAAGAAGATGGCTTTGGTGCTCCTGAGAGAGGGCCAACCATTGGATCTTCATCATCGTCTAAGGTGTCACTAAATGTAGTTTCTAAATCAATAACATCTCGAAGAAGTATTTCTTCTTCTAAAAGCTCATCTCTCCAGATTGTAATTGCTTGAAATGTTAAAGGACTTTCACATAAACCTTCAATCATTGTTTTGCGACCAGCTTCAATTCTTTTTGCTATCGCAATTTCGCCTTCACGGGACAGTAGTTCTACTGAGCCCATTTCACGCAAATACATACGTACAGGATCATCAGTTCTGTCTAAAGTTTCTTTTCCTGTCGCGGCTAAAGTAACTTCTTTTGCATCGTTAGCTACAACAGTTACATCTGTTGGTCCGTCATCTTCAACTTCATCGGCTTCAATGATATTAATACCCATTTCAGAAAGCATGGACATGACGTCTTCAATTTGCTCAGAAGCAACCTGATCAGGTGGCATGACATCGTTTAGCTCGTCATAGGTTATGTAGCCACGCTCGCGAGCCACTGCGATCATTTTTTTAACTGCAGCTTGGCTCATATCGCCCATGCCTTCGTTAACTTCACCTTTTTTTGAACTATCGTCTTTTGCGGCCATTGGAAGCTCCTTAAATGGATCCCTCGACTGATTCGGCGAATCAGTTGATATTGGCACGAATCAACACATTGATGGGGTGATTCGCAATGGGCTTAACGTGTTTTTTTTACCCAAATTTGGTTATCTAGCATATTTTGTAGATTTTTTGACATTTCCAATGTGTTTTCATCAGTATCTGAGTACTCTTCTTCAACTGCTCGAGTTGCTTTTGCCTTTGCGATTGAAGCTTGTTGTAGGCGCCAAGTGAGGCCTTCATCGACCAAACCTGTCAAGTCTTGTTCGGCTTCTTTAATTTCATTAAATGCACCAATTAATGCCACGTGTTTGGTTAACTCTTCTTCTAATGTTTGTTGTATCAGATCGGGAGCTGAGTTTTTCTTCAAATATGGGTGATTTTTTATTGGTTTTAATTTCATTAATTTGTCCAAAGGAGAATAGCCTAATAAGTTTTGTATATTTTTTTCAAAACTATTTTTCTCATCTGTATCTGTTTTGTTATCATGTAAATTTATTAAAATGGCATTCATGATCTCTACCAAATCTGGTGTAGTGATTGGGCATCTTTCTAGGGCGCTCTCATTGTTAAGCGCTGCAGCTTGGTTTCTTATTGCACAGACTAATATGAGACTTTCACGAAGACGCCAATTGGTTTCATCAGATTGCGTTGCTAACATAGATAATTTTGTATTAGTTGAAGCCATCAATTTTGGTTTTTTATTCCAACTTTGAGTAGGACCATAAGATCTAGATTTATTTTTTATACTTGAATTGTCTGATGCAAACAGTTGGTACCGTAGTTCTTTTATGGCTTGGCCATAATGGTGTCTGATTGACTTATCTCGAATAGTTAATACTGCACTTCTCAGGGATTTATCTAAAAGAGCTCGTCTTTCTGGACTATCAAAATTTTTGCCTTCAGTTTCACGTTGCCATAGTAGATTTACCATTGGCACAGCATTATTTAGCAGTTCTTGCATAAATGTTGCACCTTTGTCTTTTAAAATATCATCAGGGTCTTGACCTAGAGGCAGTATACAAAATCGAAGTGACTTGCCTGCCTCAAGTAGAGGTAGTGCCAAATCAATAAGTCTCATAGCAGCTCTTAGGCCTGCTGTGTCGCCATCAAGTGCAATAATCGGTTCATGGTGAATTCGCCAAATTAAAGCCAATTGATTTTCAGTTATTGCAGTTCCAAGAGGTGCTACTGCATTTTTGAAACCAAATTGGGAAAGAGCAATTACATCCATATACCCCTCTGCAACTATAAGAGAATCAGCCTTTCCTGCTGCTTCACGTGCTGGACCGTGGTTGTATAAACTCCTGCCTTTATCAAATAGAGCAGTTTCGTTTGAGTTTAAATATTTTGCTCGAGCATTTGGGTCCATTGCGCGTCCACCAAAAGCTATGCATCGCCCCTGTGTGTTTCTAATTGGAAACATTATTCGCCCTCGAAAGCGATCAAAAATATTGCCACCATCATCAGGTTTAATTGCAAGGCCGGCATCAATTATCTTATTTTCTTTGACTCCTTTATTTAATAAAAATTGAGATAAAGAAACTCTATCGTTTGGCGCAAATCCAATTTCAAAAGTGTTTACTATATCTTCAGTTAAACCTCGAGATTTTATATATGCTTTAGCACTTTTTGCATTGGATCCATTAAATTGCATTTTATAGAATTGAACGGCATTTTCCATTATGCTTGCTAATTCTTTGTTTATGTCAATTTTTTCTTGTGCCTTTGGATCTCTAGCAGGCATGCTCAAACCAGCTTCACGCGCTAGTATTTCAACCGCTTCAATAAAGCTTACATTTTCAGAATTGCGAACAAATGAAATTGCATCCCCTTTTTCATGGCACCCAAAACAGTAATAAAATCCTTTTTTATCATCTACATGAAAAGATGCGGTTTTTTCAGAATGAAATGGACATGGTGCCCAGTAATCACCTTTTGTGATATTTGTTTTCTTTTGTTCCCATGTGACTTTGCGCCCAACAACTTGTGAAAGTGATGAACGATTTCGTAATTCTTCTAAAAAACCAGGGGGCAGACTCATATCATTATAATGCTTACGCATATACTTTTAGGCAAGTGGATATATGTCTTTTTTAATATTATAAAAAAATTGGATTTTAGGATCATTTTTCTTTTTGAATTTTGATGGTCTGGCGTAAAGTATTATCTGATTTATTAAAAATTAAAATTTTGTTTTTTTCGTCAATGATTGCATACCAATTATCACCTTGAGTGTAAGCAGTTGCAGAAACCCCAATTGGTAAAGTTATATCACTTATTTGAAATGTTTGATTATTGTCGGAGAAACGCATGACAAACATAAAAATTAAGGTTAAGAACCCTATGATCATAACTGCTAATAAGGTCGTCACTAAGCGGCGTAATAATTTTAAATTAGCTGGCTCTGCTGAATATTCTGAAGGATCATCCATGTCTGCACCTTATGTAGTTGAATTGACTTTGGGCGAAAACCCTGCGCCCCGCCTAGATAAGGCATTAGCTTCTGTTGTTCCAGCCGAAGTTACATTGAGTCGTTCGCGAATTACAAAGCTGATTGCCGAAGGTGCAGTTACTTTGGCAGGGGAGCCTATAACAAAACTCAAATATAAAGCCCCAGCAGGAAGTGTTTTTAAGATAGTTATGCCTCCAACACAAGATTATGAGAATGCACAACCTGAAAACATACCGTTGGATATAGTTTTTGAAGATGAACATTTAATTATTGTAAATAAACCTGCAGGAATGGTTGTTCATCCTGCACCAGGTTCTGAAAATGGTACATTAGTTAATGCATTATTATTTTATTTTGATGGTAATTTATCTGGTGTTGGTGGAGAAAAAAGACCAGGAATAGTTCATCGAATTGATAAAGATACATCAGGCCTGTTGGTAGTTGCAAAGTCTGATACAGCTCATGCAGGATTGGCTAAACAATTTGCTGACCATTCTATTTCTAGAAGATATTTAGCCGTTTCAAAAGGTGTGCCTCAAAAAAGTGACCCAAGGCTTGCGGGTTTACGCGGTGTAAATTTTGAAGATGGTGGCGTAATAAGAGTCGCAACAAATATAGCTCGACATAAAACTGATAGAAAGAGAATGGCTGTTGTGCAAGACGCTGGAAGACATGCAATCACACGTGCAAATGTCCTTGAAAACTTCGGGCACTCAGCACTTTTGGAATGTTGGTTGGAAACAGGCAGAACTCATCAAATACGTGTTCATTTTTCTCATATTGGACATGGTTTGATTGGTGATCCTATTTATGGATTACGCAAAGCAATGCCTAGTTCCGTCTTCGAGCCTGAAGATATAAATATTGTGAAAGGTTTTACTCGCCAAGCACTTCATGCAAAATCAATAGGTTTCCTACACCCAATTACAAATGAATATATGAATTTCGACTCTGATATACCTAATGACTTGAATGAATTAATTGAAATCTTGAAGAAAAAATAAAATTTAATTCATTCATCACACAAATGTTAATAAATCACGCGGTGATATCTAAATATGTTAATCTTCCATGGTTTCTAATTCATCAATCATAGAACTTATTAAGCTTAAGCCCTTGTCCCAAAACTTAGGATCACTTGCATCTAATCCAAAAGGTGCGAGTAACTCTTTATGATGCATTGAACCACCAGCAGAAAGCATGTCAAAATATTTATCTTGGAAGTCGGTATCTCCTTCCTCATATACTGCATACAAAGCATTTACTAATCCATCTCCAAATGCGTATGCATACACATAAAAAGGTGAATGGATAAAATGTGGGATGTATGTCCAGAAAGTTTCATAGCCTTCAACAAAATTAAATACTGGGCCTAAGCTTTCACCTTGTATTGACATCCAAATTTCATTGATTTGGTCTGGTGTTAATTCTCCATTAACTCTTGCTGCATGGAGTTTGCATTCGAAGTCATAAAAAGCAATTTGACGAACAACAGTATTGATCATGTCTTCAACTTTATTTGCTAGCAGGTGTTTTCGCTTAACTGGATCTGTAGTATTTTCTAACATTTTTCTGAATGTTAACATTTCTCCAAAAACCGAGGCTGTTTCAGCTAAAGTTAGTGGTGTTGATGAAAGAAGTTCACCTTGAGATGCTGCTAATACTTGATGTACTCCGTGACCAAGTTCATGTGCTAAAGTCATAACATCTCGTTGTTTTCCCATATAATTCAACATTACATATGGATGTACATTAGTTACTGTTGGATGGGCAAAAGCACCGGGTGCTTTGCCAGGTTTTACTCCTGCATCAATCCATCCCTTAGTAAAGAATGGTTCAGCTATATCTGCCATTTTTGGTGAAAAATCTGCATATGCATCTAAAACAATTTTTTTTGCATCTTCCCACTGAATATCTGAACTGTTGTCACTATCTAGCGGAGCATTCCTGTCCCATACCTCCAATGTATCTAAGCCTAACCATTTTGCTTTTAAAGCATAATAGCGGTGTGAAATTTTTGGATATGCAGCAACGACTGCATCACGGAGTGCTTCTACAACTTCAGGCTCTACTTGATTTGCAAGGTGGCGGCTAAATTGTGGTGTAGGCATTTTACGCCACCGGTCTTCAACTTCTTTATCTTTTGCTAACGTGTTGGTTATTCTAGAAAATAATGAAATATTTTCTCTAAAAACTGTGATTAATGCACGTGTTCCTTTTTCCCTTATTTCGCGATTTGTATCAGAAAGTAAATTAAGTGTAGCCTCTAAGTTTAACACTTCATCATCTACATTAAACTGCAGAGAAGCCATTGTTTCGTCGAATAAACGGTTCCATGCGGCAGCTCCAACAACTGATTGATCATGTAAAAATTGTTCCAATTCATCTGATAATTGATGCGGTTTCATTTTACGTAAATTATCAATTACTGGTTTATAGCGAGATAATTTAAGGTTTGAGTTCAATAGGCTATGTATTTGGTCATCACTTATACTATTTATTTCTAAACTGAAAAAAACCAAAGGTGTTGTAAAATCTGTGATTTTTGACTGCATATCTGCCATAAATTTACTACGATTGGCGTCACTTGTATCTTGATAGTAACTTAACCCTGCATATGACATTATACGTCCAGCAACATTTTGGATGTCTTCATAGCGTTCAATACAGTTTAAAAGACCTTCAGCTGTGAGGCCATCTAGTTGGCCCTGATAGTCAGAAGCGAAACTATTACAATTATTTTGAAGAGATTTTAAATCTTTTGTGATTTCATCTCCATCTGGCGATGGATAAAGATCTTTCAAATCCCAATTTGGCAGGTCTCCGTAGTCGCTATTTGCGGCGTCATGAGAGTCAAAATTAATTTGAGGTAATTGAAAAGATTTAAACATATCAAGCTCCTTAGATTCGCTACAGAATTAAGTACGCAAATAGAAAACTGAAAGCAATTTATATCTATCTGAATTACCAATTAAAATTATTTAATTTTCTGATAACTTAACCAATAACTTATAGTTATTATAAACTTTACTTCTGATATTATTGACACTTTTGAGAAATAAGTAATGATCTGTTCAAATTGAGGAAATAAAATGAAATACAATAAGTTAGGCCAAACAGATTTGGTTGTGAGTGAACTTTGTTTGGGTACTATGACTTGGGGCACACAAAATTCAGCAGATGATGCTTTCTACCAAATTGAAAAATCAATAGATGCAGGTATAAATTTTATAGACACTGCAGAGTTGTATCCAGTGAATCCAATCAGTGGTGTTACACAAGGTGAAAGTGAACGAATTTTAGGTGAGTGGCTCAGTAGATCAAATGTCAGAGATGAATTAATCATTGCAACAAAAATTGCAGGAAATGGCCCAAAACACATCCGTAATGGTGAAGGCATTACTAATAAGTCACTATTCACCGCAATCAATGCTTCATTAAAGTCATTAAAAACTGATTACATTGATTTATATCAACTTCATTGGCCAAATCGAGGTTCTTACCACTTCCGCCAGAATTGGCGTTTTGACCCAACAAAGCAAGATAAAAATCTTGTTTTAGATCATATGAATGAGGTTCTTGAAGCCTGCGATATACTCAAAAAAGAAGGTAAAGTGCGTGCTTTCGGATTATCAAACGAAAGTGCTTGGGGAACTGCACAATGGTTACGTATTTCAGAAGATAAAGATTTACCTCGCATGGCGAGTATACAAAATGAATATAGCTTGATGTGCAGAATTTTTGATACTGACTTAGCTGAACTTAGTCATAATGAGAATGTTGGATTATTATCATTTTCACCATTAGCTACGGGTATACTATCAGGTAAATATTTAGATGGTGCCATACCAAAAGGCTCAAGAGGTTCTATTGTAAATGGATTATCAGGTAGAATGACTCCAAAGATTGATGCAGCAACTCGTGCATACATCGAAATTGCAGATAAGTATGATTTAGACACCTGCCAAATGGCTCTAGCATGGTGCAGGACACGACCTTTCATGGCTTCAGCAATATTTGGAGCTCGAACAAAAGATCAATTGTCTAATGCACTTGCTTCCGTAAATGTGAATTTATCTGAGGATTGTTTGCGAGACA
The DNA here is from genome assembly GCA_900197625.1 of Rhodobacteraceae bacterium Water-Bin34. GTDB lineage: Bacteria > Pseudomonadota > Alphaproteobacteria > Rhodobacterales > Rhodobacteraceae > Amylibacter. The sequence continues at coordinate 16,198 of FZLS01000004.1, read as the reverse complement.
TTGAAATGGTTCACAAAAAACATCCAATGCCGTTCTAGCGATTGAATTAATCAAAACCCATGCATTCTTTTGGCCCATTGCAAACCAATGAAAGCGCCTTTGACTCGTGGTAACAAAAATAGAGCAATTGTGATAAAAATCAGAATGAAACTAACAGCTAAAAGTAAAGGGTCTGGACGGTACCATTCAAAAATAACTAACATTAATGGTGCTAGAATATGGCCAGAGATTAATATTGTAATATATGCTGGACCATCATCTGCTCTTTGATGATATAGCTCTTGAGAGCAAACTGCACATTCGTCTCTAACTGCTAAATATCCATCCATCATAGGTCCAGATCCACAGTTTGGGCACTTACGTTTCCAACCACGTAATAAAGCTGGTTTGACTAACCTATCTTGTCGAGATGCATTTAGTTTCATGAACCACAAATAATTTATTGAAGTCAAAATTAAAAAGTGACAAGTTGACCTAGTGGCGGGATGTCGCATAAATTTTTTCACATAAGTTAATGGTTTTGCTTAAATAATTTTTTAAATTCAATAATAATTTAATGATAAAGATAGGGAAGTTTATGGTTTCTAATCCAGCATCAGCTGAAATCCTAGCAATAAAAGCAATAGATTGGTTAGCAGCTGATCATGAACTATTTGGAATATTTTTAAGCAGTTCGGGTGCAGATATAAGTGATGTTAAGGCTGGAGCAAAGGATTTAGTATTTTTGGGCTCTGTGCTTGATTTTATACTTATGGATGACGCATGGGTTCAAGATTTTTGTGAAACAAAGTGTTTTGAATTTAATGAACCATTCTTAGCCAGGCAGTTTTTACCTGGTGGGAATTTACCTAATTGGACGTGACATGGATAAAATAAAAGGAATAGCTTTTGATAAAGACGGGACGTTAATTGATTTTGAAGCTAGCTGGTCAAAAGGATTAATCTCATTAATTGAAAGCATATTCCCTAATCAAAGTGATAAACAATTAGTTTTAGCAGAAGAAGCGGGTTTCAATTTAGCTTTGGAAAAATTCGTTGGAGGCTCTGTTTTTGTAAATGGTACAACTAATGATGTGATTGATGTATGGAAGAAAGCTTTTCCTGATTTAGTTGTTGAAGATATAATGCAAAAAAGTGAGATTGCATTTAATGATTTAGAACCTATTGCACTCTGTAACCTTGAAGTTTTCATGTCAGATTTGAAGAAAAAAGGTTATTTTTTGAGTGTAATCACTAATGCTGCAGAAGCACCGACATTGATACAATTGGAAAAACTTTCTTGTTTGCATTTATTTGATGAAGTTATTGGATGTGATAGTGGCTTCAAGCCTAAGCCATCTGGTGATACAATTTTAGGCTTCTGTGATGCACTTGGCTTGAAACCAGATGAAATAGCTATGGTTGGAGATAGTACGCACGATTTGAATGCTGGCCGTAATGCTGGAGTAGGTTTGAATGTTGGCGTCTTGTCTGGGCCTGCTAATATTGATCAAATATCAGGTTTAGCAGATGTCGTTTTGGACGATATATTAGAGCTTCCTGAAATATTGTAAAAAGATACAAGACCGACTTTTTTGTCGTAAATGGATAAGCTTGCTAGGTATTATACCGCATTCTTTGAACATTATGGGGGAGTAATATGACATTAAAGCGAAAAAGATCTGGTGGAAGAGCAGGAAATCAACGCACTTCAAGTTCATCGATTAGCCAGATGCCTTGGCGACAAGTTGTCAATACTGACAATCCAATAGAACCTCTTGGTGAGGACGGCATTCAGAATATTCATGAGGGTGTTTTGGAAATATTGGAAAATATTGGAATTGAATTTATGAACCCAGAAGCGCTGAAAATTTTAAAAAAAGGTGGTGCAAAAGTAAATGGGGAGAATGTTCGTATCGGTCGTGACCTTCTAGCAGAAATGCTCTCTTATGTGCCTCAAGAATTCACCATAACTCCACGTAATCCTGAACGAAAAATCACACTTGGTGGAACAAAAATGGCGTTTGTAAATGTATCATCTCCACCTAATATGTGGGATTTGGAACGTGGAAAGCGAGCAGGTGATTTTGAGGGTTTCAGGGATTTTATGAAGCTTACACAGTTTTTTAACTGTATTCATGTAGCTGGTGGATATCCAGTTGAACCTATTGATATTCACGCATCGGTTAGACACCTTGATTGTTTATATGAGAAATTAGTTCTAACTGACAAAGTCGTACATGCCTATTCTTTAGGAAAAGAACGTGTCGAAGATGTCATGGAGATGGTTAGAATAGCTGGTGGACTTACACACGAAGAGTTTGAAGAAAAACCTAGAATGTATACTAATATTAATTCTGTTTCTCCTCTAAAGCATGATTTCCCAATGTTAGATGGTACGATTCGTTTAGCTAAGCGAGGCCAACCTATTGTTGTGACGCCATTTACTTTAGCAGGTGCCATGGCTCCAGTTACAATGTCTGGTGCGGTTACATTGTCTTTGGCTGAAGGCTTGGCCGCAATCGTTATGATCCAAATGATTCGTAAAGGTTGCCCTTCAATGATAGGTACATTCACCTCAAACGTTGATATGAAATCAGGTGCGCCTGCATTTGGTACTCCAGAATATATGCGCGCTACTCAGATGACTGGACAAATGGCTAGATATTATGGTTTGCCGATGAGATCATCTGGTGTTTGTACTGCTAACGTACCAGATGGTCAGGCTATCTGGGAGACATCTAACTCTTTGTGGGCAGCCGTCCAATCTGGAACTAATCTTGTTTATCACGCAGCTGGATGGCTTGAGGGAGGATTGATTGCAAGTCCAGAAAAGTTCATTATGGATTGTGAAATACTGCAGCATATACAAAGATATATGGAACCATCTTTATGTAATACAAGCCCAGATGATATAGCAATTAGTGCTGTAAAAGAGGTTGGGTATTTACCGGGAGCAAATTATTTCTCCGCCAAACATACTCAGGAAAGATATGAAGACGCTTTTTACACTCCATTAATATCTGACTGGACGAATTATGAGGCTTGGGAATTAAATGGTGGAACTTGGACTGCTCAAAGAGCTCATAAAATGTACAAACAAATTATAAAAGATTTTGTAGCTCCTCCGATGGATGTCGCAATCAAAGAAGAACTAAAAAGTTTTGTAGAGAAAAGGAAATCTGAAGGTGGAGCACCGACTGATTTTTGATTAAACTCTTTGCTGAATTTAAATGGTACCAGCGCCCCGGCTCGAACGGGGGGCCTCTTGATCCACAATCAAGCGCTCTAACCTACTGAGCTACGCCGGCACTGGGCGTCATTTAACTTATGCATTCATGTCTGGCAAGTCCGATCATACTTGAATTTAGTACTTTCTCTTGATAGCGAAGAAAAACAAACAGATAGAAACAGATATGGTATTAAATCATGGGAATTAATTCAGAAGTTGATATGGAAGCTAATTTGCAAATTGGTCCAACCAGTGAAGGAATGGTTCGATTGTTTGTAGAAGCAAAGGGAATAGAAGTACCTTTAGATTTTGACCCTGAAGAAGCAGATGAAATAGCTGAAGAAATCCGTTCAGCTGCAGCTTCCGCTCGGGCAAACGCTCGTAAATAGTTTCCAAAGATTGACTTTGACTACTTGAAAATTTGAATAAAACTCATTAAAAAAATTTTAGGCGGGTTCTGCCCTTCTTGTGAGAAGCTCAATTTCAGTGGCCGATAAGCTTTCTTGAGGGAACTGGCTCTGTGACTTACCCTGGTATATCATATCCGGTACCCACCTGTATTACACAGGCTCCGGGAAATTAACCCCTTCCACCGCTGCGTTGAATGCGATTGCAATGATATCGCGTTCTGATGTGGGCCCGCCACTTAATAGATAATTTAGCAATACAAATAATGAAATTTGAAATGGAAAATATACAAAATTTAAAAACGCTTTGTAGAAAAGCAGCGTTCAGAGCAAGAGCAGAAGCCCATGCGGCCGAACTTGATAAGAAAGCAAATGCTCAATTGTTTAATTATCTAAAAACCCATGACACTAATCTTGTTATTGGCGCTTATATGCCAATTCGAACTGAAATAAGTCCATTAATGGCGATGAAAAAAATTTGGCAGCGTGGATACAAGATTTGTGTTCCAGTTGTAGTGAAAGATGGTGCGCCACTTAAGTTTTTAGAATGGACACCTGAAACTAAAATGGTTTCTGGTGCATTTGGAGCTCAGATACCTGAAAAAAGTAACCTTTTAATACCGGATGTAATAATTACTCCATTGGCTGCATTTGATACAAATGGATATAGGTTAGGATATGGAGGTGGTTTTTATGATCGATCTTTTGAAGAAATTTCTAATTTAAAAAAGATTGTTGCAGTAGGGTTTGCTTATAGTGCTCAGGAAGTATTACTGGTTCCTAGAGAAGCTACTGATTATAAGCTAGACGCAATAATAACCGAACAAGGTATCTTGTCCTTTTGATATAATACGGATATCGGGTTTATATGAGACTTTTATTTCTTGGTGATATAATGGGCCGGTCTGGCCGTAAAGCTATTAGTGAGCGATTGAAAAGTTTACGTGAAAAATGGCGTTTAGATTTTGTGGTTGTAAACGGTGAAAATGCAACTGGTGGCATGGGGCTTTCTGGAAGTCATGCAAAAGTTTTAATTGATTCTGGAGTAGATTGTATAACCTTAGGTGACCACGCATTTGATCAAAGGGATATGTTAACTTTCTGTGAACAAGAGCCAAGAATTATACGCCCTTTAAATTTTGCTAAAACAGCACCTGGAAAAGGATCTCGATTAATAAAGGCTCAAAATGGTAAGAAAGTTCTAGTTGCTCAGGCTTTAGGTCAAGTTTTTATGAAGAAACCATATGATGATCCGTTTTCAGCCCTCGACACAGCTTTAAAAGCTGCGCCATTAGGTGGAATGGCTGATGCAGTAATTGTTGATTTCCATGCGGAGGCCACTTCAGAAAAAGTTGCAATTGGACATTGGCTTGATGGTCGTGCTTCTCTGGTAATAGGAACTCATACGCATATCCCAACGGCAGATACACAAATTCTTCCTAAAGGAACGGCACATCAGTCTGATGCGGGAATGTGTGGTGATTACAATAGTATAATTGGTATGCAAAAAGATGAACCATTGCGAAGGTTTATTACAGGGATGAACAAAGATAGATTTACACCTGCTGCTGATGAAGCAACTTTATGTGGTATTTATGTTGAAACAGATGATAAAACTGGACTAGCAAAAAATGTCGTCCAAATTCGTATTGGTGGAAGATTACAGCAATCTGAACCATCATGAATACTAAGACTTGGCTGTTTATTCCACTTATTATAATAGGCGCTACATGGGGATTAACAATACCAGCAATTAAAGTTGCTGTATCTGGTGGCTATCCGGTCTTAGGTGTTTTGTTTTGGCAAGTATTTCTAGCAGCCATTGTAGCTTTAATTCTTTTTTTACCAAAAAGACGAATTTTAAAGTTAACACAAAAGAGGATAATTCTTTTTGGTTGGATCATGGCATTTGGTACAATATTGCCAGGTATAATAACTTACTCAGCTGCATTCCACCTTCCAGCTGGCGTAATGGCCATCACGATAGCTATGGTTCCAATATTCATAATGCCAATAGCTATTTTGACAGGGCATGAGAGCTATCAAAAAAAACGTGTACTTGGAGTTTTGATGGGAGCAATATCTATTATTCTTCTAATAGGCCCTCAAGCAAGTTTGCCAGATCCTACAAAGGCTGGGTTTGTTCTTTTAGCGATATTATCACCATTATGTTACGCGGTTGAAGATAACTTCATTGCATATTTTGGATTGGATGGGATGACGCCAGTAGAAACGTTGTTGGGGTCTGCAGCATTAGGCTCATTAGTTTTAGGTGTAATTGTTTTTTCACAAGGCTCATTTATTCCACTATGGGAAAATGGAATTGAACTTACTGATTTTGCTATCTTAATAATAGGGTTAACTACAGGCTTTGCTTATGCAGGTTTTATTTGGTTGATTGGGCAAGGCGGACCAGTTTTCGCAGGACTTGTGGCCTACCTAGTGACATTTTTTGGGGTCATTTGGTCAATGATTTTGCTTAAGGAAACTTATTCTGAATTCATTTGGGCAGCATTTGCAGTGATGTGTTTTGGGGTATTTTTAGTTCGCCCACGAAATGATGTGAAAAAAATACAAACTAAATAAGTATTTTTTTTATATATTTTTATAAACTATATCGGCATGGTATTGAAAAATATTTGTCATATTTGTATGAAGCAATCTACAAACATTATTTTAAGGAATTAATATCATGGCAGGCCATTCTAAGTGGGCAAATATCCAGCATCGTAAAGGTCGCCAAGATAAACTTCGATCAAAGCTATTTTCTAAGCTATCAAAGGAAATAACTGTTGCTGCAAAAATGGGTGATCCAGACCCGGAAAAAAACCCAAGACTGCGTCTGGCAGTTAAGGAAGCCAAATCAAATTCTGTACCCAAAGATGTTATCGATAGAGCAATTGGTAAAGCTACTGGGGGAGATGACGAAAATTATGATGAAATCCGATATGAAGGATATGGTCCTAATGGAGTAGCAGTAATTGTTGAAGCAATGACTGACAATAAAAATAGAACCGCTTCATCAGTTCGTTCATTATTTACTAAATCGGGAGGGAATTTAGCTGAAACAGGTGCTGTTTCATTTATGTTTGAGCGAAAAGGTTTAGTTGTTTATGGTCCAGATGCCGGTGATGATGATGCAATATTTGAACATGCAATTGAAGCAGGTGCAGAAGATGTTGAATCAACAAAGGATGGGCATGATATATATTGTGATTCAACAGATCTCAATGATGTCTCAAAGGCTCTAGAAGCCGCTCTAGGAGAAAGTGAGACTACAAAGTTAATATGGAAACCTACCACAATGACAGAATTAGATTTGAGTGGGGCTGAAAAGCTGATGAGATTAATTGAAAGCTTAGAAGATGATGATGATGTACAAAATGTTACTACTAACATGGATGTATCAGACGAGATTATGGCTCAATTATAAAATTTTATCTAAATATTTTAGAATAATTATCATTTCTTGAACAAAATATAATCCAAAAAAATGGAATTTAGTTTTGTCTTACCCAAATATCTAATTATTTTATGATGACCGCTGGCGTAAATTTTTAATAATGCTAAGTTACCTAAATAATGTATAAATCTGTCGAGTCTAAATTCGGCGACGCTTGAACAATGGAGGTTTGTCATGCGCATAGGGACACCTAAAGAAATTTTCCTCGGAGAAAACCGAGTAGCAATGACACCTGAGTCAGCTATACAGCTGCAAAAGCTTGGTTATGAATGTTATATTGAAAAAGGTGCAGGAGAAGCTGCAAGATTTTCTGACAAAGATTACAAAGATGCTGGAGTGAAAGTTTTATCTAGTGCTGCATCATTATTTAAAGAAGTGGACATTGTCGCAAAGGTTCGCCCACCTGAAGACATTGAAGTAAAGCGTTTAAAAGAAGGTCAAACTTTAATTTCCTTTTTTTATCCAGGTCAAAACTCATCTCTCCTGGAGGCGACTAATAAAAAAGGCGCCCATGTTATTGCAATGGACATGGTGCCACGTATTAGTCGTGCACAGAAGATGGATGCTCTTTCTTCTATGGCAAATATCGCGGGTTATCGATCAGTTATGGAAGCTGGTAATAATTTTGGGCGCTTTTTTACTGGTCAAGTAACCGCAGCAGGAAAAGTGCCTCCAGCTAAAGTATTGATTGTGGGTGCTGGCGTTGCTGGCCTCGCAGCAATCGGTGCTGCAACTTCTCTTGGTGCTATGGTTTATGCTTTTGATGTGAGACCAGAAGTAGCAGAACAGATAGAAAGTATGGGTGCAGAGTTCGTGTATTTAGACTTTGAAGAAGCACAATCTGATGGTGCAGAAACTGGAGGGTATGCCTCTCCATCAAGCCCAGAGTTTAGAGAAAAGCAATTAGCTAAATTCCGTGAACTTGCACCTGAAATGGATATTGTAATTACCACTGCATTAATACCTGGACGGGATGCGCCAAAGTTATGGCTTGAGGACATGGTTAAATTACAGAAGCCAGGGTCTGTAGTAGTTGATTTGGCTGCTGAACGAGGTGGCAATTGTGACTTAACTGTGATGGATAAGAAGGTAGTATCTGAGAATGGTGTCACAATAGTTGGCTATACTGATTTCCCAAGCCAGATGGCAGCTCAATCATCAACATTATACTCAACAAACATACGTCATATGATGTCAGATTTAACTCCTAACAAGGATGGGAAATTAAAACATGATATGAAAGATGATGTAATACGTGGAGCTACTGCAGCTTATAAAAGAAAAATAACTTTTCCACCGCCCCCTCCTAAAATTGCTGCAATAGCAGCAAAAGCACCAAGTGCTCCAGAGCCATCGAGTGAAGAATTAATGGCACAAGAAGCTTTAAAGTTAAAGAAAGCTGGATCGCAACAAACCGCATTATTAGTATTTGGTGGATTACTTATGTTACTAATTGGAGCATATGCTCCAGCATCCTTTATGCAGCATTTTATTGTTTTTGTTTTGTCGTGCTTTATTGGCTTTCAAGTTATTTGGAATGTAAGTCACTCACTTCATACTCCTTTGATGGCGATAACTAATGCCATATCAGGCATTATTATTTTGGGCGCTTTACTCCAAATTGGTAGTGGTGGTTTTATAATAACAGTTCTGGCTAGTATTTCGGTGCTTATTGCCATGATTAACATCGTGGGTGGCTTCATGGTTACCAGACGAATGTTACAAATGTTTCAGAAATCTTAGGAGGGATAATTATGGGTATTGGTATTGTAACAGCTACATATATTGCCGCATCAGTTTTGTTCATTCTAGCGCTTGGTGGCCTTAGCAATCAAGAAAAAGCAAAAAGAGCTGTTTGGTATGGTATTGTGGGAATGGCATTTGCCGTTATCGCAACTGTGTTTGGCCCTGGAATAGGAGGCTGGTCTATAGTCCTATTAATTCCGTTGTTAGGTGTTGGCGCATTCATTGGTATGGTTGTGGCTCAAAGAGTCGAAATGACTGAAATGCCCCAACTCGTTGCAGCATTACATTCATTTGTAGGATTAGCGGCAGTTTTTATTGGTTTGAATTCTGATATTTTAGGAACTCATGGATTAGTAGGAGCTGAGATTGCTATACACGAAGTGGAAGTATTTCTAGGAGTATTTATTGGCGCGATTACATTCACGGGTTCAATAATTGCATATGGGAAACTAGCTGGAAAAATTGATGGTAAAGCTCTAGTTCTTCCTTTTAGGCATGTACTCAACATTGCTGCATTAATCCTCAGTTTAATTTTACTGATAATGTACATGAACCATGTTGGATCATGGACGTTATATTTAATGATGATAATTGCATTTGCATTAGGTGCGCATTTGGTAGCAGCAATTGGTGGTGCTGATATGCCGGTGGTTGTATCAATGCTTAATAGCTATTCAGGTTGGGCGGCAGCTGCAACTGGCTTCTTACTCGGAAATGATTTGCTTATTGTAACTGGGGCTTTAGTAGGTTCGTCAGGTGCTATTCTTTCATACATAATGTGTAAGGCAATGAACCGATCATTTATATCTGTCATATTAGGTGGATTTGGTGGTGCAAAAGGCCCTGCAATGGAGATTGATGGTGAGATGGTTGCTACTGATGTAAATTCTGTGGCTGCACAATTAAATGAAGCAACAAACATTGTAATAATTCCTGGCTATGGAATGGCCGTTGCACAAGCACAGCAATCAGTCTCAGAGCTTACTAGGCGCTTGAGAGATAAAGGAAAAAATGTTCGTTTTGCAATTCATCCAGTGGCTGGTCGATTGCCTGGACATATGAATGTTTTATTAGCTGAGGCAAAGGTGCCCTATGATATTGTTTTAGAAATGGATGAAATCAATGATGATTTTCCTGAAACTGATATTGCAATTGTGATTGGCTCAAATGATATTGTTAACCCTGCTGCTCAAGAGGATCCAAATAGCCCCATTGCAGGTATGCCTGTTCTAGAATGCTGGAAGGCAAAATCTGTTATCGTGTCTAAACGCGGTCAAGGAACAGGTTATTCTGGAATTGAAAACCCGCTTTTCTTCAAGGAAAATACTAGAATGTTATATGGTGATGCAAAGGTTAGTTTAGATCAGATATTACAATCTTTGACTTGATAGAGAACTATTTTTTTATAGATAAAAATCTGAATCTAACTTCATATACTTTGAATAATATTTAACCTAACAATTAAAAATAATCTTAATTGTTAGGTTTAATTTTATGTTTTTTTAAAGCTATAGAAATCATTATAATTATTCCTTCAAAAATTTGTTTGAATAAACATCTGGATATTGACCATAAATCAATTTTTAGAGTAAAAAAATCTAGTAATTCATAAATACTATAAATTAAGTATTATTTCTTCTTTATGCATTGCATCAACAAAGAAATATTAGATGGGGTTAAAATGCATAAACACAGAGGATTTCCATCGAGGTTACCCGGATCTGATTTTCAATTTACAATCAGACGGCCAAATAAAAAAGGGCCAACACCAATAATTCGCAGGGAAAGATATGCCGATAGGCGCAATGTAGATCGAAAAGCTGATGAAGTATTTATGTTATCCTTAATTGAGAGCTTTGGTGAGGAAATTTTTGTTCGAGGCAATTTAGATGCTGGAAGATTAAGTTGGTTATTTGGACGCGAAGTCTTGCCTGTTGATGATCCATTCGATCCATGTGACTATGAAGCTAGGATGAGGATTGATCTTGGTAAAACTATGGTTAGTTTCTCAAAAATTTTTACTGAAGAATATGAATAATTACCTTAATTGCATAAATAGGTATTTTCTCAAAAGTATAGGATGAATAAGTTTAAATGTCATATGAGACTATATACGAAGCTGCAAAATCCGACCCAGAAAAGTTTTGGATGGAAGCTGCAAACCAAGTTGAATGGATAACACCACCCACAAAAGCACTTTTTGAAGATAATGCGCCGTTTTATGAATGGTTTAGTGATGCTGAAGTCAATACATGTTATAACGCAGTTGATCGACATGTTTTAGCAGGCAATGGTGAGCAAACAGCCATTATCTATGACAGCCCGATAACTGGAAATAAAAGTAAAACATCTTTTTTAAAACTCCAAAACCAAACTTCAAAATTAGGTGGCTTACTAAAAAGCCAAGGAGTTGAAAAAGGTGATAGGGTCATAATCTACATGCCTATGATACCTGAAGCGATTGTTGCAATGCTTGCATGTGCAAGAATTGGTGCAGTTCATTCAGTAGTATTTGGTGGTTTTGCTGCAAATGAATTAGCTACTAGAATTGATGATTGTACACCAAAGGTCATATTGGCGGGATCCTGTGGCGTTGAGCCATCTGGAATTATTGCATATAAGCCGTTGATTGATGCAGCGATTAATATAGCAACGCACAAACCAGAAAAATGTATCATTTATCAACGTGAAATTTTACAGGCAGAACTGATAGAAGGACGAGATTTAGATTGGGTTGAGGCTCAGCAGGGCATAAATCCTGCTGAATGTGAGAAGATGAGTGGGTCAGATCCTGCGTATATTCTTTATACTTCAGGAACTACTGGGCAACCCAAAGGCGTTTTAAGGCCAATTGCAGGTCATATTGTAGCACTAACTTGGACCATGAAAAATGTTTATGATGTTAACCCTGGTGAGGTTTTTTGGGCGGCATCAGATGTTGGCTGGATAGTTGGACATTCTTATATTTGTTACGCCCCATTATTTAATGGAAATACTACTGTTGTGTTTGAGGGTAAGCCAATTGGTACTCCAGACCCTGGAACTTTTTGGCGAATTATTGAAGAATATAATATAAAAGTATTATTCACGGCGCCAACAGCATTTCGTGCAATTAAACGAGTTGATCCTCAGGGAGAATACATAAAAAAATATAATTTGAGTTCTCTTGAGAGTTTATTTCTTGCTGGTGAGCGTGCTGATCCAGATACTATTGAGTGGGCAAAACATCATTTAAAGATACCGGTGATAGACCATTGGTGGCAAACAGAGACAGGCTATGCAATTGCCTCAAATCCCTGGGGTATTGAAAAATTACCTATTAAGCTTGGATCTCCTACTGTTGCAATGCCAGGCTATAATATCCAGATACTTGATGAATTTGGCAAAGAACTTCCAAATGGAAATCTAGGTTCTATTGCCATAAAATTGCCACTCCCACCTGGAACTTTAAGCACTATCTGGAACGCTGATCACCGATATAACAAATCATACCTAGACACATTTCCTGGTTACTATGAAACAGGCGACGCAGGTTATAAGGATGAAGACAATTATCTCTACATTATGGCTCGTACGGACGATGTAATGAATGTTGCAGGTCATAGATTGTCTTCTGGTCAAATGGAAGAGGTTTTAGCAAGCCATCCAGATGTTGCTGAATGTGCGGTAATAGGTGCCGCTGACGCGCTGAAAGGTCAATTGCCTATTGGTCTACTGTGTACAAACGTAGGCACTAAAAAATCAGATGAAGAAATTATAAATGAATGTATTCAATTAGTTAGAGAAAAGATTGGACCAGTCGCAGCCTTTAAAAAAGGTATAATAGTAGAACGACTTCCCAAAACACGTTCAGGTAAAATTTTAAGAGGTATAATCGTTAAAATTGCAGATGGAGAAACTTATAAAGCACCTGCTACAATTGATGATCCAAAAATCCTTGATGAAATAACTTTGGCTTTAAATGATATCGGATATCCAACAGTATAGGCGATGAATAAATTCAATAAAATTTTGATACGTTGTGTATACTTAAAATAATCCCTAGTTTATTTATAACTACAAATTAATTTCTAGCTTATTTGCTTTATTGCCTGAGGCGTTTCATGGATGATAACCCTGATATTGAAAATGAACTACCTGAGCGTGCCTATGAAATGGACGCTAATTTAGTTGATAACGTACTTTCATTTATTGAAACTCAAGATAAAAACGGTCTAGTAACATTATTTGATCAATATCATGCTGCTGATATTGCAGATCTGTTCGAACAAATCGATCCAACTAGCCGTTCTGCCCTTATCCAACTTTGGGGAAAAGAAATAGATGGTGAGGTCTTCGCCGAAATGGATGAAGGTCTCTCTGGTGAATTGATTGAAGAAATGTCTGATGAATTAGTCTCTCAAGTTTTGAAGGATTTAGAGACAGATGATGTTGTTGATTTAGTTGAAGATCTAGAAAAATCTGAACAAAACCGTGTTATTGAAGTATTAGATACTACTGATCAAATTGCTGTTTTAAATTCATTAAAATACCCAGAGGGGACAGCAGGGCGATTAATGGCTAGAGAGTTGGTTATGGCGCCAACCCACTGGAGCGTTGGGCAAGCAATAGACAATTTAAGAAAAAGTAAAACTTTACCCCAGCAGTTTTATGATATTATTGTCATCGATCCAATGTCAAAACCAATTGGAAAGATTGCTTTGTCAACTTTGTTACGTGCTCAAAGGTCCACTCAGTTAGTAGAATTGATTGATGAAGAATTTAGGACAATTCCAGTTTTGCAATCTCAAGAGGATGTAGCTTACGCATTTAATCAATATAATATGGTGTCTGCCCCTGTTGTAGATGAAGAAAATAGGCTGGTAGGTGTCATAACAATGGACGACGCTATGGAAGTCTTAGGGGATGAAGCAGATGAAGATATTAAGCTGTTAGCAGGTGTAGGTGATGAAAGCTTAACTGATACTATACTTGTTACAGTCCGGCAAAGGTTCCCTTGGCTTGGACTAAATTTGATCACATCAATTTTTGCGTCAATTGTAATTGCTCAATTCTCATCAACCATCGAAGCTATTGTGGCACTTGCTGTTTTAATGCCAATTGTGGCTTCTATGGGAGGAAACGCTGGAACACAAACTTTAACAGTTGCTGTGCGAGCTCTGGCAACTAAAGATTTAACATCCGCAAATGCTTTGCGTGTTATTAGACGAGAAGCGTTGGTTGGACTTCTTAATGGTTTGATTTTTGCTATTATTATCGGATTTATTGGGTATTATTGGTATGGATTTCCAATGTTGGGGATTGTACTGGCAGTGGCCATGATTTTAAATTTGTTAATGGCTGGATTGGCAGGGATATTAGTGCCCTTAGTCCTTGATAAGTTCAATTTAGATCCTGCTCTGGGCTCCAGCGCCTTGGTAACGACATTTACTGACGTAATTGGTTTCTTTGCGTTCCTTGGATTGGCAGCTGCAATTTTATTGTAGATATTTAATTAAGTATTTTGATAGTTTCTGATTGGTTGCCTTTTTTAACTTTTATACTTTTTGGATTTATTTCTAATATTTTCCAGCCATCTATTTCTTGGTCAATTTTTGCAGACTGGTAAATTCCATTATTTTTCCTAAATAATGCACATTTTTGTTCAATTGAACCAAATGTACTGATTAAGGTGTATAAATCAGTGTCAAATCTATTAATAAAATTAAATTTTTGATTGTCATTTTCCAAAAATAAATCAACCTTATCGATATTTTGTCTGCTGGATTCATTAAATGATATATTACTATTCATTAATTCAGAAATTTTAGCTTGCTTTACTAACGCATCGAAATTTTTTGGCTTCGTCGGAGGGATGATGTAATTTTCATCTGAATTATTAATCAAAGTTATTTTTTTTGCTGATAAATTTACTGGTCGTAATTTTGGTTCATAATTTTCTATATTTTCAGAGAATGCATTTTTCAAAATTATATTTTCTTGAATAATTGCAGAAAATACTTTGCTTGGGGTACATAAAATAAAAATTAATAAAGAAATATTTGCAAATAATTTAAAAATAAATTTTCTGTTTAAATATGAAAATTGTATTTTCATTTTATTAGCTCATTGGTAAATTTACTTAAGGTTATTTGATTAAAAATTTATTCACAAGTAGTGACTTAATTAAGTAACCTCATTGAGCAATGAAATGTAAAATAATATTCAAAATGATAAATTTTACTTGGGTTTTGTGGCATATAACGCAACTGCAGCAGCGTTTGAAACATTAAGTGATCCAAAAGCCGCGGCGTATTTTATTTTCACCAGTTCATCGCATGTTTCTTTAGTTAATTCTCTTAAGCCTGGTCCTTCAGCTCCAAGCACTATCGCTAAAGGTTTATTGATATTGAGTTCCACGATATCATCAATGCTATTTTCAGCTGTACCATCTAGACCTACTACATAGTAACCCATTTCTTTTAATGATTTAATCGAGGTGGCAAGATTTCTAACTCGCAGATATGGTTGACGTTCGAGAGCCCCTGATGCTGTTTTTGCTAATGCACCAGTTTCAGGCGCTGAATTCCTTGCTGTAGCGATTACAGCTCTAGCACCAAATACTTCTGCTGATCGCAATATTGCGCCTACGTTATGTGGATCAGTTACTCTATCTAGAATAACTAATCTTGCATTTTTATCATTTCGAGGTGCGCAAACTGTTGACATATTTCCCCAATCTAAAGGCTTTACCTCAAGTGCGGCGCCTTGATGAACTGATTGAGGGTCAATAGGTGGATTGAATTTTCTTGGATCAATGACCTCGGCATTAATTCCAGATTTTAGTATTGAGTCAGATAATTTATCGCTCGCATTTTTAGTCACCATAAGGCGAATGCGTTCCCGCATGGGATTCTCTAAGGCATCACGCACTGCGTGTAGCCCAAATAACCAAACAGTTTCGGCATTCCCAGCACTTCTTTGGCGTTCTTTTTCAACAATCCAAAGTGGTTTTTTCTTTGATCTTGGTGCCATTTGAGATGTCCTTATCAATTTATTACTCTTTGCACTGCTTAAGCTTGCACTGCAAGTTCACTTTGTTGTTTTTTGATGTTGACGAACGTGTTCACTCCGCCTATTCAGGCCTTCGTTGGGTATGTTTACATATCTAAGGGCGACAGGCCGCAAGGTGTGGCAGGGGACTGTAACTCCCTCGCGGAGACGCACGCCTGGTTCGATTCCAGGGTCGCCCACCACTTACTTTCATACGGTAAAATTTTGATGGTTTAAATAAAAACCAAAAGAGATTTAAATTAAAAAGTGGAAAAACTCTCTGTTTTGAATTCTAAATTTTAATTTGTAATCTAACTCTTCTGGCAATCTTGATTGATT